>JBJESB010000099.1:0-38532 GCA_051882575.1 Oscillospiraceae bacterium
TCTTCAGCCGAAACTGCGGGGGAGGAAAGTTTCAACTATTTTGCTGAAATGTTGCCCGCCATGAAACGGCTTAATAAAGCCGTTTGTTGTGGTTCTACTGTTTTTGTGACTGCGCCGACGGGCGGGATTTCTCCGTCAGTTTGGTGTCTGCGAGCTTGGGGTGGGGAACAAACATAAGCTTAATTATGTTGTTATCGGAGAAACTGTTTTCAAAAGAGCAGGATAGCGGAGTATCAGAACTCATCTGCGTGGTTCATAAAGAAGTCGTAATACGCTCGTACTCCGGGCAATTCTGTCCAGCGTCTTGGTACAATTCCGTTGTCGATATCGTACACAACAGCGTTTTCCATTGCAAGCAGGAATGGCGAATGCGTCGAGATTATAAGCTGTGAACCAAACCTCACCTGTGACGAAAGCATAACCGCAAGCTCCTGCTGGCGCTTGGGAGAAAGGCTGTTTTCAGGCTCGTCAAGCAGATACAGCCCCTTTTCGCAAAGCAGGTCGTAGAAATATCGAATAGCTGTTTCGCCGTTGGAATGCTCCCGCTCATTTGTGCCGAGGTATTTCTGCGTGAATTTCGACCGTGTCAGCCTGTTGGCGTCGTATTTCAGGTGAAGCGGGTCGGCGTTAACCGCAGTGATTTTCTTGCCACTATGCTTTGCATTCATGTACTGCGTGAATATCTCCTCGCGCTTCAGGTCGATTCCTGCGTTCAGTGCGCGGAGATTCAGCATATAGTCAAACACATCATCGCTGGTGACTATCCTGCGGTTTTCGGGGAGGGTGCTGTCAATCTTAAACGAGCAATAGTTCAGATAATCCTCAAAGAATGACGAGCGGTTATATGCCGCCGAACGCTCTGCACCTATTGCTTCGGCGATAACATTCAGCATGGTGGTCTTGCCCGAGCCGTTGCCGCCGTAGAGTATAGTAAGCGGCGCAAATTTCAGCGCAACAGGCTCTGTTCGCCGAAGCACTCCAAATGGGTAGTAGCTGGAGAAGCATGGGTTTTCGTTTTGCACGAAAAAGTCATATTCATCGTCGTCGGTCGGGAATGTAAATTCGGAAAGATATATCATAGGCTCGCTCCATGCATTATGAAATAGATTTATGACTATTATACAGCGGAACGAAACTAAAGTCAACACTAAACTGTATCATATTCGACACCGATATCGCTTGACTTCAATTCTGATTCAAAGTATAATGAATATAGTAATGTCGGTCATTTTGATGAAAGGAACAAGAATGTTTGCAATCAGAGTTGAAAGCGCAGAGAAAAACGGGAGGGGGGTATTCTAAAAGGAACCTGTGACCTTATTGATTATGAAGGAGCGTGATAATATTTTCTTCCGACCGGCGTGGATGAAAGCAGATTATTTCCCCGAGAAAGTTTTGAGCGCATTGGTGGATTGGACTTGCTGATAAATGGGTTTCATTGTTTTTCACATGAAAAAGAAAACGGCGGGATATTAGGCAGTTTAATAATTAACAGTTGAGGAGGCAAATTATGTCATTTGAAGCAAACAGCGGTTTCACATTTATGGGATTTGAAAACATGACTGACGAGGAAAGAGAAGAATACTATCGTGAGCACCCATTTGAATACCAAAGCATAGAAGAGTACATTGCAGACATTTGCAAATGGCTGGTGGAGTGCAGCACAGACACTTTTACAGAACAACAGGCAAAGGAAATTGTTGAGCGCCGTATGAATTTTGTAAAAGAATACTATGAGGGAAAATGGCCTATTGATTTGGCAGCTTGTGATATAAGCTATTTTTGCGGATAGTAACATAACAGAAATGTTGGTTTGATGTCAATTCTTAACAGAAAGCTTTTGTTGAACTTATGAACATTGAGAGCCAACAGAAACGCCGTTTATTTGAAGGAGCAAAATTGCAATGATTACAGAACCTCAAATAGCATTGATTAAGCGTATGAAACATTATCAGGAAGAAAACCCAAATTGTGAACCAATGACTTTGCTTGGCGTTGTCTTGTGTGCGAAAGACCTTGAAGCAGAGCAGCAAATTGTGAATTATCTTGATGATAACCCAACCGTTTCAACAGACGGAATGTTTGCTGAACTTAGTAGAATCAGCAAAAGTATATGTTGATGCATATTTTATATCAATAACCGCTTTTCTCACACACTATATAAAAGCCCGCCGTTGATTGCCCGGCGGGTTGGTTGTGTGTAGCTTGTCAAACAATATTAGAAGCACATATCAATATTAAACGCTGCTGCTCTAATTCCAATTTTCAAAAATTCCGCTCTTGTAATTTCGTTGTTTTCAAACATTGTGAGGTTGTGATTATATCTATCCTCAATAAACATTTTCCCGTCGTCGCTGTTTATCATATTTTCAACCTCTTCCGGTGTGTATTGCTTGTAATCGTCAAGAAGGACCTTCTTTACTTCCTCACGATACTCCTCTATTGTAGGAGCTGTTTCTCTCAAAATGCTCATTATTGTACCCTTTCTCAAAGAGATTTGTCACGAACTGTTTTTGCCTCATCATGAGCCGCGGGTAGTGTGCTTTTCGATATTCCATGATGAACTGATATACTACTGTCCCTCTATTTATTTTATTCTATTACTTCGATTGACGCGATTTGGCTTTCCGGAACATCAAGGTTTTCGTACTCCCCGCTGAAAAGCATTCCTGCTTCATCACCCGGACCCTCGCAAGCTACATAAACTTGAAGGACTTCTCCTATGCGCTCAACGCCCTTGATGTCGGTGTATTTAATTGTTTTGCCTTCTATCTCGAATGGTATCTTCATAATTCCGGTTTTTCCTCTCTGCACTATAATATAGCTGTTAGCTACCGCTCTGCGAGATTTTTTTCCTTTACCAATCAAAAAAGCGGGAAACTATTCTTACTCTTATGATTATAATTATTCGACTAACCCTATGCTCTTATTGCCCTTGATATAAAAGCAGGGTCAAGAGCTATATTGTATTTTTCAAAATAGTAAATATCGCGGTCGTCCCAATCGAAAACTCCATCACCATAAGCTGACATTTCGATATCTGTTGCCGAGTTGTTAATATAATCAAAAACCTTATCGCTAGTTACAGCCTCTTCAAAATCAGGATTTCTCATATATTCGAGAACCTTGTTTTTACCCTCAATTTCTTCGTCCGATATATAGGGTAATATTTCATCGGCGGATAGTCCTTTCTTGTAAAGATTAACCTTACATACCGCTCTCATTTATGTTCCCTCCTGTAATTTATAAAAGAAATTGATTCTGAAATTCAATTATATCGCTTGTATCTGCCTGCGGGTTGTCACGAATAAATTCAACCAGTTCATCGCGAGTGTTTGTCTTTTTTGCGGCGAGAGCAGTGCCGTAAACAAAGTCGGGGTAGCTGTCAGAAACATTTGTTAGCAGTTCGATAAGTTCATTGTCAAATTTTGAAATATCCACAATCAATCCTCCTCATATTGTTTGTCAATAACGATATAGTTTTCTTGGGAATGAATCTTAATTTGAAAAGTTGCGTAGAAATAAGACTGGTAAACGAATATGTTTTCATCGTCAGCCTTAATTATATCCCCATCAAAAGCCGTTGTCAATTCCATTTTTGGAACACTTTAGATGATTTCATACTTTTTGCAGAATTGCAGCGATTATTCTCAAGCTATCCATTGAACAACCGTCTTTTGCATAGAGCCATGCGTGAATCTAAAGCGGGTATGCGATATCAACCCGAGATGATTTTTAAGACTACTATTTTCTTGTTTATGCATTGATTCGTGAATCGGAGAATGATACTCTTAATCCATAGCGAAATCGGCAGTCGTGAGATTGACTGCCGATATTTTAATTTGGTTTTTGCCTTATTCCGCATTATATAGGCATTTTATCAACCTTTAGGTGTATCTTCAACCAAAACTGCGGGGGAGGAAAGTTTCAACGCTTTCGCAAATTTGTTGCCCACCCTAAATATGGCTTAATGAAGCCGTTTGTTGGAGTTTTTGCATTTCGGCGTGGTACCCGCGCTGTAAAACCGGCTGAATGCACCGTCTCTGCGCAGGTTGTCACACGAAGGCTAGAAGCTCGATTTAAGTAATTTTTCAGCCACAGACTTCTATGATATATTATATCGGCATTGATTCCCTCGACAGTAAAGGTGTTGCTTTTATCATGAATATTCCGAATATGCTTGCCCGGATATGCAATATCAACATACCCCCAATAGCCATCGGTACAGTAATATTCAGCCTCCGGAGCGCTGTCAACAATCTTTTGGATACGTTCCGGTGATTTATCAAAAGCAACATCAAACCCTACTATTTGCCGCGGCAATCGGCTAACCATCGTCATTACATAGGTGTTTTCCTTTGTTTCGGTCTTGGATTTCTCCCCCACGAACCAATAAAGTTCATCTAACTCCAAAATTCTGTGTTCCCGAACGGTTTTTCCCTGCACTCACCTGATTTTCGACTTTTCCACAGATAGGACATTTCCTACCTGCTACTTCTTTTGCTTTCTTCATACTCCTATTATACCATATTATGCGCGTTTTGTCCACACATTAGACAGACTTGATGAAAACCGAGAAATCATGTGCTATTCATTCGCTTTTTATTGGCAAGTATATGAGATTTTATAGTATTACAGTTTTTTCTATTATTGAATAGAATGTTAAGACAATTGCAACATAATTTCGAGAACTAATCTTGAGCATCTCTTTTGAAGTAATACAAGCGCTTATGTGTCTGTATTTCGCTTGCAACACAATACAAACGCCACTTGTGATTTTAGTTGACGAGGGTTGTACCAAACTGAAAATCTCCGCCGAACAGCCTCGACGGAGATTGAATTAGTTTTTTAATATGCTTATTAACCGAATGGCGGTAACATTTTGATTGCTTTTTTGATTTCTGTGTGAGAAACTGCGGGGGAAGAAAGTTTCAAGTATTTTGAAATTGTGTTGCCCACCCCTGAAATGGCTTAATGAAGCCTTTCACTTGGAGTTTCGCATTTGGTAGCTCCCCCCGATGAGCAGAATTTCTGCGTTGGTTTGGCGGCTGCGAGGTCAGGGAGGGCAACGAGCGACGGTGTTCTATCAATTGCCTCATTGAGGTTTGCGTAAGCATGACTCTGATGGGTGTATCTTTCTTGATGATAAAGATAAACTCATCGTTGCTGGGCTTTGCAGGCTTGTAACATTAGTTTGCCATAACTGGCAAACCTTGCATCAGTCTCAAAATTTCCTGAATTTCAGCAAGATGCTTGGCGGTAAAAGTGATTGTGTCACTTCTGCCGAGTTTTATTTCAATCGTACTTTCATCTGAAATAGTTGTACGGCTGATTTCATCCATAAAGTCTTTCCTTATGGATTTATTGTTCCTGAGATACTCAAATGTTTTACTGCATTCCAGACAAAGAGCTACTCTTAACTGTGGGAAATAGAATCTTGGTTTGACTTCAATATTGTTTACTTCGATAAGTCTATACGGTTTGATTTTACGGCACATCTGGCAAAAGCACATTTTGGAAACGCCTGCCGGAGTGTAAAGCCTAATCGTTTCGTCACGGGCCTCTATTGAATCCAAAGAATAATTATGACCGTTCGGAGTCTGTATCTTCTGAACAGTACGCTCTTCTTTTACAGAGATTATACTTGAACGTACATTCCAAAGCTTTTGAACATATGTGCGGAGCTGGACTCTATTGACAACGCAATCTTCAGGGAACTCATACTCGACCCCATAATCTGTCACACGGCTTACACCGATATAGTCAAGCTCATACTCTGACAGCATCTCATCAGACAAGAATCCGTCGCGATATAAGCAGCGCAATATTTCATCTGCATTCAGAAAATAGTTGTCCTTAAAGGCTTCTACATCATCAGCCGAAAGCACTTTGCGATATATCAGATTTTCATAATGAATTCCGCTCAAATCACCGCGCTTAAGAAACCTTGCAAAGTCAGCACATTCTGCATGAGAGGTTATCTTTTGCAGCATTTTGCTTTGGAAATAGCCGTATGGCTTATCGCACACAAAAATCTGATTCAGCATGACTATTTCACCAAGCTGATTCTTTATAGGAATAGATTCCGATAAGTCTGCCAAAAGAATACGGATGGATTTGTTCTTTTCCAAACCATTGTTCAGGAATTCATTTAAAAGATACCGATAAACATATGAGGTTTCTTCGGTTGTAATAATCTCTGCCAATTTTTCGTTGTATTTGCTTTGTTCCCACTCGGCATTCATCTCGTTGATGTTTACGCCAAGCATTTTTTCGCACACTGATTTTGCAAGGAGTTTTTCGTTCAGAATATAGTAGGTCAAGCTTGAAGAGACTGCATTCTTCTTTACAAATACAGCGTCATCCATCCAGCTGATATATTGTACCCCACCGCCGATTCCGTAAACGGGTATAATTTTTAACCCACGCACTCGCTCGTGATACTGCTCTGGGGTGTTTTGAAGAAATTCATACAGAGCATTGCGAAACGATTCGTTCGCAATGTATTTCTCGGCATATTGCTCAATTAGACAGAATGCTTTGCAGAAATCTGCTTCCTTGCAGGAAAGCGCATTAAACACCGATTCGATTCGCTCTTTTTGCTCTTTTGAAACTGTGCCCGTATTGGGATCAATCACTTTATCTATATCAATTCCGAAATCTGTCTCGGCAGGAAGAGCACTTAACAGCCAGCAGACAGCAGCAGGAAAACGCAAAGCGCTGTTGTCATTCGGCGCAGCAAACACAGCCCTGTCAAATGTAGGCACAACAGGCTCGTTCCTTAATCGGTTAAGATAATCATAGGAATTAAGATACTCGCAATCGGAAATATCATTAAAATACGCGCTGGATTGGTTACCTGTAAACAGCCTTTTGAATCTTGCAAAACGAAGCACATTAGCTCTGTCATTCGCCTTGCGCGAGTGAATAACCTTGATGATGGCGTTATACATTTCCTCACGGATAATGCTGTTCCATGCGGCGCAGTCTTCCTCGATTTCTTCTCTTGATGTTGTCAATTCAAAAGGAGCGTCAACGACAACAGGAATGTGCATTTTGTGCTTTGTAGGAAGCCCCACATATACCGGGTATTCGAATGAAGAGGCAATCCTTTCGGGAACATAGCAGATTATTTCCTGATTTGCACTAATCTTTCTTGAGAAATTTTCTCGTTCGGCTAAAGCTCTTGTATCAGTTATAATGAATGAATGCCTGTATTTGTTGAATGTATACTGCTTTTTGTCAATGGTAACAACCCTTTGCAAATTGGTGTCCTCTATAGTGACAGAGTGTGAGCCTATTGTTATATTGCGCAGCTTCCTGAGACACAGGCACAATTCAAGAATACTCTTCTCGGTAAATTCGGGAAAATTTGATTTGTCCTTAAGTAAAAATTCCATTGTAGTACCGTTTGTTTCGCTTTCCGAAGCATGAATTATTCTGGGGATAGTCGGTGCGTCAGCGGAAAGAGAGAAGTGGTATTCGCCGCTATGGATTCTCACCTCTGAAGCAGTTGCAAATACGGTTTTGAATCCAACGCCTTTTTCTCCTATGGAGCGCAAATCTCCATTTAACAGTCTGTTTTTTGTGGATTCGCCGATAGCGGTAATCGCTCTGATATTTTCTCTTGTAAATCCAACTTCATTATATTGGGTGCTGATACAGCCTTTCTTTTGCTCAAGAGTAAATGTCGGAATAATGCCGTCGGGGTAAATACAGTCGTCTGCGTTTTGAAGAAGCTCCTGAATAAAACGGCTGCGATCTGTGCCGGATTTTAGAATCAGGTCTATATAGCTTTTATAGCCGTTTTTGCCAAGAGAATCCTGAACTGTTCTTCTTATATTGCATAAATCACGCAAATAATCAGCTGCAGAGCCTTTGTTTGTGGAAATACACTTGTCAAGCAGATTTGACGCTTCCTTCAATTTTATTCTAATGGCAAAGGTATCGCGAGAATCCATTGAATAGCAGAATGAAGCAAAGGAAGCGACAGCATTGTTCTTTGACAATACAACTCCGTTGTGACAGGGCAAGAAGATAGTCTCGTCTATATTTATACAAAAGCATCCGCGTCCACACCAATTCATATATTGCTCAACGATTCTTGGCGTTTCGTTGAGGTCAAAGTTTTCATACAGCACAGCAAACACAGGCTCATCTTTCATCTCGCAAACATTGAACGCAGGGCGTTTTTTATTTCTTACTTCGTCAACGGCTATCTGCATAAGGATTCCCGCCAACTTTTTGTGATTAAGCAGGCACTCCAGCTGTTCTCGCGTAAAAGAAATACTGCTGTCTTTCGGAAAACGCTTCTCGCTGAATTCGTAACCTACCGCGTCAAGATATTCAAGGCATTCGCGGGTTTTGGAGCTGTCTTGTATTGCCATTTCAAACACACGATTATTGATGTTTCCTTCAACAGAAATTCCAAATTTACCAACCTTAATTGACTCGGGCGGGATAAACAGGGATTTTCTGATTGATAATAGATTTTTAATCAGTTCGGGCTTGTGCACCTTGTCGTCCGGGTCGAAATAGAAAATGCTGCCCGCAGGTTTATATTCTCCGTCAGCTGTGAAAAACAACGGCAGCTTCAAATAATGGCTTCCTTTATAGCCTTCTTGTTTGCTTAGGCAAAGCTCCTTTCCGTTATTCTGTGCAAAAATGCTTTGGTTTTGACCGGGCAGGTATTTTATAATATCGCTTTTAACGATTTTGCACCAATCCGAAAAAGCGTAATCCAGCAAATAATTCAAATGCGATGAAATCTCTTTGAACCACTCGTTTTCATTTTGAGGGTCGACAAATTCGCGTGAAGCGTCAAGTTTATATGGAGCGTGACACACTACCGGAACGGTAAAGGCAAGCTGGGTCGGTAAGAAAGAGTACAAGCTACCAGTGCCGACAGTATCGCAATACTCAGGATTTGGGAAAACTGCTTGCAGCTGCATTACCTTGCCGCCATTGTTACCGACTTTTGTGTTATTACCATATCTTGATTTACAAGCGGCTTCGGAAATGATTACGGGATAAGTGTATCGTGAACAAATTATCTCCTCTTGGGTATCTCGTTCAAAGCCGTTTTCATAGTCATGCAAGTTAACCGAAATGATAACATTGTCTTCTCTGGTAATACTGCTGCTATTATATCTTTTCTTGCGTGACACGCAAAACTCCATGCTTCTCCATGAGTCATAATAAAGACGCAGCGATGTGAGTTTATTAAGGAATAACAGCGGGTTCCTGCTGAACAGCGCCTCTTTGCAGCAGTACTGATTTCGAATTTGTCGGTATATTTCTTTTACCCGTTTTGAGACAAACAGAGTCATTTCTGTGCCGGTGCAGTATTCAAATGAAGAATACGAGGGAACGGGGATTGTAAAATTATCTTTATATAGCTCAAACGAAAACCAACCACTTCGTATCAGAACTTTTTCTGCAACGCCAAAAACGGACTTGAATCCAATTCCTTTTTCGCCAATTTCATTTTTTGATGCAGATACATTTTTGGCAGCTTCTGCGATACCTGTAATTGCAAATACATTAAAAGGAGAGAAGCCCACCTCGTTATATCTGAACACGATTTTCTCGCTGTTAAAGTCAAAATGCATATCTAATATGCAATCGTCGACATTCTCGTACTCGCAATCATCAACATTTTGTATCAGTTCGAAAATGAATCTAAGATTATTTGAATACAATCCGTCCTCTCCCACAGAAAGAATGGAATTAAGCAGCATAGGGTAATTATCACCGTGTAGCTTGTCATTTTCAGCGATTGCCTCACGAAATTTACGCAGAAGCTCAATAAATGTTTTTCCGTCATCAAGAGATACTATTTCGTCTGATGTAACAGCTTTAATGCCTTCCCTAAGCTTTTCAAGCTGCCTTGAACCCAGGTCTCTGCAATCACTTTCTCCATAAATTTCGCACAATTCCTGTAGCATAGGTGGTTACTCTCCCTTCACAACTATTACGCCATTAGCCAACAGCGTAGTAAAAATATCAGCCCTTGAAGCTGCTGCTTTAATATCGGAAATTTTCTTATCGAATGTCTCTTTGACACCCTCAAGCTCGCCCTTTTTCATTCGTCGGATTGATTCATCGGAAGCGTCTATTATTTGCTGTTCCAGAGACCGAACGCTGTTTCTGTGAATATTCGTAAGGATTTCAATTTTGGAATTTATTATCACATCCATATCTTGTTTGTGAAGACTGCGGGCGTTAGTCCAAAGGGTAATCTGCTTACCTTCAAGGCTTGACCAATCCGGCTGCATATCGGGCAGTGTGGCAAGATTCTGAGCAGCTTCAAAAATGTCGGTCAGTTCTTTTTCAACCATTTCATCCTCGCAGACCGTCACTAGCTTTGTATAGGAATTGATTCCCGTGTATTGCCAAGCGTAAACCGAAAACAAATATGTGCCCTCCGGAAGCAGTGAGGAATGATACTCCAGCTTAAGATAGCCCGTTTCGCTTTTTGAAAAGAATATGGCTGCTTGTTTTGCTAATGGGTGCATGGGTGTGATGAAGAAACTGTCTCTGTCTTGTGAGGCTGCCTCGGAATCAAATGTAACAGAATGATTGGGAATCTTGCCGCTCAGATATGACTCCCATTTTCTTTTCAGCATATTCCTTGAGCCGGAAAGCTTTCGGAAATCGTCGAGAAGTTCTTTACGGGCAGAAGCCGAAAGCCTGAGGGTCTTTAGCGGAGATTCGCCGAGAATATATGTTCCTGTTCCTATGCGTTCCCGCAGATAGTGCTCAACCAAACGCCGCATAGCACTGGGCGTCAGCCACGGGTTTTCTGCACTGCGGATTTCCTGAGATGTTGTAAATTCTGTCAAGTCAAAACCGAACAGTTCTTTTTCTTCTTCTTCAAGCCGGATCAGTTCCTGTGCCTTTCTTACTTCGTTATCAGCGATTTGCTCCAGCTTGGTTTTGCGCTCTTGATCAGTAAGGTTTGCGTCAAGTGCAATATCTTCTATTTTCGAGCCAATACTGCCGAGTATCTCCTCGCAGTCGCCGATGTGACTTTCAAAAATACCGATACGTAGCAGGCAGCGATAATATATATCCGCGTCGATAGTGTTTTCTGTGATAATATTATAGATATTTACCGCTTCGCTCTGCTGTCCCCGACGGTCGATGCGACCTATTCTCTGTTCAATGCGCATCGGATTCCACGGAAGGTCATAGTTAATCATCAAATCACAAAACTGGTAGTCCAGACCTTCAGAGCCGACTTCTGTAAACAGTAGAATATCTATTGCGTCAGTATTTTCTTTAGGCAGTTCAAATCGGTTTTTCATTTCATAGCGAGTTTCATCTTTTACGCTACCATCAATCTGAACAACTCTGAAGCCCTCGTTTAGCAGCTTTGACCTAAGGTAGGCAAGTGTGTAACGGAAAGTGCTGAATATCATTACTTTATTATTTTCAAGCAGCGACTTGCTTTTTATAATTTGTAAAGTTTGCTCATACTTGGGGTCTGTTTCGGGGAGGTTGTCGGCTAATTCAAGAATTCTTTTTGCCAAATCGGAAAAAGCGTCTGCCGACTGCTCATCCATCTCCATGTCTGACCAGTCACAATCATAGTTGTCGCTTATTTGCACAAGCCTTCGCTCCAGTATATTGCGAATATGGGGAGCCAGTCCGAAAATACAGCTTGCCGCCTGCCTCTTTATTGTGGTCATCATGAATGACACAGCACGAGAATTGTGCAACAAAGACAAAGCGCTGCTCTCAAAAGAAAGAAGCTCATCATGCAGTTGCTGCTGGTACTCTGTAAATTCGACAGATATTGTATGCGAACGCCTTACACAGAAATCCTGTATATCCCGACGGCGGGTTCTGTTTATCATAGTGTTAAAGCTATGTAATGACTCAATATCCGATATCAGTTTTACTCTTTCTTCACGGGTTATTTCATCCTTGCCTAATCTATTCATAATGTCATTGTACAATGGATTTTCAGCAACAACATTATCGCCCCATTGTGTGCGCCGCAAATCAAGCATCTCACGGATTGCGGTTTCCCTCCACCCATCTTCGGCAGCTCTTAATGAACGCACTGCCTTTGAAATGTATCTATTCGGCTTTGCCATAAGCTCAAAGGTTTTCTTATCTATAACAACATCGGGGCGCAAAACATTGAGCAATGTGAATAAATCATCATCGCCTGTCTGCAAAGGCGTAGCTGTAAGCATAACAACGGCATCGGCATTGTCGCAGAAGAACTTTGTGCATTTATAGGCAAACGCTTTGTCTTTGTCTAAACTTCCATTTCTGATATGGTGTGCTTCATCAATAATAACCAAATCAAAATGCGGTTTGGGGTTCAGTTCGTTTAAACCGAAAGAATGCCTGCGACCCGAGTCATCACCAAAATACACCCTTCTGTCAAGTATAGAATACGGAATGATAACCTTGCTGTAGCGTATTGGCCACTCTCCATCTCTGTCGGTATCTGAAATAATCTGTCGCAGAACACCGCCGTCAACGGGAATAAAGTCCTCGTCAAACCGCTTCATTTCGAGTTCCCATTTTCTTTCAGAAACAAGGGGACGGGGGCAGATTACAAGAATGCGTTCCAATTCATTCCTTGCTTCCAGTTCCTTGATTATCAGTCCAGCCTCAATGGTTTTTCCAACACCTACGCTGTCTGCAATCAGTATTCGCGGTTCATCGGAATGAATCATTTTTAACGCAGGTCTGAACTGGTAGGGAACAAAGTCAATTCTAGCGGAATTCAAAGAGTAAAGATTCTGCGATGACGGGTTTTTTATCTGATATGCTGTCAGATAACTGCGAAATGTATCAAGGTCAATCCAATTATATCCAACAGTTTCTTCGACAGGAGATATCTGACCGGAATAATATGTTCTTATTGAACCATCGACAAAAACATCATACTTCTTTGTTTCTCCGAGGTCATGAACAGCAAACACAATACCCTTGATTTCCGGGGCGCTTACAAGATACACCAGACTTTTCTCCTGTATCGTTCCGATAACGGTACTTTCAGCGGCATCTGTTTCGGTTACGGTATTGGCTTGAGTATTAGCGGTGATTTCCCGAATGCTGTCGGGTTCTTCAATTAACTCAATAAACTCATCTATATCATCTATAACGGAATTATCACCGTTAAATTGGCGCATGAATGAAGAAATAACACTAAGGTCAGCTAATATACTATCTTTTCCGGGAAACTCAGTGCTGATATGCGCCCAGTTATTTCTCACTGCGAGCATACCTCTTATGGTTTCTCTTTTGGAAGCGGGCAGAGGTGTAACTGTTATCATATCATACCAAGAACTATTTGCTATTCTCAAAAGAGCGGCAAGGTCAAAATCGGACAGCTTGACGAAGCCTTGACTTTTAGCTCTTTCCCTTTGATTATAGCTCAAACTTTCCAAAACACAGTCATTCCACCAACTATCGGAAACTTGTGGCAGAACACCCTCTAGCCACTTGACCAAAAGTGTTGACGATTTATAAAGGTAACTGTTCACTTTACTTATTATTGTCTGATTATCCATATTCCCGCTCGCTTTCTTGTAATGTCGCTAAAGGTATAATTTTTCCGATTTTATGAGAATAAAATAACTTATAACCGTATTATAGCACATATTGAATGTTTTTTCAAGATAGATATATAGATTTGTCAAATAGGTGAGAAGAGAGGTGCAATGAGTTGGAGGGATATCGCCTGTTTCTTGGATTACTACATTTTCTTTGCATTTTATGTTGCAATTTACATAATTAGGTGATATAATGTACTAAATGACACAAGATGACAGGCGGTGACACTATGAGCGGGATAGTTTTTATCGACAGCGAAATCAGCCACAGCGGTGAAATCTGCGACCTCGGTGCGGTAAAGCCTGACGGGAGCAAGCTGCACACATCATCACACAACGAGTTTTCTGCGTTCGTATCGGGATGTAAATATATCTGCGGTCATAACCTTATCGCGCATGATATGAAGTACATCAGCCACCTTATTTTGGGTGACCACATTCTCATTGATACGCTTACCGTTTCCCCGCTGCTTTTCCCGAAAAAGCCTTATCACCACCTGCTGAAAGACTACAAAATCCGGACGGAGCAGCTCAACGACCCCGCTAATGACTCGGCTTTGTGCATGGAGCTGTTCTTTGATGAGGTCGAGGCGTTCAATGCGCTTGACGACAGCCTGAAAGCTATTTTCTTCGCGCTTCTCGGAACAATGCGCGAGTACACCGGCTTTTTCGATTATGTGGATTACATCAGCGCGGCAGACGCCGAAAGCCTTATCCGCGAGCGCTTTTCCGAGCGTATCTGCGGCAGCGCGGACTTAGCGGCAATCGTTTCCCGCTACCCCATGGAGCTAGCCTACTGCCTTGCGCTTATCAGCGCGGACGACAGGGATTCGATTATCCCGCACTGGGTTCATCGTAACTTCCCCGCAGTGGAGTTTGTAATGCGAGCGTTGCGCGGAACGCCCTGTAATAACTGTGATTTCTGTAATCGTGAGCACAATATTCACACAAAGCTGAAGCAGTATTTCGGCTACGACAGCTTTCGCACCTACGACGGGGAGCCGCTTCAGGAAAAGGCAGCGCAGGCGGCAGTGGACAATAAGTCACTGATTGCGGTATTCCCGACGGGCGGCGGAAAATCCGTTACATTCCAGCTCCCTGCGCTGATGTCGGGCGATACCTGCCGCGGACTTACCGTTGTAATCTCGCCGCTCCAGTCGCTGATGAAAGACCAGGTGGACAACCTCGCGGAAAAGGGAATTGCCGACGCAGTAACGATAAACGGTTTGCTCGACCCCGTGGAGCGCGCAAATGCAATAGAACGCGTTCAGAGCGGGCAGGCTTCGCTTCTGTACATCTCGCCCGAATCGCTCCGTTCAAAGACAATCGAAAGCCTGCTGCTAAACCGCCACATCACCCGCTTTGTCATTGACGAGGCGCACTGTTTTTCCGCGTGGGGGCAGGATTTCCGAGTTGATTATCTGTACATAGGCGACTTTATCCGCGATTTGCAGGAGAAGAAAAACCTAAGTGACCCTATCCCTGTGTCCTGCTTTACCGCTACCGCAAAGCAGAAAGTAATCAGTGATATAAGCGACTATTTCCGAAATAAACTGGGGCTTGAAACAGAGCTTTTCGCTTCGGGCGCGGCGCGGCACAATCTGCGCTACGAGGTGCTTTACAAGGAGAATGATGAGGAGAAATACTTAACGCTCAGGAACCTGCTGACCGCCAAAAACTGCCCCTCAATCGTCTATGTGTCTAAGGTTAAGAGAACCTATTCCCTCGCTGAACGACTTTCTGCGGATGGCATAAAGGCGCTCCCGTTCAACGGGAAAATGGAAAAGAGCGAGAAGGTCGAAAACCAAGAGAAATTTATGAGCGGCGAGGTCAATGTTATTGTTGCTACCTCGGCGTTTGGCATGGGCGTTGATAAATCCGATGTCGGGCTTGTGGTGCATTTTGACATCTCCGCTTCGCTGGAGGATTATGTTCAGGAGGCGGGCAGAGCGGGGCGTGACGAGGAGCTTCAGGCGGAATGCTATGTGCTGTTCAAGGACGAGGATTTGGACGGGCACTTTATGATGCTCAATCAGAGCAAGCTTTCTATCAAGGAGATAAACCAGATTTGGCGCGCAGTTAAGGAGCTTTCGCGCTACCGCATGACATTCACGCGCTCTGCGCTGGAAATTGCCCGCGCGGCAGGCTGGAATGACGAGAAAGACGATATTGAAACACGCGTCAAAAACGCGATAAACGCCCTTGAAACTGCGGGATATCTCAAACGCGGGAAAAATGTGCCGCGCGTATTTGCTTCGAGCATAAACGCCAAGAACTTCACCGAGGCGGCAGAGAAAATAAACCGGCTCGGCAAACTTGACGAAAAACACAAGCAGTATGCCGCGCGAATAATCCGCAGTATGATATCCGAGAGAAGCCGCGCAGACGCAGGGAATAACGAAGCCGAGAGCCGTGTTGACCATCTCGCCGATATGCTCGGCATACCAATGGAAGATGTAATCTATTGTATAAGCGTTATGCGCGAGGGCGGAATACTTGCCAATGCAAATGAGTTAAGCGCTTATATACATAAAAGCGATTCAATTCGCAAATCATCAACTGTTCTCAACCGTTTCGCCCAGCTGGAGCGTTTCCTGCTGAACAGCATAAGCGAGGTCACGGAGTTCTATAATCTGAAAGACCTCAACGAGCAGGCACATAAAGACGGCATTGCCGCTGTTTCCGTAAAGTCGATAAAGACCTTGCTGTACTTCTTTATGATAAAGGGTATTATGCAAAAATCGCATATTTCGGGAGAAAATGTGCAGATAGTGCTTACCGATGATACTGCCAAAATTAAACAGAAATCGGAGCAGCGTATTTCGGCGGCGGAGAATATTCTGGGGCTGCTCTACGAAAAGGCGGAGGAGCTGAAAACGCCCGAAAAGGACGAGATACTTGTGGAGTTTTCGGAGCTTGAGCTGCTGGAATACTGCCGCGAGCGCTCGCTTGAAAAGCCCGATATTGAGGATGTGAAATCAGCCCTGCTATACCTTTCAAAGATAGGCGCGATTGACATTGAGGGCGGATTTCTTGCGGTGTACAACGCCATGCAGATAACCCGTATGGAGCAGAACAACAAAATCAGCTACAAAACCGAGGACTACAAGCAACTAAGCGAATACTACAGGCAAAAGATACAGCAGATACACATAGTCGGCGAATACGCGAATATGATGACCCGCGACTATGACGCGGCGCTGCGGTTTGTGTCGGACTATTTCGGCATGGACTACAAGAAGTTTATCGCGAAGTATTTTGCGGGTCGCGAAAAGGAGATTAACCGCAACATTACCCCCGAGAAATTCGACCGTATTTTCGGGGAACTTTCGTCGCGTCAGCAGGAGATAATAAGCGACGACAAATCTAAATACATTGCAGTGACGGCAGGTCCCGGAAGCGGCAAAACAATGGTGCTTGTCCGCAAGCTGGCTTCGCTCTATCAGATGGAGGATACCAAGCACGAGCAGCTTCTTATGCTGACATTCTCCCGCGCGGCGGCAACGGAGTTCCGACAGCGGCTTTCCGCGCTTATGGGCGGCGCGGTGCGCTATATGGATATAAAGACATTCCACAGCTATTGCTTTGATATTACGGGAAGAATTGGCTCGCTTGAAAACTCTGCGGATATCGTGGCGCAGGCGGCGCGAATGATTTCCGAGGGCGAGGTTGAGCAGGGGCAGATAACCAAAACCGTAGCCGTTATTGACGAAGCGCAGGACATGGACGCGAATGAGTTTGCGCTTATCAAGGCGCTTATGGTGCGCAACGAGGATATGCGCATTATTGCCGTGGGCGACGATGACCAGAATATCTATGAGTTCCGCAATTCAAGCTCCGCGCACTTGGCGAGCCTGATTACGGATTATGGCGCGGCACATTACACAATGGTTGACAACTACCGCAGCGCCCGCAGAATCGTGGCTCTGGCGAACGCTTATGTTGAGAGAATATCCAACCGCCTGAAGAGAGAGCCTATCCGTGCCGTGCGTGAGGACGAGGGCGTTGTTAAGCTGATTAAGCATATCGGGGATAACATGGATATCCCCGTTGCCGACTGCCTGCAAAGCACATGGCACGGCGGCACCGCCGCAATTCTGACGACAACAAACGATGACGCTTTGCGTATGCTGGGGCTGCTGACAAAGCGGGGGATTCCCGCAAGGCTTATCCAAAGCAGCGATGGCTTCCGCATGAGCCAGCTCACCGAGGTGAAGATGTTCACGAAGCTGTTGGAGCGAAATTCCGAGGAAAGTTCGCCGAAAATCTCCGAAAGCGTATGGAACAGCGCAAAGGAGCAGCTTCGCGAAAAATACAGCGAAAGCACTTGTCTTGAAACAGTGCTGAATATGCTGTCGCAGTTTGAGGCGGTGAGCGGCGGCACCATGTACAAATCCGACTTTGATATGTTCATATTTGAGTCGGCTTATGACACCTTTACCCCGCAGGAGCAGAATGTTGTAACGATATCCACTATTCACAAGGCAAAGGGGCATGAGTTCGACAATGTGTATATCATGCTGAATCAGCCCAACGACAGAACCAACGAGGAAAAGCGCAAGATTTATGTTGGTATGACCCGCGCAAAGAACGAGCTGTACATTCACTATAACAGCGCGATTTTCGACAATATTCAAGCCGAGGGAATCGAACGCGAAACCGACAGCAGCAATTATCCCGAGCCGGAGGAGCTTGTAATGCAGCTTGGAATGAAAGATGTGTTCCTTGATTTCTTCATCGGGAAAAAAGCCGAGGTTTTCGCACTGAAAAGCGGCGACGAGTTGGAGATAATGGGCGATTTTCTTTACGCGGACGGGAAAAGGCTGGTTATTCCGTCAAATGCTGTTCGTAAAAAGCTTGCGGCTTTGCGCGAAAAAGGCTATACGCCGTATAAGGCGAGGGTGTGCTTTATCGTTGAGTGGGTAAAGCAGGAAACAGCGCAATCCGCGGCGGTAATCCTGCCCGAGATTTGGCTGAAAAAGAACGGGGAACAAAGCGTTCCCTGATAATTATAATGAGGTGAGAATATGACAGAGCTTGACAAGCTGATTCGTGCAGAATCCTATATTCGCAAAATGGCAAACGGAATAAATCCCATCACAGATGAGGTTGCCGCTGATGACGATATGGTGAACAACATCCGCGTGACACGCTGCCTTTACTATGTGTCGGATATTTTAAGGCAGGTCATTGCCAACAACGGCGTTATTGAGAAGAAACCCCGCAGTTCAGGTAAAAAGGTCGATTTCTATATGACCGATGAACAGCGGGCAGGCTTCACCGTATTTGACCATCCGGTGTATATGAAGGAATTGGTTGATGAAATGAACAGTGTATCCGAAGCAAATAACTGTAAGAAATTTGCATCAAAGTGGATAACGGAGTATTTCGTAAGTATTGGTATGCTTATTGTGGATGAAGAACTGGGTTCAAAATACGCGACGGAAGCAGGCAGAAATCTTGGCATTATTTCCGATAGAAGACAGTCGCCATATTCGCCGAAGGAGTATTGGGCAAATATGTATTCGCCGGAAGCCCAGCGTTTCATTATTGACAATATGGATACCATAATTGAATTTGCCAAATCGCCTCAATATACTCAGCAAACCCACCCCAACGGCACTAACAGCGGTTCCTCTGCCGAATGTTGAGCTGAGTTATAAATTAGGAATTTTGGCGAGAGGTAATGTTATTCTGCAAATTGGATTGATATTGATACATTTTCAAGTTGCATTCTGCAATTCAATGTGCTATAATAACATTAACGATGGTTCACGAAAAGGAAGATACTTATGCCAACAATAACACACAACAAACTCGTCCGCGATAAAATCCCCGAGATAATCACCTCTGCGGGCAAGCAGGCGGTAACGCGCGTTTTGCGTGACGAAGAATACCTCGCCGAGCTTGACAGGAAGCTCACCGAGGAGTGCGCCGAGTATCAGGCGGACAAGAGCATTGAGGAAATGGCAGACGTGCTTGAGGTGCTGTACGCTATCGCCGAGGCGCGGGGGTATTCCGTGGAGGAATTGGAGCGCGTAAGAGCGGCAAAAGCCGAAAAGCGCGGCGGGTTTGCGCAGAGAATTTTTCTCCAAAAAGTCGAGGAGTAACGGGAGGTATTGAAATGAAATCCGACTATCGTTCCGCCTCGGGCAGCGCTGCCGAGGATTTGTTCATAGAGCTGTTTTCCGATACCTTCGGTGCGGAAAAAGCAGGCTATCTCTACACGCAGTATCACTTCTGCGACATCTATCAGAACGACCGATATGCGGATTTCTTTCTTGAAAACGGCTCGCAGAAAATCGCTATTGAGATTGATGATGAAGCTTCTCATAACCCAAAGCTTGTGAGCGAAAACAAGTTCTATGACGACCTGCTAAAACAGAACAGCATGATTCATCTCGGCTGGGATGTTTACCGCTGGGCAGTGCGGCAAATGCAGCTTCAGCCCGATACCGTAAAGGACGAGCTGCGGCTTTTTGTGGGAACAAATCCCGCTTTCCGTGAAGCGGCGGACTATCTCCCCGAGCAGCGTGGAAAGGCACTTGACGGCTCTGCACTTGAACTGAAAGAGCATCAGAAGCAGGCTCTCGCGGCGCTTGAAGAAATGCGCTCGCGCCACGAAACAATCGCCCTTTTGTACCACGCGACAGGCACGGGTAAGACCGTCACCGCCGTATCCGACGCAAAGCGTTTCGGCGGCAGGACGCTGTTTCTGGCGCATACGCACGAGCTTGTGGAGCAAGCTTATCACACCTTTAAGAGCCTGTGGAGCGAGGTTTCTGTCGGCAGGTTCACCGACGGAATAAAGGAGCAGGACGCATTTGTTGTCTGCGGCGGAATACAGAGCGTTGCGCTTAATCTTGAGCTCTTTCGCGAAACGGATTTTGATTATTTGATAATTGACGAGGCACACCACGCTGCCGCCGAAACCTACCAAAAGGTACTCGGTTATTTCAAACCGAAATTCACGCTGGGACTTACCGCAACGCCCGAACGCGCGGACGACAAGGACATTCTTGAAATCTTCAAAAACACCGCCCACAGGCTGGATATTCAGACCGCTGTGGAAATAGGCGAGCTTGTGCCGGTGCGCTGCATACGAATACATACCAATATCGACCTCACTAAAGTGCGCTTCAACAGCGTTCGGTATAATATCCGCGACCTTGAAAGCAAGATATATGTTCCCGAACGGAACACGCTGATTGTCGATACATTCATGGATTATGTACGGGAAAAACGCACGGTAATTTTCTGCGCAAGCGTAAAGCACGCGGAGCAGATTGCGGCTATGATACGCGAACGCGGAGTATCTGCCGAAGCGGTTTCGGGCAGTATGAAATCCTCCGAGCGCAAGGAGTATCTAGCTAAATTCGCAAAGGGCGAGATAAAAGCGCTGTGCGCCTGCGACCTGCTGAATGAGGGCTGGGACTGCCCCGAAACAGAGGTACTTTTCATGGCACGACCTACTATGTCAAAGGTGCTGTACACACAGCAGCTAGGCAGAGGAATGCGGCTTGCCGAGGGCAAGGAGTGCTTACTGGTGTTCGATTTCGTGGACAACGCGAGCCAGTACAATATGCCCTATTCAATGCACCGCCTGTTCAAGCTTAGCGAGTATCACGCGGGCAAGCTGGTACTTGGAAAGCAATCGGACAGAGCGGCTGACGATGCGCTTTACGCAAGGGGCGAAAAGCCCGAGGCTATCGTAGATTTCCCTGTCAGCGCTACGGATTTTGAAGCCGTTGACATATTCAACTGGCAGGAGGAAGCTGCCGGAATGCTGTCGCAGCTTGAATTAGTCCGCAGGGTGAATGTGCAGGAGGGTGCGGTTCAGAGCAAGATAGACAGCGGCGAGCTTATCCCCGACCTTATCGTGCCGATGAGTGAGCACAGGGTGTTCAAGTATTTCAAGGAGGAAACGCTTGCTGCGGCGGCAGAGAAATTCGGCTGGGAAATCATTACCGACGATAACCGAAAGCAGTTTTTTATTGATATGGTGCGCCGAATGGATATGAGCTACTCCTATAAGCCGGTACTGATTAAGGCGATTTTGCAATATGCCGACGCAAAGGGCAGGGTTAAGCTTGACGATATTGTGGCATATTTCCGCAGCTTCTACGAGCGCCGCTGCGAAAAAGGACTTGTTGTGGAGAAGCCGAACAGCATTTACGCAAGGGGTGGCTGCACCGACAAGGAAATTCAGCGGAATATACTCGAAAATCCGTTCAGAGTGTTTGAGAATATGCAAATGCTCCGCCACACAAAAACGCTCGGTATCGTCGAGGTTGAGCCTACCGTGTGGAAGGCGCTGACCGAGGAGGAAAAGGCAGAGATAGCGGAGATTTGCGACAGGAAGCTTGAGGAGTATTACGCAAGAATAAATAGAATTTAGGACAACACCGCATATTTATCGGCTAACGCAGGTTGTTCATGGCTGTGCGGCGTTCCGCTGCCCCTTTGGAACAACAGCGCAAACATCGTGTTTGCGCCTTTGCCCAGCGATGCCTTCGGCTTACGCTCGCACGCTTGCTTGCAATTTTTCCACTATTCGGCTTCGAAACAGCCTCTATGTTAAATCGAAAATTCTCTCTAGTCCTTTTGCAAACCTGATTTTCACAGTTTTGAGGCAGATGTTCTGCTATTGGTTCTCCCGAGTAGGCACTGCCAGCATATTATTTTACTTTTTTGAGATTTGGCATTGACAAAATAAGAAGTATATGTAACAATGCACAATAGTACAAGGGTATTAGTTATCAACCACATTATGCATCATTATCAAAAGGGAGGAACGATATGTATTATGCTCATTCCGCCAATTCGGCGGGAAAACCTGAACCTCTCGAAGAACATCTGAGAAAAACAGCATTCCTTGCGGAATTATTTGCAAGTGCTTTTGGTGAAGGAAATGCAGGAAAGCTGATGGGCTGGCATCATGACTTGGGAAAAGCATCCGTTTTGTTTCAGGGTGTACTCCAGCATAGCGAGCATAATGTAAATCATGCTGCTGCGGGTGCTTGGATAGCCGGTCGGCTTGATAAGCAATCAGCACGGGCAATTTACGGACATCATGACGGATTGGTATGGTATATCGGCTCCGATGTTGACAGGTCAGTCAATGAGGAAGGCTCACAGGACACACAAAAGGGAAAGCGATTTTCCGTTTCGGGAATGACACAGTATAAGGAACTTTTAAGTTACTACAAGACCCTGACCGATATTCCAAAAACAAGACCCGCACTGAACAAGGACGCCGATTCATTTTACAAGCACCTGCCCGAAATGCTGCATACGAGAATGCTTCTTTCCTGCCTGTGTGATGCGGATTATTCGGCAGCGGCTTCGCATGAAGATGAAGCAATTTTTGAGCAGGTCAGACATGAAAACAAGGTCGATGCAGAATATATTCTGCAAAGGCTTGAAGATTTCAGAAATAGAATTAAAGCCGCTTCCAATTCAAACAGCGAGCTGAATTTAATTCGCGATGAAGTATACGAAAGCTGCATCAAGGCAGGTGCTATGGAACCGGGGCTGTTCACACTCACTGCCCCAACGGGAACAGGCAAGACCCTTGCACTTCTTGCCTTTGCCGCAGAGCATGCAAAACAGCACGGCAAAAGCAGGATAATTATCGTACTGCCTTTCCTGTCAATAATATCGCAGAATACTAAAATATATCGCGAAATATGCGGAGATGTACTTGAATCACACAGTATGGCAAAATATGAAGAAGATCGGATTTCTCACCTTCTTGCCGAGCGCTGGGATTCTCCCGTTATTGTAACAACATCTGTCAGGTTCTTTGAAGAGTTGTTCAGATCAAAACCCGCAGATCTGCGCTCTCTGCACAGCATTGCCAACAGCGTTATTGTTTTTGATGAAGCGCAGAGCATTCCCTGTGAGCTTACGGGCACAACCATTGAAAGCATGAGAGCGTTGTGTGAGACCTTCGGGTGTTCGGTGCTGTTTTCTACAGCAACACAGCCTGCGTTTGATGTCAGAAAAGACATTATGTTTGATGCAAGAGAAATAATGACCGATCCCGCAGATATTTACAGACGCACCCGCAGAGTTGGTATCAGCTGGAAAACAGGCGAAAGAACATCATTATCTGTGATAGCAGAAGAATTATCAGAGCAGGAAAGCGTCTGCTGTGTCCTAAACAGAAAGGATCATACACAGAAGCTGTTTTCCGAGCTTCTGGAGAAATGCTCTGCCGATGAGGTATTTCATATTTCCACAGATATGTGCAAATCACACAGAGACAGTGTTCTTAAAGAAATAACCTACAGACTGGGAAATGCTCTGCCCTGCCGCCTTGTGTCTACTTCCTGCATAGAGGCGGGCGTTGATCTGGATTTTTCCAAAATGTATCGTGCTCTGGCACCTCTTGAAGCGATAGTACAATGCGCAGGCAGATGCAACAGAAACGGCAGGGGCAACGGTGAGATGACAGTATTTATCCCCGATGAAGAAAAGCTCTACCCTTCCAAAAGCTATGAAAATGCAGCAAACAAGGTACTTGTGCTGCTTTCAAGGCATAATATTGACATATGCGACCCCGTACATATCCGTGAATATTACACAGAATTATTCACAGACAGCGGCTATGACCATGACAAACCCGCGCTGACAGAAGCAATCGACGCCCATGACTTTGAAAGGGTTGAAAAAGAATACCGTTTCATTACTCAATCGGGGGCAAATGTACTGGTTCCCTACAGCAGTGAGAGAGAATTATTTAGTGAACTGGTTTCACAGGCACACGCCAACGGCATATCCCCCCAATGGATGAAACTGGCGGCTCCCATAACAGTAAGCTGTTATCGCGAGGACAAGCTTCGTGACATTGCCGAGCAGTGTGTTATGTATTACAAGGGCAAAGTATATGATGTGCCGGGATGGTATATTCTCCACGATGACAAATTCTACAGCGAAAAGACCGGTCTGCATTTTACAGATGACAGCAGTCTTGATTATCTTATATAAGGAGATGATTTGATTATGAACGAGATAAAAGTTGAGGTATGGGGCGACTTCGGGTGTTTTTCAAGAGCCGAAAGCAAGGTTGAAAGACTTACATACCCTGTTATCACGCCTTCAGCCGCAAGGGGCATTCTCAGCGCTATATATTCAAAGCCGCCCGAATTTTACTGGCAGATAAAAAAGATAGAGGTGTTAAGTCCCATACGGTATATAAGCTTCAAACGGAACGAGGTCATATATAGCAAGATAGGCAGAGGTATGAAGCCCATGCTTGTGGAGGATTCACGAACTCAAAGACAAACAGTGGCGCTGAAAGATGTCAGATACAGGATAACAGCAGAAATTATCCCCCAGAAGGACTTCAAGGGTACTGTTGAGCAGTTGTATGCTCAGGCACTGAGAAGAATAAGAGGCGGAAAGTGCTACTATCAGCCATCGCTGGGAATGCGTGAATTTGTATGCTATTTCAGCGAGCCTACCGATATGGAGCCTGTTCCTGTCGATCTTGACATTGGTTTTATGCTCTATGATGTATTTGACCTTCATAAATACAAGGTGACAAAACAAGCAGAGCCTTATGTCACCGTATTTAAGGCAAGGCTTGAACAGGGTATACTGAATGTACCGGACTTTGACAGTGACGAAGTATTAAAACCTGAAAGGAGGTGAGTGATAATGCTGGAAGCACTGCATAAATATGCAACTGACAATTCTCTTGCAGCCAAACCGGGATTTAAAACCAAGAATGTAAAGTATTATATTATGTTATCTGCTAACGGTGATTTTCTGGGATTTGACCCTGTAACTGTTCCGCCCATGTGCCCCGACATAGGAAGCCTTGCAAACGGAACTACGAAAAGTAACATCATTGCTGAAAAGGCAGAGGTCATTTTCAATATTCCCGAAGAAAAAAACGGCACACAGAACTACAAAAGGGAACAAAAGCAGAAATTCTACCTGGACGCATTACGAGAGGCTTCGGAGCATGATCCTCTTTTCAAGGCTGCTGTGATTGGATTGGAAAACAATATTGATCTTATTAAAGAAGAATTTTCAAAGCTTGATAAGGTAAAATCCGGTGATGTTTTAAGTATAAGTGTTGACGGCAACCCCCTTGAAAGCAGCAGCGGTTATCTTGAATGGTGGGAAAGCTTTCGAAAAAGATTTGACACCTCCAATGGAAGCACGGGCAAGGTCAGGTGCTTTATTACAGGAGAGCTTACCGAACCTGTAAAGACTGTTCCTCCCGTTCAGGGACTTATATCGGTGGGAGGACACACAAAGGGTGACAGCTTTATTTGTTTTGATAAGGACGCATATCAGTCCTATGGCTTTGAACAGGCTGCAAATGCGGCTGTTTCGGAGGAAGCGGTAACAGCTGTCAATGCTTCCCTTGCAAGGCTTCTTAAGGAGTCACCTCCGCCTCTTGCGGGAGCTAAACACATTCATTGGTTCAGCGAACAAACGGAAAACGATATTACCGAAGTACTGGATTTCGGGTTTGATATTCTCAATGATGAAGCTGATGATTCTGAACATAAGGAAGAAGACGAACAGAAGGTTCAGAAAATGTTCACCGCGCTGATGAACAATTCTCTTCCCGATATGCCCCGCAACAGATATTATATGATGTCGCTAAGCGGAGTGAACGGACGAGTTATGATTCGCAGCTATGATGAGGGTACTTATGACGAGCTGTGCGGTAATTTGCGCAGGTGGTATGAAGATATTGCGATATATATACCAAATTACGGCTACAAATACCCCAAGCTTTTCGGAGTATACAGCAGATTATTAAAGGTTCAGAAGGACAGCGGCAAGCTTTCCGACAGGATAAAAAACGAGTTGAGCGGGCTGTCATCTCAGATAATTTTTGCTATAATACACAACACCCCCCTTCCCGATACAGTGGCAGCAAAGGCACTGGCATATATAAGGTCTGATATAGTATCAGACTCCGATGATGAGATCAGATCTCAAAAACCACCTGACAGAACAGCCTGTCAGATATTAAAAGCGTGGCTCAACCGCAGATATAAAAATCAGAACAAGGAGGAATTTTTGATTATGGACAGACTTAACCCTCAAAGCCCCTCTGCCGCATATCAGGTGGGACGGCTTATGGCGGAGTACGCGGCTATCCAAACCGATACTCTGGGCGATGTGAACGCAGGCATTGTGGAAAGATACTATACATCTGCATGTGCATCGCCTGCGCTGGTCATGGGTAAGCTTTCTACAATGTCACAGTATCATCTTTCAAAGCTTAAGGGTGAAAAGAAATGGCTGTATGACATTCACTGTCAGGCGCTGGAAGAAATATCCTGCAAGATAGGTGAAGCGCTCCCCAAGCGTTTTTCACTGGAACAGCAGTCGGAGTTTGCACTGGGATATTATTTTCAGTGTTCGGAAATCAGATCAAGAAAAACAAAGAAATCGGAGGAATAAGTTATGGCAATCGAAAACAGATATGAATTTATGTTCTACATTCAGTGCATCAACGGAAATCCAAACGGCGATCCCGATATGGGAAACGCTCCACGAATGGATCCCGAGGATATGCACGGTTACATCACAGATGTGGCTATAAAGCGCCGCATACGCAACTATATTCAGACCGCCTTTGAGGGTCAGCCCGGCATGAGCATCATCATGCAGAATGCCACGAATATCAATAAGTATATCGCCAAGGCTAAGGAAACGGCAGGGGTAGATTTTGGAGCAAAGGACAAGGACAGCATCTACAAGTCAAGAAAGCAGGCTTGCTCAATGTTTTATGATGTAAGGACCTTCGGGGGCGTGCTGTCTACAGGTCCGAATGCAGGACAGGTACGGGGTCCTGTACAGATAGCTTTTGCAAAATCAGTGGATCCCATACTTCCTCTTGATATTTCTATAACAAGAATGTGCAAAACAGAAGATGTCAAGGGTGCCAAAAGCTCTGTGGATTATGAAAATGCCGAAAAGAACGCAGATTCAGAATCACTGAGAACAATGGGAAGAAAGCAGTTTATATCATACGGCCTTTATGAGGCAAGAGGATTTATAAGTGCAAATCTTGCTGCCGAAACAGGCTTTGATGAAAGTGACCTAAAAGCTCTTTTTGAAGCTATACTTAATATGTACGAACATGACCATTCTGCAAGCAAGGGCGAAATGTCAGTTGTATCACCGCTCATTATCTTTAAGCATATTGGTACAGATACAGACAAGGTTCAGCGTACACGTCAGGCAAAGCTGGGCTGCAGTCCCGCACACAAACTGTTTGAGCTTGTTACGGCAAAGAAAAAGGACGGCGTGGAGCTGCCGAGAAATTATACCGATTATGATTTCAGGGTGAATATTTCGGCTGTCCCCGACGGCGTTCAGATTGGCTTCATGGACAGCCCCTATGGTGATATAGTTTGGAACAAGCTCCCCGATAATTCCATACTGCAGGACAACTGACGCCTGCGCACACCTCTATCATACAGCTGATCTGCGGCAGGTCTGCGCACGAAAATCTGCCGTAAATCAGTTTATTTGCCGCTCATAACGGCTTTTTACAGTGATCATGTTGGAATAACTGTTCATGATGTATTATTTTTTGTGCATTCATGAGGGCATTTTATACATTTTTGCTGTCGCCCCTCGTGCGGGGGCGTGAATTGAAACATAAACAGCTCCGACGACAGCACACTGCTTTCTGTCGCCCCTCGTGCGGGGGCGTGAATTGAAACTATCAACATATATTCCCGTCTGCTATGGACGAGTGTCGCCCCTCGTGCGGGGGCGTGAATTGAAACGATTATAAAGCACTCAAAAATGGCAAAATTTGCGGGTCGCCCCTCGTGCGGGGGCGTGAATTGAAACCGGAACTTCTGCGTCATAGACCTCGCGCCGCGCCATGTCGCCCCTCGTGCGGGGGCGTGAATTGAAACGAGCCTTGTATCGGCAAAGAAAGGCAGAACCCGCCGTCGCCCCTCGTGCGGGGGCGTGAATTGAAACTACTATCACCACGCCGTCATTGCCGACAGCCTGCGCGTCGCCCCTCGTGCGGGGGCGTGAATTGAAACGTACATTCTGTTCCTCCACAATAATCTCCGTATACCGTCGCCCCTCGTGCGGGGGCGTGAATTGAAACTCAGAACATTACCTTCATCGTTGATTTCATCCATGTCGCCCCTCGTGCGGGGGCGTGAATTGAAACCTGCAGTGCCATTATAGCATTGTCTACAGGCTGTGGTCGCCCCTCGTGCGGGGGCGTGAATTGAAACATAACAATGTTCAACAAATGCACATCAGACGGCAGGTCGCCCCTCGTGCGGGGGCGTGAATTGAAACATTGAAAATGTTGTGTACCTTGAAGGCATTTTGGTCGCCCCTCGTGCGGGGGCGTGAATTGAAACTTTAGGAACTCCGCAAGCTCGTCAACCGTAAGGCGTCGCCCCTCGTGCGGGGGCGTGAATTGAAACATTCGCGCAACGGGCATTATCGCATGAGGGCAGGCGTCGCCCCTCGTGCGGGGGCGTGAATTGAAACTATGATGTAATCAGCCGGAAAGCCCTGCACTTTGAGTCGCCCCTCGTGCGGGGGCGTGAATTGAAACTTTCAAGTCAATATAAACATGAATTTCTTTTGCAGTCGCCCCTCGTGCGGGGGCGTGAATTGAAACTAAAGGTTAAGCTCTTTATCCTCGCCACAGATATAGGTCGCCCCTCGTGCGGGGGCGTGAATTGAAACTAAAAAGTGGAGCTATCTTGAAGAACAAATAGACCGTCGCCCCTCGTGCGGGGGCGTGAATTGAAACAGTCGCATAGCAGCAACACCTCACTTTACTACAAACGTCGCCCCTCGTGCGGGGGCGTGAATTGAAACTACACATTTGGATAGAAAGCTTCGTACTGTTAAGTCGCCCCTCGTGCGGGGGCGTGAATTGAAACTTTTCAAGGAATACAAGATAAAACTTTTCAAATGTCGCCCCTCGTGCGGGGGCGTGAATTGAAACATAAAATCTTTGCCAAAACATAAATTACTCCTTGTCGCCCCTCGTGCGGGGGCGTGAATTGAAACTGAATTACGCAGTCACTGCGGAGAACACCGTAACGTCGCCCCTCGTGCGGGGGCGTGAATTGAAACATTAAGGGCTTTCAACGCGCATTCGGGCGCACCGAGTGTCGCCCCTCGTGCGGGGGCGTGAATTGAAACATCTGTTATAGTCACCTCTCCCGCAGATTCCTCGCGTCGCCCCTCGTGCGGGGGCGTGAATTGAAACAGCCCCGAACTCCTCGCTGACGTTAAGTACAAGAGTTTCCACTTGTGCGGAGTATTATTTCAAACAGCTATGTTCCCTCAGCTTAATAACCTTCACTATCTTAAGGTGTGTACAATAATAAGGAGGTTCAAACATGGAAGAAGAAAATTATATCCCACTTTCATATATATCACAATACAACTATTGCAGAAGGCGGGCGGGACTGCTTATGCTTGAGCAGCAGTGGAGTGACAGTACGGATACTGTAAAAGGTTCTTTGGAGCATAAAAATGTTCATACTGCTTCGATCACTGCCCGAAACAGTATAATCACTATTACCAATATGAGCGTTGTATCACGAAAAATGAATCTTTTGGGGAAATGTGATGCAGTAGAAGCTATATTATCTGAAAACGGAACTGATTTTCCGTGGATAGGCGGGGGAAAATATGAATTATATCCGATAGAATATAAACACGGAAGTATTCGAATGGAGCCCGAATATGAATATCAGCTCTGCGCACAGGCAATGTGCATGGAAGAAATGTTCGGGTGCAGTATCGATTCGGGAGCTATATTTTTTATAAGTTCACATCGGAATCAGGAAGTTCGATTCACAAAAGAGCATAGAAAAGCGGTTGAAAAAACCGCAGTTGAATTATCACAAATGATTGAAAACAAGGTCATACCCAAAGCTGACTACAGTCCTAAATGCCTGAAATGTTCTCTGAAAGACATCTGTATGCCGAAAGTATCAGATTCGGTTTCAGATTATATGAAGCTCATAAAACAGGATAATGAGAAAGGAGATACAGATTGAAAAAACTGGGAAATGTTCTGTATATTATGACAGAAGGAAGCTATCTTCACTGCGAAAACAAATCCATATGTGTTATGGTGGGAGGAACAGAAAAAACAAGGATCCCTGCCCACACTATTGAAGCGATAATATGCCTGTGCAATACAAGTGTTTCAACTCCGTTTATCGGTTTCTGCGGTGATAACGGTATATCGCTTTCCTTTCATTCGGATAACGGAAGGTTCTACGGAAGAGTTTATGGACAAGTCAGCGGAAATGTGCTGCTCAGAAAGAAGCAGTATCAGCTGATAGATTCCTGTGAGTCTGTGGAAATTGTCCGTAATATTATACTTGGAAAAATAATCAACAGCAGAAATATGCTTATGAGAGCATCAAGAAATACATCAGAAGAAAAAGCCGTTACTCTTAAGGAGCAGGCAGAAAAGCTACTTGAACAGGAAATACTGCTTGAATCTGCAAAAAACATCGACAGCATAAGGGGAGTTGAAGGTGCGGCGGCTTCAATATATTTCAGGGCTTTTGATTCCATGCTTAAAACCAACGACCCGGAAATGTTATTTTATAAACGAAGCCGCAGATCTCCTGAAAATCGTGTGAATGCCCTGCTGTCATTTACCTATATGCTTCTGAAAAATGATATGCAGTCTGCATTGGAATCGGTAGGTGTTGATCCTGCTGCAGGCTATCTTCATACATTAAGACCGGGCAGACCTTCAATGGCTCTTGATCTAATGGAGGAACTGCGTTCACCATTATGTGACAGATTTGTTATTTCTCTGATAAACTTAAAACAAATAACCGCTTCTGATTTTTATACGGAAGGAATTGAATTTTTGCTTAAGGATAAAGCAAAAAGAAAGGTCATTCAGGAGTGGCAGCAGAGAAAAAAAGAAATTATCATGCATCCTTATCTGAAAGAAAAAATCCCGATAGGATTGATACCATATTGCCAGGCTATGCTTCTGGCACGTCATTTAAGAGGAGATCTTGACGGATATCCACCATTTGTATGGAGGTGATAAAAATGATGATCGTTCTTACATATGATGTTGACTTCACACAGCCGAATGGCGCAAAAAGACTGCGAAAAGTGGCAAAGCTATGCGAACAATATGGAGTTCGTGTTCAAAATTCGGTATTTGAGATAATGATGGATTCATCTCAGCTTGCTTCTTTCAAATCGAAGCTTTTGGAAATAATCGATAAGAAAACAGACTCTGTTAGATTCTATCGCTTGGGTAATAAATGGGAAAATAAAATTGACATTTTAGGTATTGAGAAAGGATTTACACAGGATCAGCCAATAATATTGTAGAAGCCGTCACAAGCATAATTTTCCGAAAAGACATACATATACGCCTATGTGGACAGGTTTCTGTCATAATACTCTATGCTGATTTTGATGAAGCTATTAACTGAATTTTCATATATATTTAGCGACATTATCTTTCATTATCCTCCACCGATTCCCCACCCTAAACCCCTCAATCTCACCGCTCTGCACCAATCGCAGGGCGGTGTTTTTGCCTATGTGCAGAAGCTCCTGCAATTCCTTTAGCGCTAGAATTTCTTTTGTATTATTTAGCACAAAAATCACACTCCTTTTTGGTTTATTTAATCCCATGTTCGCCCGAAAAGCCGCTCCCCACAAAGGTATATTATACCGTTGTGGGGAGGTGATAAGATGAAGGAATAAGCTCACAGACGCTCGTAACCATAATCGAAGCCGGTGCCGTTGCAATCGCAGGGATAATCGGTATGGTAAGCGAGCGTCGAAAGGACGAGAAGCGCAGTCAGCTTCAACAGAAAATCGACGACGCGGAACGCGAACTCAAGCGGTTAGACAGCACGGACTTCCGGCTGAAATAACGGTTTATTTCGGTTTATCGCGGACTTGATTTTCACAGCAAAACAAGCCCCGTTATCGTGATGCAAATTCACGGTGGCGGGGCTTTAGTTTTTACTCAAAAATCGCATTACAAAGCCAAACAGGAGGTGGCAATCATGTTCAAAAATCTGCGTTACTGCACCAAAGGAATAAGCGAAACAGTGCCATTACTGACACAGATAATCCTTTGGGACTTAATCGACAGCATGGATGTTGAGGAGAAAGACTACCTGCAAGTCTTTCGTCTCACAGCCAACGACAAGACCCAGCACGTTACCCACACGCAGGAACAGCCGCCGTATGAGCGCACGCTCGAATTTCGCACAGACGACCCTATCACGGCGAAAATCTATGTCATTGATGACGGCGACCACACAACCATGCTTTTTGCAGAAGAATACTGATTACAGGAGGAACACACCATGACTAACAACGAAAATGAGCGCCTTGTTTGCAGCTGCTGCGGCGCTGAACTTGACACCGAGGACTACTATGAGATGCAGGGGGAATTGCTCTGCCCCGATTGCTACCACAACGAAACTGTCGCTTGCGAACACTGCGGGGAAAGAATCTGGGTTGAAGATAACGCCGGCTCGGATAATATGCCGCTCTGCCAGCGCTGCTACGATGATTACTACACCACATGCGAGTGTTGTGGCAGAATCATTCACCGCGATTACGCTAATTACAGCGACGATGACGACTATCCCTATTGCGACCGCTGTTATGAGGAGCGCTGCAAAAGCTCAATCCACGAATACAGTTATAAGCCCGACCCGCTGTTTTACGGCGACAGCAAGCGATTTTTCGGCGTGGAACTGGAGATTGACGGCGCGGGCAAGTACAGCGATAATGCCGATTTGATTCTTGCCGAGGGCAACTGGAGCGACAAAGAGCGCATCTATATTAAGTCGGACGGTTCGCTGAATGACGGCATGGAAATCGTCACTCACCCCATGTCGTTGGAGTACCACAAGAACGAAATGCCGTGGCGAGATGTGTGCCATAAGGCAATTCAACTTGGCTATAAATCCCACAAAACAAGCACCTGCGGGCTTCATGTTCATGTCAACCGCAGCACATTCGGAGACACCCACGAGAAGCAAGACGAAGCTATCTCGCGGGTGTTGTATTTTGTGGAGCACCACTGGAACGAGCTTCTCAAATTTAGCCGCCGCACGGAGTATTCAATGAACCGCTGGGCAGCAAGATATGGCTACAAGAACAGCCCTAAGGAAATCCTTGAGGACGCCAAAAAGGGCTGTAACGGCAGATACGCCTGCGTGAATATCACCAACTGGTCAACGATTGAATTCCGAATGTTCCGCGGAACGCTCAAGGTAAACACGCTGATTGCAACGCTTGAACTGGTGGACGCAATCTGCGACATGGCGCTGACCTATTCCGATTCGGAAATCTCAAAGATAAGCTGGACGGATTTCGTTTCAAATCTCGACCGCGAAAGCTGTTCCGAGCTAATCACATACCTAAAGGAGCGCCGGCTCTATGTTAACGCACCGATTGACGAAATGGAGGACGACTAATATGTGTGCAATTTTCGGTTTAATTGATTACAACCATACTCTCAATACCAAACAGCGCGAAAAGGTATTGCGCGTTCTCTCGCAGGGATGTGAGGTACAAGCAGTCCGGCAAGGACTTTCAGCGCTCGGGTTATCTTGCGCTGAAGAACCAAATGCTCCGACCGGGCGATACTCTCGTCATCAAGGAGATGGACAGGCTCGGCAGGGATTACAGCGCAATCAAGGACGAGTGGCTTGACATTCAGAAAATGGGTGTGGACATTGTGATAATCGACACGCCCATTCTCAACACGAAGGAGAAATCCGACCTTGAGAAAAATCTGATTTGCAGTATCGTCTTTGAGCTGTTAGCCTACACAGCCGAGAAAGAGCGCCGCAAAATCCGCACCCGTCAGGCAGAGGGAATAAAGCTCGCGCTCGACAAGGGAGTGAAGTTCGGCAGACCCGAAACCGCGCTGCCCGAAAACTACGCCGAGGTAATCGGGCTGTGGAAATCGGGAAGCATTACTGCGGTTGAGGCTATGCGGCGGCTTGGGCTGAAGAAAACCACATTTTACAAGCTGGTAAAGCATCATTAACAATTTTGTAACAACCATACGCGGTGTGGTTTTGACATAGATTATCCGTCCAGCATAAGCTCGCAGGACGGATTTTTTTATGTCATTTGATGTAATCAGCTTAATCTTAATTATTCCGGTTTTGCTAACCCGGCAGATTCAATCCGAATAAATATCATCCAGTGTTAGCAGCGTAACCTCGCCCTGTTCGCCCAGCTGCTTTAGTCCATCGGTAAAGCCGCCTTTGGAGAAAATGAAATAGTGATAGCGGCTGCCCTTGCCAAATACGGAAGCATACTGCCTGATAAGTTCCAGCTCATCGACACCGATTTTCTCGTTGCGATATTTACAGGAACCTATGATGTACTCCTTACCCTCTGCGGGTGTTCCAACAATATCAATCTGAATTTCTTTCTTTGATTTGCTGTCTGTACCCCACCACTGCGCCGCGTCGGTGATATCTATGGGAAGATTATCGGCATAATACAGCAGATATTCTCTGCACATCTGCTCAAAAACCAGTCCCATATAATCGGGAAAATATTGTTTTACCGCCTTGTCATAAAGCTGCGTTATTCTGCCTGTTTGAATTGCGGTCATATTACGCGGTACAAAGCGATACCAGAAACGGAAGAAATTATCAGCGATTGAGTAAATTGTTTTCTTTCCGTCTTTTTCGGTGATTGGAGTTTCCTTTTTCACTATTCCCAAATCCAGCAGCACACTAAGGTATTTTGCACATTTTGCCGACTCAATTCCCACCTTTGTAGCAATTTCATTGGCGCGTGACGCACCGCCTGCAATCGCAGTGATGATGGAGTTGTATACAGCAGGCTCACGAAGCTCCTGCTTTAGTAGGTTTTCGGGTTCTTCAAAAAGATAGCTGGAGCTGTCGAACAGATTTTCCAGCAGCGCAGAGTCTATGCTGTCTGTAACATTCAATTTGTTTATATAATGCGGAATACCGCCTGTAATGCCGTAAATCAGCGACTGCTGTTCAGCGGTAAGCTTCGGATTGAACGCAACGATTTCCTTATAGTTCAGCGCCTGAATTTTGAATTGTGCTGTGCGCCGTCCATACAACGGGCTTTCGTATCCCAGCACCTGATACTCCATAAAACTCATGGAGGAACCGCACAAAATCAAAAACAGCCTGCCTTGCTGCCAGATATGGTCGATAATGTGCTGTAATCTCGACGAAATAGATTTCTCTGCCTTAGCCAGATAAGGGTACTCGTCTATTACGAATATCAGCCGTTCTTTTTCGGCAAGCTTTGAAATTTCCTGCAAAGCCGCATCATAATCACGGTAAATCGGTGCTGCTTCTCCTGTGCTGTCGGGATTTTTGTATTGATATATTGCCTTTGAGAGCGCTTCAAGGTTTTCCGTTGAAGTAGAATTGAGTGCGGAGAATAATATAGCGGGCTTGCCTTTGCAGAATTCGTTTATCAGCGCAGTTTTTCCGACTCTGCGCCGCCCGTAGATAACCACACATTCAAACTGCCCGTTGTTGTATCGTTTGTTCAGCTTGCTAAGCTCCTCATCTCTGCAATAGAACATTTCTTCACCCTCCAACAAAACTTACTTATGAGTTAGTGAATTATGAGTATATTATAACATGAGTATGTGCAGATGTCAAGCGGTTATGCCGTATCACACCAAGATTTTTTGTAGAGCTACAATAGATATTGTACAAATTTATTTTATTCATCATCGCTCTCCTCGCTCTTTGCGATATACTCTTTCAGCGCCGATTCTGTTATCTTCCATCGCCTTCCTGTGCGGAATGCTTTTATTTCTTTCTCCGCTACAAGCTTGTACGCTTGATTTCGTCCTATGCGGAGTATGGCTTGTATATCGTCTATAGTCAGGATTTTTTCTTCCATGGTTTTGCCCCCTCGCAAAATTTTTTTACAAAATTGTTTGCGCCGCCGGCAGCAAAATATAATATTATATAATCCACTAACAATTTACTAAATATTAGGAGGGAGGTTCAACTATAACTTAATAGTAAATAGTAAGATATAATCTATATAATTCATACACTATCATTTTTTTCGATGTTGATTTGTTTCAGCATAAGTTTTACCTCCACATAATTTCTTGATTTTCCGCTAAATAATATTATATTGCATTATGCCGTATTTGTCGGTAGACAAAGCATATAAAAGGTGGAATATTCTGCGATTTTTGTTTTGCTGCTATGCTGTATTGGCATTTTTATCCGCTGAATAAGTAGCAGGAATTTATGGATTTGTTTCTTGAATACTGCGAGAAACATTTTGATTGAAGCGAACTCTCATTTTTGCAGACTGTTAACGCTCTCCTGCATTTTCAGAATAAACTTCTCCGCCGCCTTTGAAAACACCTGATATTTCTTCCAGACAAGGCTCATTCCAACCTCTAACTTCGGCTTAAGCGGACGGAAGCAAAGGCTGCTGTCGCCGCTGACGTTTATTATTTTGTCAAGGCAAAGAGCAACCCCAAGTCCCTCGTCAACCATAAGCGAAGCGTTGTAAACGAGGTTGTAGGTTGAAACGATATTAAGCTGTTCGCTGCCGTTTTTAAGCCACTGCGTAAGCTCGCTTCCATCCAAAGCCTGCCGCGATACGATAAGCGGCATATCCTGCAAATCCTTCGGTGATACGCTTTTCTTTTTTGCAAGAGGACAGTCGCGCCGCATAAGCACGCCCCAAACGTCTTTTACTGGGAATTTCAGATAACTGTATTTCGATATATCCACAGGCTCCAGCAAAAGCGCAAAATCAATCAGCCCCTTGTCCAGACGCTCGGTAATATCCACAGCGTCGCCGCTTATAATTCGGTAGGTTATCTGCGGATATTGTTCCTGCAATTCCTTTGCCGCTTTTGCAATAAGCCGCAAGCCGTCGGTTTCTCCTGCGCCGATATAGATTTCACCCGAAACCTGTTCATCGGAATTTGAAAGCTCCTTTTCCGTTTTGTCCAAAAGTTCAACAATTTCCTCCGCCCTTTTCCGAAGAAGCAAGCCCTCATCGGTAAGGGTTATTTTTCTGCTCCCTCTTATGAAAAGCTGCTTGCCGAGTTCTTCCTCCAACTCCTTTAGCTGTCTTGACAAAGTCGGCTGCGAAAGAAAAAGGGACCCCGCCGCAGCGGAAATATTCTGCTCCCTTGCAACCGCAAGAAAGTACTTCAAAACACGGATTTCCATTATATCACCTCAATCATATTATACCATAACCGCAAGGTTATGGTATAATCGTCCGATACGCACGGAGTTCGCCAACGGCGAACGTATGTGCGAGGACTTTTAATGTATAATAAACGCCTTGCGTTTATTATACCATATTAAAGTATAGCTGTCAAGCATAGTTTTCTATGCTGTATAAGTATTTGCTATTTGATATATACAATGTTATAATGTAAGAGGCAACAAAAATACTGTAAAACGAAGGGAGTTTTTTACCATGCAAAAACTATTTTCTATTCTGATGATTACGTTTCTGTTTTGGTTTTCAGCTTGCAGCAACAGTTCGGAAACAAGCGGCGGTGAGAGCAGCATCCCCGAAACCTCGGCAAGCAGTACCGAGCAGACAAGCACGACTGAACAAGAAACACCAAGCGCTGCCGAAAGCATATCCGAACCGTCAACACCCGAAACCGAGTCCAAAGCATTAGTAGTTTATTTTTCCTGCACGGGCAACACGAAATCTGTTGCAGAGAAAATCGCACAGCTAACGGGCGCAGATTTATACGAGATAGTACCGGCAGAACCTTACACCGCCGAGGATTTGAACTATAACAACGACAGCTGCCGTGCGAACAAAGAGATGAACGACCCCGCCGCACGACCCGCAATAGGCAGTGATACCGTTGACATTTCCGTGTACGATACGGTTTATATCGGCTACCCGATTTGGTGGGGAACTATGCCGAGGATAA
>JBJESB010000100.1:0-11654 GCA_051882575.1 Oscillospiraceae bacterium
ATATTTACTACAAGTTACTCGAAAAACCGCTTCCGCACAAGAAATATCTTGTTGTAGACAAAAGCGAAGAAACCGCTTGATTAGGCGGTTTGATGGAAGAATTGGATTTGTGTGACCTTTTGGGGTGTTGAATACGCTTAACCGCTATGTTCACTCATCTATGGAACGAAAAGCCGAGTATATGAAGTCGGTTTCGGAGCTGTTCTCGGTTGCATAAAAAGATTATTTGCCGTCAATTTTCTCGTCAGAAAAACAAAAAATCCCGCTTTGTTATGCGGAATTTGGTCTTAATATCATAAATGGAAATAATTTGCGAAAGAGGATTACAAGGATAATTTTCTCCCGTTCGCAGGATTTTATTCTGTTTTACTTGGTTGTCTGAGGGGCATAGCCATTCACCATACAGTCAATCAGCGCTTTTGCGTCGGGTGTGAGATTTCGGTACATATCAAGCAGCCTCTGCTCGGAAAGACGAAGGCTTGCGCTTAATACGCTGTTCTTACAGTCCGAAAAGCACAGTATGTAATCAATGGACACACCATAGAAATCGGCGAAATCCCTTAAAATGTCGCACGGGATATTCTCGCCGTTTTCGTAGGCGGATATTCTCGACAAAGATAGATTGAGCCGAAATGCCACCGCAGATTGAGTGAGATTGCGGCTCTTACGCAATTCATAAAGCCTGTTAGCCCTTTCTTTCAAGAATATCACCCCCTGTTTCTATTATAGCAGGGTTTCACAGGCATTTTTACCGAATTACGGGAATTTGTTTTCGGGTTTCGGGAATTTACAAATCATTTTCGAGCACGGCGGAAAAAATACATATATTATATTCATGGCAAATGCCTTTTGTATTCCTCAAACGAAATGCCGTATTTCTCGAAAATATACCGTGCATTGCGGGAGAAATCAGGCTTGCCGGGGGTGATTTTGTATGTAGGTCTGCCGTTTTCGTCGCAGCCCGCTGTCAGCGTTCCCAGACGGCTTTTGGGGTTGTCCGCGTTTATTTTGTCGGGCAGCTCCGTCATCTCTAAAATGTGAGTGGTGTAAAGCAGACTGCACCCGATGTCGGCAAAGATTTTCAGCAGTTCCTCTGCGATAATCAGGCTGTCGTAGGGGTTGGTTGAGGACAGGCTTTCGTTCAGCAGCACAAGGCTGTATTCGTCCGCCAATTCAACCGTTCGTTTCAGCTCGCGGCATTCCTCGGTGAAACGGCTGGTGTCAATGCCGACTTTTTCTTCCAGCGGATAATGCGCGAAAATCGAGGAGCAGGGCGAAATCTCCGACTCTCCCGCACAGACGTAAAGACCCGCCTGCGCCAGTATTCTGTTCACCGCAGCAGCACGGATAAAGGTGGTTTTTCCGCCGTTATTCGTACCTGTAATCAGAAATATTCTCGCATTTTCGTCCATTCTGCAATCGTTTGTACCTATCGGTCGTGCCTCATCTCCGCGCAAAATCATTGCCGCAGTCTTGTTCGACAAAACAGGGTCGTACATCTCCCGGCAGATAAAAACACGCTTTTCTTTTGGTGAAATTTTCGGGCGGCAGACAGGCAGACCTATTTTCGCGGCACGTTCGCAAAGCCCTTTTGCGCCGACATAAAAATCTATCTGCGGCGACAATCTCACAAGAAAATCGGTACACTCGACATAGCACCTGTTAATTGCGGCATTTGCTCGCCGAACATAGTCGCCGCCGAGAGCGTCCAGTTCCTCAAACAGCTTTTTGTCAACCTCTGCGACCTGACCGTCCCTGTATTTTCTCACATAAATATCGGACAGCGGCTCGGCGTTTTTGTCCTTTCTGAACAGCCGCTCAAACAGCGTTTGCTTATGTATCGGCTCTTTATCGACCGAAAGCAGCATTACCTCTGTCGGACGCATGAGGTTGTCGAAATTCAAGCCGAAAGTCACGCTTTTTATGTCGCTGTTGAGCGTGGATTTAAGCTCCCCGATTTCGCCAACGAGCTGCTTGAAATCCTCGGAATTGTAGTTGCTTTCAATCTTACCCAGTACCGCTTTTACGCCCGCAGATTTGATTTTACCGCCGTATTGCAGCACGAATTTATGGCACTGCTCCATACATTCCACAAAAGCCTCCATTCGGGAGATGTTGTCATTCAGTTCAAAAAACGACTGTGTTGAACCCGACTTTGCGTAAACCGACAAAGACCCCTCATAAATCGTGTGAATGCTTTTGTAGAGCATGATTTCAAGCTGCGGGACATTGATAAAATCCTCAAGAATATCCTGCCGCCATTCAATTACGTTCTCGTCCGTCACAAGTTCCGTAAGCACTTTCAGCGCAAAATCTGTGTTGTATGGGCAAATAAGCATTGCGACATATTTCAGTTCAAGGCTTTCGACAGTTTTTTCTCCGATTATCCTGCCGTTTTGCTTATAATTATCGGGATACAGCAGACTTATCATTTTGCTACTCCTTAATGCGTTAATTCTCCGTCCGAAATCTCAATCGTCCGGGTACATTGAGCCGAGATTTCGGGATTATGTGTGACAATCACAATCGTGCGATTTTCCTCCCTGTTCAGCTGTAACAGCAGTTTCATTACATCGTCACCGGTCTTTTTGTCGAGGTTTCCGGTAGGCTCATCGCACAGCAGCACATCGGGATTATTTATCAGCGCACGGGCAATCGCCGCCCTCTGCTGCTGACCGCCGGAAAGCTCCGAAGGGTAGTGTTTCAGCCTGTCGGACAGCCCCAGACGTTCCGCCAGACCCGACAAATCCGCAGACTTGTTTTTCGCAAGCTGCGCAGGCAGCAGTATATTCTCCTCGGCAGTAAGTTCGGGGATTAGGTCGTAAAACTGAAACACAAACCCGATTTTACGCAGTCGGAACTCGGCAAGCGCGGCTTCTTTCATTTTCGTTATGTCAATATCGTTGTACATAACTCTGCCCGAGGAAGCACTGTCCAGACCGCCGAGCAGATTAAGCAGCGTAGATTTTCCGCTGCCGCTCTTGCCAATAATTGCGACAAGTTCGCCGTCGCTGATTGTGAGATTTACATTGCGGAGCGCGTTTACTGCACCCTCGCCGCTGCCGTAGATTTTGCAAAGATTTTCGGCGGTTATCATAGTCTTGTCCTCCCTGTGTTCAAATCTCCCGAAATATTTCCGCTGAACCTTTTCAGCGCAGCCGCAGTCAGTATAAATGTAACGGCGCAGATAACCGCAAACAGTATCAGCGTTGGAATTTCGGCGTTCACCTGCCACATTACATTGTCCAGAAACAGCGCCTGACGGAGCGTTGTTCTCTGCTCGTCCGAAAGCAATTGTTCCGCCGCAGACGCCGACAGCAAATCATAGCCTTTGCCCATTGTGAATTGAGTGATTTTCACAAGAATATACGCCGCCGCAGAGGATATTACCGGGATTTTCACGCCGTTCAGGAATAAGCGTTTCCTGAGTTCCGAGAGCGGCATTCCCAATGCTCTGTACACCGAGATTTCGTAGGATTTCTGCCGTATTTTCAGCCCTATTCCGTTGAAATAAGCGGCAAATCCGAGCAGCGACATTACCGCCAGAATAAGTGCCGCACCTGCGAATTTCGCGGCTTTGTCGATAAAGCTGTCCCATTTCAGTTCAGACAGCGAGGTAACGCTCATTTCGGCTGAAAGAGGGAATATTCCGCCGCCGAGTTCTTCTGCGGAATACACCTCTGTGTAAGCGGCACAGGGCAGTCCGAGAGCCTTTGCGCCTGCTGCGGTGGTGAGAAAATTGCAGGGGAAGTCGCTTTTGACTGCGTATTTCTGGGGCGCACTCAACCCGGACGGCAGCTTTATCGCCGCGCCGATTTTTGCGCTTGCGGAATTGAGTTTACCCAGTCCGTAGCTGTTTTCCGCCGACGCCTCCGCCGAATAAATTGTGACGGTTTCTCCCGCGGCAATCGGCGGCTTTGCCGTATCATATATCAGCAGGATTTCCTCGCCGCTGTTCAGCTTGTCGGGATTGATTTCGCCGTCTGCCGCATATTCGGAAAGACCGCTTATTGCCTGCGGCACAGTCAGCTTTGTAGGAATGCGGTACATATTTTTCGAGCCGGGCTGTCCTTCGTCAAAAAAGTTGCCGAAACTCTCGTCTGCAAGCCCGATAAATGTTTCCCGGACAATTTCATTCGACAGATTTATTGCCGCAATTCCGCTTAACTCATTGTCAGCCGCAATGAATGTCCCGTCAATAACGCCCGTTACAACCGCATTTTCTGGGAGTTTCGCCGCAGTATCATCATTAAATCCCCTTGAAAAATCCTCCGCAATTACCGGGAAACATTCGATTAAATCTCTGCCGTCCTCGCCCTGTAAATTTATCTGCGGCGGATTGCAGGAATAATACGCCTCGATATTGTTTTTCTCCATGCTGAAACCGTTTGTTTTGTAGTCCTCGCGGGGTTTTGTGTAGCTAAGCCACATCTGCGGCTCTTTTCCGCTGTCGGTGTAATACATATATCCGATTGTTACCGAGAAGCAAATCAATGTCAGCGAAATAATCTGCACCGCGGTAATTCCACCCTGCCGTATAGCCGCCCCGAAACCCTTTGACAGCGAGCGCGGCTTTTTCATTTTGCGGTGAGATTTTGCGGAGATATTTATCGTTAAAATGTTGATAAGATACGCCGCCGCAATAACCGCGGCGGAAATCAGTCCTGCATAAAGAAACGGGTCGAGAGTTCTTTCATAGACTATCCCGATATCGGTAAAGGCACTGTACGGTTTTTCGCCGAGGAACGAAGTTTTCACAAGATAAATACCGCCGTATGCCACAAGCCCCACGGCAATTCCGATAATAGTCTGAATAATGGAAAATACGGCGCACTCAAAGGCGTACATTGCGGCAATCTGCCGTTTTTTCATTCCTATTCGTCCCAGCATGGAAATTCTGCCCTGCCGTTCGATAAAAATACCCCGGAGTACGGAGAACACCGACAGCACGGAAACCGCCGCACCAAGCCACACTATCACCATCAGAAAGTTCACAAACCGGGTTTTGCTTTCGGTGTACCATGCGTTTCTCTCGCAGTTCACGCTGAACCAATGGTCTTTGTGGTCTACATAGTCGTACAGATAGTCGCTGAGTTCGCTGACAACGCTTTCGGCATATCTGATGTTGTCATCGGTATCATAGAGTTTGTCGGTTAAATCCGAAAAATCAAAGTAGCCGCCAATCAAATCTATGCGGTAAAGCGGCTCGGCGATGCTTTCTCCCACAAAAATCAGCGGAATGTAATAACCTGTTTCCAAAACCAAATCGGAATTGTTGTCGCACAGTTCCGAGCCGGCACGATTTTTCCCGTACTTCTCGTTTATGATACCCACAACGGTGTATTCCGTGCCGCCCAAAGTGATTTTGTCGCCGCATTCGCCTATCCAGTAGCAGGAATTAAGCACTGTGCTTACCGCGGCAATCTCGTTTGCGGTTTTGGGCATTCTACCCTCGTCAAGCGGAACGTGCCACAGATTATTCTCGTCTGAAATTGTGCCGTAAGTGAACCGCCTGTCCTTGTAACCCAGCTTTCCGAACACATTTATAACGCCGTAATCACAGTCAGTTCTGCCGTCGAGCGCAACAGACAAAAGTTCATCATCGGAGTTCGCAATCATCACATCAAAATGACCCTGTTCGTCAAAGGCGCGCTCATAAAACCGCGCGCACTCCTCCCGAAGCGACATAAGCGCGGCGAATATAATCGCAGTCAGCAATACCCCCGAAAACATCAGCGCCGCCGCATTTTTCAGGTGTTTTCTCCAGTATTTCAGCGTGATAAGGACGATTGTTTTCATAAGTTAATCTCCAAATTTCCCTGCTAGCACTACTAATTGCCAGCAGGGAAACACCTCTCAAGGAACAAAAGATACTTGTCTAATTAGTAGACCATTTCCAAATTCGGAACTATAATTGTGCCGCTTGTCGTAACACTTGACGAATTCGAATACATTTTAATGGCATAAGCATGGTCGCTATCCAATGTTATGGTAGATGAAAGTGTTGAAGGCATTCCACTGCTCCATTTTGGAATAGTAATACTTGCTTTTGTATTGGTGGAATCTGTATCACAGAAAGCAACATACGTGCTAGCACCGGATGTAGGTGTGAACGTCACAGTATATGTGGTTTTGGTGCCTGTTATAAATGTATCAAGCCCTGAGCCAGATACGCGTGTTGTTCGATTGTTTAAGTTGCTAAACGTGATTTCGGCTTCTACATCTCCGGGGAAACCAGTTGGAACTATCGTAAAGGTTCCGGCAGCAAAAGCGGTTATGCAAAGTGAAAGCAATGTAACAATTGTGACTGCTAAAATCGCAGGGGTTTTTTTGAACTTCTTTGACATAGTGATTACTCCTATCTGTTGTGGTTGATTAAGTCAGCTACTCTTAACCGAACCTGATGTGTTAATGGAACTTGAAGCTAACTTCAATTAACAGTATAAATAACAGAATAGCGAATGTCAATCATAGAAACAGTAAGTGGTCAAAAAAAGGCGTTTTTTGGTTGAAAATTTTCTTTATTCAGTCAAATAATTTATCATTTACAGTGTATCACAAAAAAAAGTATAAGTCAATAGAGAATACCAACATATCATTGGTATAAACTCAACAAATATAAACATATCGCTTGTTGTATTTTTGTATAAAATGTAGTAAAATATAGTTAACCAGCAAATCAGTAAACAATAGGAGCGTTATATATGAGTGACGTTTTACACGATATAGGCGAACGTCTGAAAAAATATAGAAAAGAGAACAAACTAACCCAAAATGATATTGCCAAGAAACTTGAAATGTCGCTGAATTTTTACGGTGATATTGAACGTGGCAAGTGCAGACTGTCAATCGAGAAAATCATCTTGGTTTATGAGCGTTTGGGCATAGACCCGACATATCTTCTGACAGGTGAAGAACACCCTTCGGTCAGCTTTCATGACTTAATCAAGGATTGTCCTCAGGACAAAATCTTCGATATGGAACAAATTGTAAGATACGCAAGTAATCTTTATAGAAACGAAGGGAAATAAGATGATAAGAATTGCCGTATGTGATGACGATGAGTTGTATATCACTAAGACAATTAAGCCGCTCTTGATGAAAGCTCAAAAGGTTGTTGGCATTCAGATTGATGTCAAGTTTTTTACCAATGGTGTCCGTTTGCTTGAGGAGTACAATAATCATCAGTATTATGACATTGTAATTCTCGACATAGATATGCCCGACATAAACGGAAAAGAGCTTGCGGCAAGGCTTCGTGAACTTGACAAGGATTTGTATATTGCATTTTTAAGCGCATATAAAGAAGAAGTTTATGATGTTATCCCGTTAAATATCAGTGCCTTTATCCCTAAGGAGTATGACAGGGACAAGTGCTTGAACGAGTGTGTGAAACTTCTGAAAAAATATACCGATGAAAAGCCCGAGCAGAAAATGTTCGGTGTTTTGCAAAACGGTGAAAGTGCAATTATACGGCTATGTATTGACAGTATTTTGGTCATAAGGCTTGTAAACAATGTTGTTGTAATCACCACGGAAAATGGGGATTTAACTTCAAGCGACAGGTCTTTGCGAAATCTTGAGAACGAACTATCTCCGTTGGGATTTTTCAGAATATGCAGCAATATCCTGGTGAATGTAAACAAGGTATATGAGGTTCTTGAAACAGAGGTTGTTCTGAAAAACGGCGCTCATCTTCCCGTTAGCAGACGGCGGCGCAAAGAACTGCTTACAGTTTTATCAAGAATAATTTCGGCAAAGGTGACTACATAATGGAAAATGTGATTTTAGAGATTTCGCTTTGTTTAATCGAAAATATAATGATATATGTTTTTCTGAGTTCCTTGCTAGAACACAGGTTTTCGTCTGTATTTCCGATTGTCTTAACAACAACGATATATTCAGCATTGGTTTATTTTTGTTCTGACTACAATATGTTTATAAAAATCCCTTTGGCAATCTTATTACTTATCATCGGAACACTTGTATTATACAAGGATAAACCAATAGTAGTAATCACATATTCTCTTGTTTCATTATATACATTATATATTATTGATATCATTTTTGGAAATGTTTTTTCACTTTTCTCCGGCAAGGATATTATGGAATTGTTTTATGGGGAGTTCATCTACAGACTGATTTATTGTTTAATTGTGAAAGTCATAGACGGCATAGCTTTTGTCCTGATATATAAAATGCTAAATAAAACGGAAAAGAACACAAAGTTGAAATTTTGGATATTGTTTTTGGGAATAATGATTGTGTTTTTGTCAATAGCAACCGTATTTTTGCAGATTTATCCCACAGTTGACTACAATACTGCAAATGCGATAATGTATTCGGCTTTAGCATTATTATTCTTTGCAATGAGTTTGATTGTAATATACTTTTTCACAGAATTAAATAAAGGTTATCAACGTGACAGCAAGCTTTTCCTGCTTGAAAACAACTTCGCCACACTGCAAGAGCAGATAGCTGTTCAGCAACAGAACAGTGAAAATGTCAAAAAAATCCGTCATGATATGAAAAATCACCTTTCAAATATCCGTTCGCTGATTGACTGTGGAGAAATAACCGACGCTGTTAAACTGCTTGATAATGCAGCCGAAAATGTAAACATAACTCAAGCGGGAGAAATGGTAAACACGGGGAACAACTTTGTGGATGCAATTATTTTCTCCAAAACAGCACTGTGCAAAGATAAAGGAATAGATTTCACATATTCGGTTCAGCCGTTACAAGGACTAAACATAGATGTGGTTGATTTGTCCTCGCTGCTTTCAAATCTTCTTGACAATGCGGTTGAGTCGGCAGTTCAGACGTCATCTCCGTTTATTAAACTTGCAATTTTGAAATACAACGCTTACTATACAATTTGCGTTGAAAACAGCTATAAAGGTAAGGCGTTTTTGAAAGAGAGTTCGGGAACACTCATCACAACAAAATCTGACAGGGCTTTACACGGCTATGGAACACAGATTATTTCGGATATTGCCCAAATGTATGACGGAAGTTATTCGTGGGAAGCGCAGGAATACAAGTTTGTATCGACTGTGTTGCTAAAAATATAAGAGTGGGGGCAGATTGCGATAAGCAGTCTGCCCCATTTTCGATATTACTTTCAAAAAATCATTTTTTGAAGTTTTTTATATTTGCGGGTGTTTTCGGCTGATATGTCCATCCATGACAGGTTGTCTTATTAGCCGTAAGTATTGTTTTTTCAGCCATTTTCGCAACTGCTTTCAGAATTTGCGACTTCATATTTCCACCTCCTAAACTGTGATAAAAGTATCAAAACGGCATTTGCCGTTAATGAACACGCTGAAACATAAGACAAGGTCTTGAGCTGAAAAACCACAGATACCAGTTCTGCTAATAGGATTATCACCAGTGATACCATGGCTTTTAGTCTATACTGTACTTTCTCGTTTCCGTCGAGCGGTCGGTTGACATCTTCAACCGGAGCAAATATCAGCACAATAATTGCCGAGAACAACGATGAAAAAGCATAGGCAATTTGCGGAATATAATGAACAAAATCATATCCGAATAATGCCAACAGGTAAATAAGGAACGAAAAGAGCAAACAAGTTTCGGCTGTTTTACAATGGAAGCCTCCCGCGTACCTTCTCAAAGCCATAAGCATAACAACAAACGAAAGGCTAATCAAAAAGGTATTTGTGATTAGCGAAACAATCAATATAGCAGCATACAGTATTACCTTGGGTATAAGCAGTTCCAATCCGTAGTTGTAGGCTTCCATTTCGTCCATCTTGATTATATCGTTAGCAGCCAAAGCAACAGTGATTTCTTCTGCAATAGATTTGAGCATTTTAGCCTCCTTGACGGTTGCAAGTCTGTCTATATATCATTCTAATTGCAAATCAGTCATAAGTCAATAGCATTTACAGTAACTGGTCAAAAAAAGTCGATTTTTGGTCAAGACTTTTTACAAACTGTGTTTTTTTCTACTTCCTGCTCCCTCTGTGCCCGGATAAGATTATCAATATAGTTCCCCTCGACAATCCTCTCATAAGCAGAAATGAGGTTGGAAACACGCCCCAGCTTTAACTGCTCCTCCGAAACCTCGTCCTTGATTGAGGATATGTAGTCGGGCAAGAGTTTCAAGCGTTTCTCAAGACTTGCAATGTCGCCCTCGGACTTCACTCCATACTTGTCGGCAATCTCACGAGCAGCCGCCAGCTTGACCTGCGTCATAGCGTCAGGCTTGGATGCGGACACAGCAGAAAAAAGAAAACGGAGTTGAGAAATGTCGGACTTGAGCGTAGGGATTTCGGCAGTAAGTGACTTGACCTTTTCGTTCTTCTCGTCAATGCTCCGCTTGAGTTCGTCCGCCTTAGAGTAAATCTGTTCCCGTGAACCGAAACCGAACTCCCCGATAGTCAGCAGCTGCTCGGAAAGGTAGTTGATGTTGCTGTCATTCTGAAAAGCGTAGACGAACTTGCTATTGTCCTTTCGTGGCATAAGTCTGAACTGTTTTATCTCGATAGTCATATCCATAATGGTAACGTGGAATTTCTTCTCAACCGTGTTGGCGGTCTTAAACTTTGCACGGACTGCGTTCGTAAACATCTCTCTGTCACCGATACGCTGTTCAAGATTTTTCGGTAAGTATGCTTCACCGAGAGTTTTCAGCCGGACGAAACGCTCCGCATAAGTTGGCTTGACCGCTATGTGCTTGCCACGCTTGATTTCATAACCACGCTCCTGCAGCTTGGCAAGCAAATCCTCAAAGCTGTCACACGAGTACACAAGTCTGTCTATCTCCAACTTGATTTTCTCACGGACGCCCTCGGACTTAATCGGGTGGTAAGAAGCCGAAATAGCCGCTGCGGTTTTCTGTGCATAGTCGGGAATGTGGAGCGTTGTTCCTTCCTCGACAAACGGAACACCTGCCTTTGAGAGTTCGGTTGCCACAAACTGCAGCTTGTCCTCGGAGTAGATTTCAAAGGGGATAAATTCTGCGCCGAGCTTTCGGGAGAGCGTGAAAATCTCCTTGTCACGCTTCTGTATCTCGGAGCGCATAACATCGTTCTGATTTCGGATAAGCTCGATTTCACTCTCCGTCAGGTCGGTGGGATTTTTCTTTTTCAGCTCGTTAATGTGAGCGTTGACCTTTTTAATCTCGGCTACCTGTGCGGCGTGGTGTTTGTACTCGTCAACGGTTAAGTGTTCACGGCGAACGTTCTTAACATCACGGCTCAATTCGTGAGCGTGGAGAATATCGGTCATAACACTGCGCTCCTGTTCTTCCCAAGCCGCCCATTCGTTCTGCAATCTGTTCGCCGAGGTGAAGCCCTGTTCTTTGAGCGCACCTTTCATCGAAACCTTGACGGACAGCCCACGCTCGACCTTATGGGCTATCGGGATAAAGTCGATGTGGAGATGCGGAGTAGCTTCATCAAGGTGCATAACCGCATTGAATACCTTGAGATTAGGATTACGTTTCTCAAACCCACGCATATAATCGTCCAACATCAACTTTGCTTCTTCCCATTTGCCAGAACCCTGTCCACAGCTTTCCATATCACCGAACTGAACTACAATCTCATAGTAGGGCTTGCCCTTTGAGGACTTCTTCAGATGTTCGTAGTAGTCGGGTATTCTGCGGCTTGCCTGTTTCTGCCGAG
>JBJESB010000101.1:0-11309 GCA_051882575.1 Oscillospiraceae bacterium
GAAGAAGTGATTGTTGAGAATGGCGTTTATAACATCAGAACTGCCAACTCTGCATACTTTGTCAATGTAAAGGACAACGGTACCGAGAACACCACTAATGTTAACATCCGCACCCGTAACAACAATGGCTCTCAGGATTTCTATATCTACCGCGAGAGCAACGGCTGGTATAAGATAAGACATATTTACAGCAGAAAGAGTCTTGATGTGTCGGGAGCCGTCGCAGGCAATGGCACGAATATACAGCTTTGGGACGACTTCGACGCCGACGCACAGCGCTGGAAATTCTACAAGACCGGAGACGGATTATGTCTCAAGAATGCTCTGGGATATTACTTTGACGTTGCAGGCGGCATTTTCTTTACCGGCTCTAATATCCAGACATGGGAAAAGAACGACAGTGCTTCGCAGCGATTCTATCTGGATAAGGTCGGTGGATACGGTATGATATCTTACGATGTTGATGTTGACCTTGCTATCCATAAAACAATGGACTATAAGAGCAGCAGCACAATAGGAACCGTTAATGAAGGCGAGATTGTACGCATTTTGGAAAGAAACGGAAAGTTTGCTTGCATAATGTACAGAGATATAATTGACGGTTGGTGCTCGGGCAAGTACGTTCTTGATGTATGATAGCGTAATAATGCTTACCACGCGCTGTCGGGGAGCGGTTAAGACCGCAGATATAGTCCCTTTGGGATTTTCCCTTGCAGAAACGCTTTTGTTGCACGACTTTTCGACAGACCTGACCGCCCCCTTAATCGGGGGGCGGTTTTGTTTATGGTAAATATATCAAAAATGGAATAAAAAAGTTGTGTAAAAATACATACCCGATGAATAGGTTTTAGTGTTGACAGAAATGTTAAACAGTGGTATAATTCTTGTTAAGAAATTATGTCAGGGGGCGGCAGCATGGATTTCATACCATTACTAATAGGCGTAGGTATGTTTGCTGTGCTGTTTGTCTATCATGCTGTGATGACCATAATGTGCAGGCGTCAGTACAAGAAAATTGAGACGCTGGGCGAGCTTAAGGGCAAATCAATTGATGAAATTGTTGACATGATTGGTCTGCCGGATTCCCAGATGCAAGTATCTAACGGGAAATTCTGCCAGTGGGTTCAGTTCGGTTATCATCTTTCGCTGACCTTTGACAAGGAAGGCGTTTGCACGGCGGTTGATTCCATGAAGAAAAATTCCTAGCGGTTTACTTTCGGGTTGTCGGTGCGCCCCAGAATATAGTCCACCGAAACATCATAAAAATCGGCGAGGCGTATCAGCGTTTGGGTTGGTATGTCTCGTCCGCCTGATTCATAATAACCATAAGCACGCTGGCTGCAAAATATGCGGTCAGCGACTTGTTTTTGTGTAAGAAGCTCACTTTCTCTTAAATATTTTAATCTGTATTTCATAAAAACTCCTTGTGATTTATTATAATTATTATCGTTTAGAACAAATTATTCTATTGACATTGCGAACAATTTGTGCTATAATGTTAATGGAACAAAATGTTCTTAATAATTTTTGGAGGTTATTATGAAAGTATTAAAGAAAATTGCCGCATTTATAACTGCCGCTATGGTAGCAATCGGTACTTGCACAGTGTTAGCAGTTGCCGCCAGCATTGATGAAACTGCTGTATCCATGGAGTTAGATGAGGAGTACATCTGCAAGTATACCGAAAATGGCGAACTCTATGATTACAAGGTTCAAATCAAGGAAAAGGGAATACTTACAGTAAAGGTAAATACCAGTATCACATTCTGTTCAGTATATCTTTTTGATGAAGATTGTGCAAATGTGCCTGTGGCTTCTGTTAATGTATCAACCGGAAACATTTATAGTTTTGGTAAGGCTGATGACCCTTTTGCAGTATTTTCAACCAACTATACTTCGGGGAAAACTGTTGCATCCACATCATGGAAAGTTTCTAAAGGAACTTATTATATTCGCGTTACTAACACGCGCGATTATAAAGAGGGGTGGAGATATGAACCTTATCCCGGAAAGATAAAAGTCACTACGACTTTTAAGGCAAGCGCTGAACCAGAACTATCATGCTTATCAATAAGTGTAAAAAAGGGCAGTACTCTTCAGCTTGACGGCGTTTTCACAATAGGAAGCGATACCATTACATGGAAGTCCTCCAAACCTTCTGTTGCAACTGTTTCCTCAAAGGGTAAGGTAACAGCGAAAAAGAAGGGCACAACGACTATAACTGCAACCTGCGGAGAAGTCGTTCTCAAAATAAAGATTAAGGTCACCGGATAATTTGAAAAGAACTTGAATAATCCCCCCTAATGTGCTAAAATAGCGTAGGGGGGATTTTTTTGCGTATTGAAATACCCGAGAAGATAGAAAAAGTGCTGCGGCGGCTTAACGAGGCGGGCTATGAAGCGTACATTGTAGGCGGCTGCGTGCGCGACGCACTCATGGGCAGAGCGCCGCACGATTATGATATTACCACCTCTGCGCTGCCCGAGCAGACCATTGAGGTGTTCAGAGATTATACCGTGATACCGACGGGTCTTAAGCACGGCACGGTGACTGTTTTGTGCGAGCGTGAGCCGCTTGAGATTACTACCTTTCGCATTGACGGCGAGTACAGCGACAGCCGCCGCCCCGACAGTGTGAGCTTTACCCGCTCTGTTACGGAGGACTTGGCGCGGCGGGACTTTACTATGAATGCGATAGCGTACAGTCCCGAAATCGGCATTGTTGACGCATTCGGCGGCGAGGCAGACATACGCGGCGGGATTATTCGCTGCGTGGGCGACCCCGACAAGCGTTTTGGTGAGGACGCTTTGCGGATTATGCGGGCGCTGCGTTTTGCGGTGGCGCTGGGCTTTGAGATTGAGCCGTGCACTGCCGAGGCTCTCAAGCGCAATTGTGCGCTGCTGGACAATATTGCGGCGGAGCGGATTTATTCCGAGCTTACCGGAATGCTTGCTGCACCGAAAGCGGGACAAAATATTCGCGGGGTGCTGCGGGAGTACCGCGATATTTTTGCGCAGATTATCCCCGAGCTGCGCCCGTGCTTTGATTACGCGCAGGGCTCTGTGTACCATACGCTGGATTTGTACGAGCATATCATTCTTGCAGTGGAAACCGCAGCGCAGCTCACACCGAACGAGTATGCGCTGCCGCTTGCTATGCTATTGCACGATATCGGCAAGCCCCGGTGCATAACGGTTGACGAGCACGGCAAGCATCACTATTACGGTCATCCCGCAATCAGCGCTGAAATGACCGATACAATCATGCACAGATTTAAAAGCAGCGCCGCTGACCGCGAGCTTGTCAAGGCTATTGTGCGCGGGCATGATGTTCCTATGGTAAATTCCGCAAAGGTGATACGCAGGCGGCTGGCGGCAATGGGTGAAGAAAATCTGCGGTACAGCCTGCTTGCGCATATTGCCGATGACAGCGCAAAGGCGGAGTTCTGCAAGGAGCGTATTCCGATGTATTATGAGCTGCTGGAAAAAATACCCGAGCTTGCGCAGCAGGGCTGTTTTACGATAAAATCCCTTGCGGTGAACGGGCGGGATTTGTCGGCGATTATGAAGCCATCTCCCGAAATGGGCAGGGTGCTTAACCGCTTGCTTGCCGAGGTTGTTGATGGTGATATTCCAAACGAGCGCGAGGCGCTGATGAAACGAGCCGCAGAGCTTGCAAAACAGTGATTTTTGGCTCAAAGCCCTTGCATTATTCTGCAAAATGTGATATAATATATTGTTGTAGACAATTCACGCAAAGCAGGATAGGAGTGCAGAAAAATGTCTTTAGATATAGGAATAGACCTCGGTACAGCGAATATAATCATCACCGTAAGCGGAAAGGGCATAGTGCTTAACGAGCCGTCGGTGGTAGCATACGATAAGAAGAAAAAGCTGGTTGTAGCCGTCGGCGCGGAAGCATACCGCATGATTGGCAGAACCCCCGAATATATCGTTGCGGTGCGCCCGCTTAAAGACGGCGTAATCTCGGACAACGACATGACCGAGGCGATGATTAAGGAATTTATTCACATAGTGAACGGCGGTATAATGATGAAGCCGCGCGTTGTTCTGTGTGTGCCGTCGTCGGTTACGGATGTTGAGCGCAGGGCGGTAGTTGAAGCGGCACTTTCGGCAGGCGCACGAAAGGTATTTCTGATTGAAGAGCCAATCGCGGCGCTTATCGGCGCGGGTGTTGATATTTCAAAGCCCAGCGGCACAATGGTTGTGGATATCGGCGGCGGTACGGCGGATGTTGCGATTGTATCGTTCAACGGTATTGTGCAGTCGCGCTCCGTTAAAATGGCGGGCAGCAAGTTTGACGCTGCGATAATCCGCCACGTCACGCAGAAATACAAGGTGCTTCTCGGCGAAAAGACCGCAGAGCAGGCAAAGATTGAGATTGCAAACGTGTACAATCCAACGGGCGAAAAGAAGATGAAGGTTCGCGGCAGAAATCTGATAAAGGGCTTGCCGCAGGAGCTTGAGATTTCCGATATTGATATCTATGACGCTATTCACGAGAACGCAATGGAAATTGTGGAGCAGGTGAAGCTTGTTCTGGAATCCACACCCCCCGAGCTTGTTGGCGATATTCTTTCCAACGGCATTCTGCTTACGGGCGGCGGCGCAATGCTGGGCGGTCTTGCCGAGCTGATTGCCGCAAACGTAGGCGCGCCGTGCATTATTGCCGATAACCCCATTGAGTGCGTTGCGCGCGGCGTTGACGCAGCGTTCAAGATGTCGAATGAGCTGCTCGACGGCTTCGAGCAAGTGCAGCTGTACGGATTTAAATAATTCTGTTCCGCTCCGCGCGGGGCGTTTGCAGGGACTTGCGTTCTTGCAGAGCCTGCGCGGGGCGGTTTTTGCTGGGACTGCTGTCCTTGCAGAACCTCTGCGGGACTAATGAATCTAGGACTGGCGTCCTTGCAGAACCTCTGCGGGGCTAATGAATCTAGGACTTGCGTCCTAATACTGTTTTTGGTATTGGCATACCCTGCTGAAACTGGGGGATGAAACCCTTCGGGGAGGGGAACTGATAAAATCCAACAAAAGCGGACATTTCCCCTCCCCTACGGTTTTCTCCCCCAGACCCTCTTTTCCCCTCTCCCCACCCCTTTGTCCGCTTTTCACTCTGATGAAGCCAATGACTTTCATTAGTTTTTGCACGTTAGACTTGAGGCATTTACCGCGGCGCATTCTTTGATGTTCGCATACTTTCTGCTATGCCGATTAGTACCGCAAAGTTATATGAATTTTTAATCAACCTCTGCGGGACAAAACGGCTTTGTGCAAAGTAATGCAAAAATAAAACCGTGAGCCGTTAGAAAACCGTCAAATCAAACGGACAAGAATTGAAGAGATTTGTGGCTTTAGCAGGCAGAAAAGCGAGGAAAGGGGGTGGGGAGAGGGGGAAGAGAGTGCAGAGGGAAACGCCGTAGGGGCGGGGGAAATCCTCGCTTTTGTTGGATTTTCTCTTTCCCCCGCCCCGAAGGGGTGTCCCTTTGCTCCCCCGCACAAGAGTGTGCAAAAAACATACAAGTAAAAGAAAACAAGTTTGCGACAAAAAGCCCACCGCAGGTTCAGCAAGGACACGAGTCCTAGCAAAAACGCCCACCGCAGGTTCATGCTTTTTTTATCGCAGTGCAGTGCTAAACCCTTTTAGTGAAATATAATTAAAAAATTCACAAAATTTATTAGCTATCACTATTTACAAATTGAAAGAAGTGTGGTACAATATTAACGACAACATGAAAAATTATGCCCTGCGCCGGAAAACGGCGGGACGGGCGAGTTTTTCCTGAAAAATAAGGAGGATAAAAACCATGGCAAGAAAAAAGCTTACGATGGACGGTAACAACGCCGCAGGTCATGTATCTTATGCGTTTACAGACCTTGCTGCGATTTACCCCATCACACCCTCATCCGTAATGGCTGAGGTAACCGATACCTGGTCTACACAGGGTCGCGAGAATATCTTCGGTGAGAAGGTAAAGGTAGTAGAGATGCAGTCCGAGGCAGGCGCAGCAGGTGCTGTACACGGCTCGCTTTCCGCAGGCGCACTTACCACAACTTATACAGCATCACAGGGTCTGCTGCTGATGATTCCTAATATGTACAAGATTGCCGGTGAGCTGCTTCCCTCTGTAATTCATGTATCTGCAAGAGCAGTTGCTTCTCACGCACTGTCTATCTTCGGCGACCACTCTGATATTTACGCTTGCCGCCAGACAGGCTACGCAATGCTTTGCTCCACCAACCCTCAGGAGGTTATGGACCTGGGCGCTGTTGCTCACCTTGCAACACTCAAGGGCAGAGTTCCTTTCCTGCACTTCTTTGATGGCTTCCGTACCTCTCACGAGATTCAGAAGATTGAGGTTTGGGATTACGATACACTCGCAAAGATGGCTGACTGGGATGCAATTCAGGCATTCCGTGACAGAGCTCTCAACCCCGAGAAGCCCGTGCTCCACGGTACAGCTCAGAACCCCGACATCTTCTTCCAGGCTCGCGAGGCTTGCAATACATACTACAATAACATTCCTGCTGTTGTTACCGAGTACATGGACAAGGTAAACGCAGAAATCGGTACAGATTACAAGCTGTTCAACTACTACGGCGCACCCGACGCAGAGCAGGTAATCGTAGCTATGGGTTCTGTATGCGACACAATCGAGGAGACAATCGACTATATGCTCAAGCAGGGCAAGAAGGTTGGTCTTGTTAAGGTAAGACTGTACAGACCGTTCGTTTCTTCCGCATTTGTTGACGCTATTCCCGCAACCTGCAAGAAGATTTCCGTTCTTGACAGAACAAAGGAGCCCGGTTCTCTTGGTGAGCCTCTGTACCTTGACGTTGTTGCAGCGCTCAAGAAGGAAGGCAAGTTCCAGGATATTCCCGTATTCACAGGCAGATACGGTCTCGGTTCCAAGGACTGCAACCCTGCGCAGATTATCGCAGTTTACAACAATACAGAGAAGCCCGTATTCACTCTGGGTATCACAGATGATGTTACAAACCTCTCTCTCACACCCACAGAGAATCCCAACACAACACCCGAGGGCACAACCTGCTGCAAGTTCTGGGGTCTCGGCTCTGACGGTACAGTCGGCGCAAACAAGAACTCCATTAAGATTATCGGCGACCACACCGATATGTATGCACAGGCTTATTTCGCATACGACTCCAAGAAGTCGGGCGGCGTAACGGTATCTCACCTCAGATTCGGTAAGACACCTATCAAGTCCACCTACTTCATTAACAAGGCAAACTTCGTTGCCTGCCACAACCCCTCTTATATCGACAAGTACGATATGGTTCAGGATGTAATCCCCGGCGGTTCGTTCCTGCTTAACTGCCAGTGGTCTGTTGACGAGCTGGATGAGAAGCTCCCCGCACCCGTTAAGGCTTACATTGCAAAGAACAACATCAATTTCTACATCATCAACGCTATCAAGGTAGCAAAGGAAATCGGTCTGGGCAACAAGACAAACACCGTTCTCCAGTCCGCATTCTTCTCTATCGCTAACATCATCCCCGCTGATGAGGCTATCGACTACATGAAGAAGATGGCTTACAAGTCATTCGCAAAGAAGGGCGACGACATTGTAAACATGAACTACGCCGCTATCGAGAGAGGCGCAGGCGAGGTTATCAAGGTTGACGTTCCCGCTTCGTGGGCTGACGCAGAGGGCGAGCTGCACACACCTGTTGCAACAGGCGACAACAAGTTCCTTGTAGACTTTGTAAACAAGGTTCAGATTCCTGTAAACGCACAGCGCGGCGACCAGATTCCCGTATCTACCTTCGTTGATATCGCAGACGGTACATTCCCGCAGGGCTCTGCCGCTTACGAGAAGCGCGGTATCGCTGTTGACGTTCCCAAGTGGATTCCCGAGAACTGCATCCAGTGTAACAACTGTGCAATGGTATGTCCTCACGCAGTAATCCGCCCGTTCGTTTACAACGAGGAGCAGGCTGCAAACCTCCCCGCAGGTACAGCAGTTAAGGATGCAACCGGTATGCCCGGCATGAAGTACACAATGGCAATCTCCACACTGGACTGCACAGGCTGCGGCGTATGCGCAAACATCTGCCCCGCAGGTGCAAAGGACAAGAGCAAGAACGCTCTGGTAATGTCCCCCATCGAGTCCGTAATGGACCAGCAGAAGCTGTTCGACTACGCAGTTGCTAACGACAACGAAAACGACGCTGCTGTTGAGAGATTCAAGGAGAGCACAATCAAGGGCGCACAGTTCAAGCAGCCCCTGCTCGAATTCTCGGGCGCTTGCGCAGGCTGCGGTGAAACTCCTTACGCAAAGCTTATCACACAGCTGTTCGGCGACAGAATGTACATTGCAAACGCAACAGGCTGCTCGTCTATCTGGGCAGGCTCCGAGCCTTCTACTCCGTACACAACCAACAAGGCAGGCAAGGGTCCCGCATGGGCTAACTCCCTGTTTGAGGATAACGCAGAGTTCGGTCTTGGTATGTTCCTTGCACAGGATACACTCCGCACAAGAGCGCAGAGCAAGCTGAAGGCTCTTGCTGAAAAGGCACACGATGATGTTAAGTCGATTATCGACGAGTATTTCGCAACCGCTGACGACGGCAAGGCAAATGCAGCTGCAACCCAGAAGCTGGTTGAAGCTCTTGAGAAGTGCCCCTGCGGTCACGAAGAGGTAGCGGAGATTCTCAAGCTTAAGAACTACCTCTCCAAGAAGAGCCAGTGGATTTTCGGCGGCGACGGCTGGGCTTATGATATCGGCTACGGCGGACTTGACCACGTTATCGCTTCGGGCAAGAATGTAAATATCTTCGTATTCGATACAGAGGTTTACTCCAACACAGGCGGACAGGCTTCCAAGGCTACAAACGTCGGCGCGGTTGCACAGTTCGCAGCAGGCGGTAAGGACGTTAAGAAGAAGGACCTTGCAGGCATTGCAATGAGCTACGGCTATGTATATGTTGCACAGATTGCTATGGGTGCAGACCGCAACCAGTGCCTGAAGGCAATTGCAGAGGCTGAGGCTTACGACGGACCTTCGCTGATTATCGCATACGCTCCTTGCATCAACCACGGTATCAAGGGCGGTCTTACAATCGCACAGCAGGTTGAGAAGGAAGCTGTTGAGGCAGGTTACTGGCATCTGTTCAGATTCAATCCTGCACTGGCAGAGCAGGGCAAGAGCCCGTTCTCGCTGGACAGCAAGGCTCCTACAGGCGACTACAAGGCATTTATGATGAGAGAGGTTCGTTACAACTCGCTCATGCGTGCTAACCCCGAGAGAGCTACTGCACTGTTCGACAGAGCTGTTGCAAACTCCAAGGCTAAGTACGACCACCTTGTTGAGATGCAGAAGATGTACGAGTCCGAGTTCAACAAATAATTGTTCCTGACTGAATAATCAGCCCCCTCATGCGGTTTGCGCGTGAGGGGGTATTTGTGTTTATAACTATTCGTAGAGGGCATCAATTTATCGCCTGTTTTAAGAGAATAAATCCTTCAGCCTTGAAATAAACCCGTCGAAAAAGTCCTGCGCTTTTTCGGCGTTGTTGCGGTTGTCGTAAATCTCGCAGATTTTCTTCGCGGCAGAGTCGTTGAGTTCCCGCTCCCAGTCGCCTATTGAGCGCAGCACAATAAGCTTATTCCCGCGCAGAGCGTAAAGGGTTGTCTGACCCATATCGTAGGCGGCGTGGCGCTCGGTGTATTCTGCGGCGGTGTTCACCTTTTCGACTTGCTCAAGGATTTCGTTCACCTTGCTTTCGGCAAAAACACTGCGCTTTACAGGCTCGTTGGTTTCGATAAGCTCCCGCATTAGGTCGAGAAACCCGCTTTCGTCAACGGTGTGCGAAGCTATGTCGAATGAATACACATCTCCGTTGCGGTCAATCACCGCGCCGTAGTCCTGCTTTCCCCATGCGTAATTTGTATCGCGCACTACAAGCAGGATGTCGTTATTGGGCTTTTCGGCAGGCTCGGTGTTTGCGACATAGTCCGAAATCAGCCTGCAGAATTGCTCTTGCGTGTCGCGGTCTTTGACGGCATAGCGCTTTGTGAGCCCGTCCCCGTGAATCAGAAAGCACTCGCCTGTCTGTATAACTGTCGGTGCGCCGTCAAGCGGGTCAGTGCCGTATTCCTCGCTGCACCATGTGTAGCTGATTGTGATTTCTCGCCCGTCGGGGTAGGCAAGCTCCAGCTTTGGGCAGACCGAAAGGTAATTGTCGCCCTCGACAGTATCGCACTGCTGCTGCGCTTCAATTATCTCCCGGAGCGCATTCAGCGTGTCGGTATCGGTGATTTCAACCGTGCGCTTTTCGTTTGATTCGCCGAGGGCGATATAGTCCGTGGCACTGACAACCGCGCTTGTGAAGCTGTCCGCAGGCAGCGGGCTGTTATCGGCGGCACAGCCCGAGAAGAACATTGAAATGATTGTCAGTAATGATGTCAGGATTGTTTTCATAAATATACCCCCGTTGGAATTTTTTTATTTTGCTAATAAAACCGTGCGGAGTATAAAAAGGTTGCAAAGGCTCGCCGCCGGGGCTTTTGCAAGGATATGCGTATTTGCAGAACCTGCGGTCGGCGTTTTGGCTAGGACTGGCGTCCTTGCAGAACCTCTGCGGGGCGATTTTGGCTAGGACTGACGTCCTTGCAGAATCTCTGCGGGGCTTTTTGGCTAGGACTGCGTCCTTATACCTGTCTGTTTTTCGCACACTCTTGTGCGGGGGAGCAAAGGGACACCCCTTCGGGGCGGGGGAAAGAGAAAATCCAACAAAAGCGGGGATTACCCGCGTCGAACTGTCGTTCGACCCCGCACGCTAATGCGTGCGCCGGTTATCTAAATGCGTTTCCCTCTGCACTCTCTTCCCCCTCTCCCCACCCCCATTCCCCGCTTTTTACTCTGTACAAGCCAATGACTTTCTTCAGTTTTTGCACGTTAGACTTGAGGGGTATACCGCGGCGCATTCTTTGATGTTTGCACGCTTTGTTCAATGCCGAATAGTACCGCAAAGTTTTGTAAAAAATACTTCAACCTCTGCGGGACAAAACGGCTTTGTGCAAAGTATTGCAAAAATAAATCTGTGAGCCGTTAGAAAACCCTCGAATCAAACGGACAAAAACTCATCAAACTTTTGGCTAGAGCAGACAGAAAAGCGGACAAAGGGGTGGGGAGAGGGGAAAAGAGGGTCTGGGGGAGAAAACCGTAGGGGAGGGGGAATGTCCGCTTTTGTTGGATTTTCTCAGTCCCCCTCCCCGAAGGGGTGTCCCTTTGCTCCCCCGCACAAGAGTTGTGCAACATACATACA
>JBJESB010000102.1:0-2785 GCA_051882575.1 Oscillospiraceae bacterium
ATGGAGAGCGGAAGGTGGGATATTGAGTCGATTATCACCCACGAATTCTCTTTGGATAAAATCTCGGAGGCAATAGAAACCGCAGGACAAAGCGACCGGGCATTCAATGTTATTATAAAGTTTTGAGGAGGACAAGATGTTCAAGATATTGGTTGTTGAGGACGACCGCGAGCTAAACCGCACGGTCTGCGCGTTTCTGAACCAAAGCGGGTATGAAGCAACGGGCTGTTTGGGTGCAAACGAGGCATACGACGCGATGTATGAAAACGTGTTCGACCTTATCATTTCGGATATTATGATGCCTGATATCGACGGCTTTGAGTTTGCGAAAACGGTGCGCTCGCTGAACAGCGAGATACCCATTCTTTTCATGACCGCGCGGGACGATTTCGCTTCAAAACAGCGCGGTTATCGTGTGGGGATTGACGACTATATGGTGAAGCCTATTGACCTTGACGAGCTGTTTTTGCGTATCGGAGCGCTTCTGCGCCGTGCGAAAATAGCGTCAAGCAGAAAGCTGGAAATCGGCAGCTTTGTAATGGACGCAGACGAGCATATGGCGTACCTCGGCGATAAGGAAATAGCTATGACTTCAAGAGAGTTCAGCATTCTCTACAAGCTGCTTTCCTATCCCAAAAAGACCTTTACACGCGCACAGCTTATGGACGAATTCTGGGACGCTGACACGGAAACCGCGCCACGCGCCGTTGATGTGTATATGACGAAGCTGCGAAGCAAGCTGTCCGGCTGCGATGATTTTGAAATCGTAACGGTTCACGGGCTTGGCTACAAGGCGGTGATAAAGTGAAAAGGGTTCTTAAAATGACAAGCAGGTTTTTGGTGTTTTTCGCGCTTGTTGCCTTCACGACAACCTGCTGTATGACGCTGTTTGTGTCAACATTTACCGAAACGCTCGGTATTGAACTGAACGGCGAGAATCTTGATTTCGCCGCCAAAATCACCTTTCTGAACGTTATTCTATTGAGCGTTATTTTCTGCATTATTGACGGAGTGCGCCGCAAAATCACGGTTGAGCGCCCTGTGAAACGCATAACCGAGTCCGCCGAAAAAATCACAAGAGGCGACTTTTCCGTTCGGATAAAAAAAGACGGCTTGGCAACAGACGAAAATTTCGCAAAAATCATCGACTGCTTTAACATAATGGCAGAAGAACTTGGAAGCGTTGAAACTCTCCGCACGGATTTTATCGCCAACGTTTCCCACGAGCTGAAAACCCCTCTTGCGGTAATTCAGAACTACGGAACAATGCTCCAAACGCCCGATTTGCCCGAGGAAAAACGCATTGAATACGCGAAGGGAATAACCGAAAATTCACGCAGGCTTGCAAGCCTTATCACCAACATTCTGAAGCTCAACAAGCTGGAAAATCAGCAGATTTTCCCCGCGTCCGAAAGGTTTGATTTAAGTGAACAGCTTTGCGAGAGTTTGCTTCAATTTGAGGAAATCTGGGAGCAGAAAAGCATTGATATTGAAACGCAAATTCCCGACGGAATATTGATTTATTCAGACTCTGAACTGCTTGGACTTGTTTGGAACAATCTGCTTTCCAATGCCTTTAAGTTCACGGAAAACGGCGGCAAGGTTTCTGTTGTTCTTACTGCCGATGAGGATTTTGTTACCGTAAAAATCACCGACACAGGCTGCGGAATTTCGCCCGAAACAGGCGCGCATATCTTCGAGAAATTTTATCAGGGCGACACCTCTCACGCGGCGCAGGGGAACGGCTTGGGGCTTGCGCTTGTGAAGCGTGTTGTTGACATTATGCAGGGTGAAATCACCGTTCAAAGCGAGGTCGGCAAGGGCAGTGTATTTACGGTTACGCTGAAAAGGGGTGAAAATGTTGGAGTGGAAAAAGCTGATTAAGCTGCTGTACCCGCCCGTGTGGGTGATTGCTTTGCTCACTCCGCTTTGCACGGCGGCGCTGATTATCGTTTTTCTGTTCGGCTATGACGAACACCCGTTTGCTTATGCGGCATACGTCCTATCAGCCTATACGCTGACTGTTGCGGTAATGTGGTTGGTAAAAGTCCTGCCCAAACATTATAAATCGGCAAAAAGCAAGGTTTATTCCCACCCGCTCGGAAACCGCCTTATGACGGATATGCCTTTTCGCACTCGCGTTTCGCTGTACGGCTCGCTTGCGGTTAATCTGCTGTATGTTGCGATGAATGTTATATCGGGAATTATGTATAAGTCGGCATGGTTTTATACACTCGCGTTATACTACGCAATTCTGGCGGTAATGCGGTTCCTGTTAGTGCGTTTTGCAAATCGTGTGGGAATAGGCAAAAACCGTTTCAAGGAGCTGCGCCGTTCAAGGCTGTGTGGGTTTATTCTGCTGACGGTAAACCTGTTTTTATCGGGCGCGGTGCTGATGATTATTTACCGCAACAAAGGCTATGAGTATCACGGAATTTTGATTTATATTATGGCAACCTACACGTTTTACATCACGGTTATTGCGATAATAAATCTTGTGAAATACCGAAAGCTTGGAAGCCCCGTAATGACAATGGCAAAAATCATAAATATGGCGGCGGCGCTTGTTTCAATGCTGTCGCTGGAAACCGCGATGTTCTCCGAGTTCGGCAAGGATATGCCGCCCGAAAATCAGCGGCTTATGATTATGCTGACCGGCGCGGGAGTAAGCGTGATTATTGTGACGATGTCGGTTTACAGCATTGTGAAAAATTCGGTTGAAATCAAGAAAATAATGGAGAATGATTATGGAGAATAAAGAAACTTTCAGCTACACCTACTCCGC
>JBJESB010000103.1:0-11073 GCA_051882575.1 Oscillospiraceae bacterium
CTGAATCCCTGTCTCCCGCAATCATGTAGAGCTGGCACCACCCCGATGTTACGCCGATATATTCACAGGTAATAACATCGGTGGCACGCATACGCTCGTTAATGGTGGATAGGTCAACAAACTCGCGTAAATTATCCGCAGTTTCCGTGCTTACCATTTTGTCGCATATCACATAAAGTGTTTCCTGCGCTTTGCCGGCTGTTCCAATCACATCTCTTACAGAAGGTATGCTGCTGATTTCTATAAAGGTATCTTTTATGACATCAACATAAAAGGAAGCAAAATATATCTTACTCATGGATTGAATCTGGGCAATCCTGCTGCTTAATTCATCGTTTATCTCATTGGTTTTCTCGATTTGCGCTTTCTGCTCTGCGCCAAGCTCCTCAAGCTGATTATTGAGAGCCTTGATTTCTTCCAGCTGTTCTTCAATCTCACGCTTCTGCCTCTCCTCGGCTGTGATATCTCTGGTATAAGCAAATCCGATGATTTCTTTCGTAACCTCATCCTGCGTCATAATAATATTCTGAATTATATATTTATCTTCTCCCGCCGCGTCTTTTATCCAATACCGCAGGGAAATTTCCGATTCGCCCCGTTCATAGCTTTTTTTCAAATTCTCCGGAGAGAATGTTTCTTTGTAAAGCTCAGCAAATTCGGGGTATACCCTGCTTGCCAAAAAGCTGTAATAATCTGAATATTTTTTATCTGTGTGTTCGGACTGTTCCGCGTAATGCTCATCATCCGGATATATCTTGCTGTCATAGATGCAATCTCTGTCCGCATTAAACTCATACCATGACATAGCAGTACGGGCAAGCGCCGTTTTAAGATTGCTTTTCTGTCTTTCGGAAACACTGAGCAGAACATTTTCGCTGCGTTCCACAGAAATAAATACATATACGATGATAATAGCAATCTGGAATGCTACGGAGGTACAGGGAACTGCTACAAAGAATACCTGCAGGAAATCAAAAGCCATTGGAACAACAGCAAATAACGTTATTATAGCACATTTTTTCCGCTCGCTTTTCTCTTTTGCCCTAAAGAACTTAATAACCGACCAGATAAAAATAACAATAAGATATCCCGTTGTTCCAACTCGTTCAATGGCGTACCATTGCCCTCTTGCATAAGAATCAACCGTATCGCCGATAGTAAAGAGCAAGCCTGTCCATATATTGGCGATAACCATAAGAAATACCGCTGCCATTGGTATCGCCGCCAGCGTCAGCACCCATTTTCCGGGCTTGCCCCTGTTGAGTAATCTGTACAGGAAGGAGAACCATGTAAACGCGAGAATCGCATTGGAACAAAAATACAGGGAGGAGGAAATCTGCAATCCGAGAGGACCCATTCCAATCTTGTCAAAGTAGGTAAGCCCCCAGAAAATATCAATTATATTGTGGCACACCGAAAGAATTATCAGCTGCAGGAATCCCTTCTCCTGATATTTCATATTGGAACTGAGTATACGAAGTAAAATGAGTACTCCTGTTGCAAGCGCTATAACTGCAAACAGCATATAATCTATATACATAGGTTATCCCCCTCCGAAAGTGTCAGAAGTCTTTGGAAAATTACAATCTTTGCATGAACAAAACATTTCAATTATGTTTTCAACTCAAATCACGCTTGCGAGTGTTGCCAAAAGCTCATTGACATTGATAGGCTTAGCGATATGCCCGTTCATACCTGCCTTGAATGCGTTTTTCTTATCCTCTTCAAATGCATTTGCGGTCATAGCTATAATCGGGATTTCTGCTTTTTGCTTGTCCGAGAAAAGGCGTATGGTTTGCGTAGCCTTGTAGCCGTCCATATTCGGCATCTGAATATCCATAAGAATAACATCATAATAGCCCGCGTCCGCTTTTTCAAGCATATCAACACAAATGATACCGTCCTCAGCGTGTTCAGCCTCAAAGCCTGCTTCTTGCAGAATTGTTATTGCAATCTCTGCATTAAGGTCGTTGTCCTCCGCAAGAAGAATTCGTTTTCCTTTGAATAATTCGGTATCAATTGCGGAATTGTTTTTTACAGACAGGTCTGCATTACTGCTTGTTGCAATACGGTGGGGAAGCGTGATTGTAAATTTCGTGCCTTTTCCGATTTTGCTTTCTACCGTTATTGTTCCTTCCATGAAGTCAACAAGCCGCTTTACAATAGCCATACCAAGACCTGTGCCGTTGATACGGCTGTCGGTGCTTGAGCGTTCTCTCGTGAACTCATCAAATATATGAGGAAGAAATTCCTCGGACATACCGATACCCGTATCCTCGATTTCTGTGCGGTACATTGCATATCCGGGACGGTCGGAGGGTATCTCCTTAAGCCGCATTTCTACCTTTCCGCCCGAGGGTGTGTATTTCAGAGCATTGCTTAAAATGTTCAGGAAAATCTCACGGAGCTTTGTCGCGTCACACAGAACTTCCGTATGCTCAACATCAATAGTTCTCGTAAATTCAATTCCCTTTTCCGCCATTTGAGTATCAAACACCGAAAACAGAGTGTCATTGAAAGCCTTTGCGTCCCAGTCGCTTTCATCAAATGTGGTTTTTCCGCTTTCAATTCGAGCCATTTCAAGCACGTTGTTAATAAGCGACAGCAGAAATTCATTGGATGTCCGGATTTTCTTTATGTAGCTTCTTGCCAGCTCCTTGTCGTCAAGGTGTTTATCAAGCAGCTCGGTAAAGCCGATTATTGCGTTCATCGGCGTGCGTATATCGTGCGACATATTGAACAGGAACGCAGTTTTTGCAGCGCTTGAAGCATTTGCAATTTCCAGCTGTGCCTTGGTATCAGCCTTATCGTGCGCTTCCGTAATATCACGTCCGAGAATATTTGCAATAGGCTCGCCGTTTTCGTCCGTACCGAGAAAGATGTTGATTTCGTGCCACTCTATGCCCTTTTCGGTCTTTGCGGAATATTCCAGATTGCCGATATATCCGGTTTCGTTCTTGCGTTCTCTAAGTGCTGATAGACTGCTGAAATTCCCGAAGGCTTCGATATAATCCTCCGTAACATACTGTATTTTCTGCTTGTAAGCCGTTTCGTAATCATCGGTGGATTCAAATATCTTCACAAAATCCTTCATTCCCGTACCGACAATCAGGCTGTACTTTCCGCTCACAAGATTAAGCGTAAGGTTATAGCTGTAAAGAGTCTTTGTAATATCCGAAAGTATCTGGTCCTTCGCTGCAACCGCTTTAAGCTCGTTTTCGCGGCGCTCCTGTGCAAGATGCGTTTCGGTGATGTCACGACCGAGAATATTGGCTGTGGGGTTTCCGTCCTCATCAACTCCCATAAAAGCGTTGACCTCATACCAGCCTATACCGTTATCTGTTACCGCAGCATATTCCTTCTGTCCGATATGCCCGCTTAAATGCTGCTGCCTGCGCAGCGCTTTCAGCGAGAAGCTTTCGTTCAGACTGTCCACATATTCCGGCAGTACTTTTTCAAGCAAATAACCGCAGGCTTCCTCAAAATCGTCCGTTCGTGAGAAATGGCGGATAAGCTCCTCCATACCCGTACCGACAATAAGGCTGTACTTGCCCGTATTGAGATTAACGGTTGCATTGTAGCTGTACAGCGTCTTTGTAATATCCGAAAGTATCTGGTCCTTTGCCGCAGATGCTTTCAGCTCGCGCTCCTTTGCCTCCTGCTGTTCGTGCATTTCGGTGATGTCGCGTCCGAGGATATTTGCAACAGCCGCGCCGTCCTCGTTTGTTCCGATAAAAAGGTTCGCTTCAGCCCATTCACCCGTTATTACTCTATATGAAACAGAGCCTATATAGCCCGTTGCATTTGCTTTATCCTTAAAAGCATGAATGCCGATAAGTTCTTCAACTTTATCCCTGTACTCGGGCGCAATATTTTTGATAAGCTTTGCATGAAGCAGCACATAATCGTCGTTATGCTGCATTGTTTCAAGCACACGCTCCATACCTGTACCGGTAATCAGCGAGTACTTCCAGCTTTCAAGATTTACAGTAAGGTTATAGCTGTACAGCATTTTTGTAATACCCGAAAGAAGCTGGTCGCGCGCCATTGCAGCCTTCTGCTGATTTTCGCGCTTCTCATGGCGCTTGTGTGCGTCGGTTATGTCTCGTCCGAGAATATTTGCAACAGGCTCGCCTGCCTCGTCCGTACTGATGAATACATTTATTTCGTGCCATTCCTCGCCATAGTCGGTGATTGCGCCGTATTCAAGGTTGCCGATAAATCCGTTGGCATTTGTTCTTGCACGGAGGGAATCAAGACTTGCAAGCGCCGCAAACTGCGTCACATTTTCGGGAGCAAGATATGCCAGTTTTTTCTTGTAGGCTGTTTCATAATCATCGGTGGATTTGAATATCTCCATAAACTGCGTCATGCCCGTACCGATTATCATGCTGTACTTGCCTGTGCGCAAATTCAGCGTAAGATTGTAGCTGTACAGCATTTTGGTAAGCTCGGACAGAATACGGTTTTTATCTGCAGCCGCACGAAGCTCTTTTTCATTCTTTTCCTGTACTTTGTGAGCCTCGGTAACATCACGCCCGAGAATGTTTGCAATTCTTGTGCCGTCGTCCTCAGTGTTAATAAACACGTTGATTTCGTGCCATTCAAATTCATCATCGCCCGGATAAATAACCGGGTACTCAAGCGTTCCTCTGAAGCCATTCTCCGACGGGTCGTTTCTTGCAGAGTCAAAGTTTATCAGCTGATTGAAGCGGTTCAGATAGGACGGGTGCAGAATGCTCTCCTGAAACGCTTTTATCTCCGATATATTGCTGTGACGCTTATACTCATCAACTGTACGCTCCATGCCTGTGCCCGTAATAAGGGAATAATTGCCCGCAGCAATATCAACAGTAAGGTTGTAGCTGTACATAATCTGGGTAATCTGCGACAGCACTCTATCCTTATTTTCGGGAGCTTTTTTCAGCTCATTGTTTTTCTGCCAGATAGAATAGCTGTTCGCAACAAAGAAACGGAGCATTTCTTCCAAAAGGTCATAAGCGCTCTGCATTTCCGTATCGGTTTTTCTTTTTACACGAGCAAGAATATCCGACATTGTTTCGGTATCTATTCCAATCGCCGATGTCTTTTTCAGGATATCCTTTTCACTTTGCTTTACGGAAAGCGCCTGACCCGCAAGCACTTTTCCCAGCACCTGTCCGTCGGGCAGAACAATGGGAATAGAGAAATCCCAGAAACCGAAAGGACACTCGTAGATTCCGTCTAAATCGGATTTCCATGTTGCCTTACAGCAGGCAAGTCCCTGTTCGCAGGACTGAACCGTCTTGCAGAACTCTGTCATTCCGAAATCCTCGGATACCTGATTGCCCCGCCTGTCAACAATTACCGTTGCCATTCCGCAGCTCTTTGACCAGTTTCTGAGCAGCTTGTATAATTGCTCCATGTCGCAGAATTCCTGCAAATCAAGACCGGAGCTTCTTACCTCTACGTCTACTGTTTCGCTTTTCATGTCAATTGAAATTCTCCTTTATCGGCAGTATTCCCCAAATTATCGGGAAGTCATCTTTCAGACCGTTATGGTTATCCGAGCCACTTGTTAAGCGTTCTGGCGAGAGCCTTCAAGTCAAGCGGCTTCGCAATATGCTCGTTCATTCCTACCGTTTTTGCCGCCTGAACATCCTCTGCGAATGCGTTTGCCGTCATAGCAATAATGGGTATCTGCTTGCAATAGCTGCGATTAAGCGCACGGATTGCTCTCGTAGCGTCGTAACCGTTCATCTGCGGCATCTGAATATCCATTAAAATCAGGTCATAATACCCGTCCTCACAAGCGGACATCATATCCACAGCTATTGTACCGTCAGCGGCTCGCTCAACGGCGAGACCTGTCATTCCAAGTATTTCTTCGGCAATTTCAGCGTTAAGGTCATTGTCCTCTACAAGAAGAACACGCTTGTCCGAAAGCTCCATATTTGACAAATCAAGAAGCGGCGCACCCTGTTCGGTCTGTTCATCTTCGCCCACAAGAGTGCTGAAGGTCTTTTCCAGTCTGGAACGGAAAAGAGGCTTGCTGATAAATGCGTTGGCGCCCGCTGCTCTTGCTTCCTGCTCGATTTCCGACCAGTCGTAGGCGGAGATAATTATAATCGGCACATCTTTTCCTACGGCTTTGCGGATAGCCCTTGTAGTTGCAATACCGTCCATTTCGGGCATTTTCCAGTCGATTATGCAGGCGAAATAGTCCTGATTCTTCCGGTGACGGACGGTAACATATTCAACGGCTTCCGCGCCGTTGGTCACACCGTCGGGCTTCATTCCGAGGTCCTCCAGCATACCGCAGCAGGATTCAAGACTCAGCTCATCATCGTCCGCAACGAGAACATGAAGGTCGATAAATTTGTTATGTCTGACCTCCACTGTATCCTGCAGCTTGAGATATATTGTTACCGTAAAGCGGGAACCCATGTTGAGCTTGCTTTCAACCTTGATGTCACCGCCCATCATACGCACTATATTACGGCTGATAGGCATACCAAGACCCGTGCCCTGTATCTTGTTAACTCTGCTGTCGGTGGCTCTTGCGAATGGCTCGAAAATCTGTTCCAGAAAATCCTCGCTCATGCCTATGCCGTTGTCCTCAAATATAAATTCATAGCAGCCGACCTTAGCATAGTTAGAGGGTTTCTCCGTAATGGAAAGGCATATCTTTCCGCCGTCGGGGGTATATTTCACGGCATTGCTCATCAGATTGGTGAATACCTTCTGAATACGCAGACTGTCGCCGATTACTTCCTCATGAGTAACACCCGTGATGTTTACCGAAAGCTCATGGCGATGCTTTTTAATCTGCTCGCTTGTCATGGTAAGCAGATTATCAATAAGATTCGAGAGGTTGAATTCTTCTTCGATAAGGTCAACCTTGCCCGATTCAATTTTGCTCATATCAAGCACTTCGTTTATAAGACTTAGCATGTGCTTGCTTGCCTGAGAAATCTTCTGCAGGCTGTCCTTGACGCGTTCTTTATCGTCTAAATGTGTTGCGGCGATAGCGGTCATTCCGATAATGCCGTTCATTGGCGTACGGATATCGTGGGACATATTCGAGAGGAATTCCGTCTTTGCCTTGTTTGCAGCCTCCGCAGCGTCATACGCCGCCTGTAATGCCATTTCCTGCTGACGTTCCTTTTTGATAATGTCGTCAACATTTCTTGTGCCCACAACAGCAACAAAGCCGCCGTTCTTTTCCTCAACAAATGCAACTCTCGCCTGAAGATAGATTATTCCGTCGGCTGTAAGCTTTTCGTAGGTTAAGGAGTAATCCTCGCCGTCCTCCCTGATATGCTCAATGCACAGCTTCTCCATAAACTCGCTGCGGCAGATTTCCGAAACATAATCCTCACAATAAATGCTAAGTCCCTTTGACCAGCAGGAATCGCACCTGTCAAAAAGCTCTGCTATTGCCTTGCCGTCCTCGCTTTCAGCACGGAATACAGTCACCTTTTCAGTTTCGGGATTAACCAGCAGAACAGAGTAGTATTCCGAGCCCAGTCCTTCGATTATTTCGCTCTGGGCTTCCATAATCTTTATTTTCCTGTGTTCTTCTTCAACAATAGCGTCAACACAGCGGAAGCCCAGAATTATCTGACTTTCTGTTTTGTTGCGTGAATAAAAACGAATAAAAGACGCCTGAAAATAATGGATTCCCGTATCATCGGCTATTATACGATAGCTGCATGAATACTCATCGCTTTTTTCAAGGGCTTGTATTACGGTTTCTTTCAGAATGGCAGCTTTGAGTGCAGCCCTGTCTTCATCCACAACATATTTTGAAATATAATAGTTCCATGTATCATTATAGGAACGGCGTATTACACGCTTTTCTTCCTCAATGATATATCCTTTGCGCTTGATGGTCACAGCGGTATCATTTGCAAAATCCAGCAGTACAACGTCCGGGTAATCCCTGCTGAGTGCGCCCGCAATCTCCGTCTCGTCCCGCAAGGTCTCATTTATCTTTTCAACTGCAGAAAGAGCGTTTTCAATCTTTTTCTGCTGTTCAAGCTCATGCTGCCTCTCATTATCTATATTCTTGAATCCGAGAGCAAACTCGTTTCTTTTGCTGTCGGGCTTTACCAGCTGACATTCAAAGTATTGTACCGAGCCATTACGGCATACTCTGTAACTGAATGAATGTGTCTGCTTTTCGGCGAAAAGTTTCCTGAGATTCTCAATCGTGCAAATTCTGTCAAAAAGGTGCCTGTCGTCGGGAAGCACATCGTTTTCAATATATAACCGTATACTTGTATCATAATCACCGATTGCAAACCTGCTGCCATAGCGGGATTTCATAGTCTCATCCATACGGTAGCAGACGCCTTCGGATGTATCCATATTTACGGCGTAAACATTTTCGTATGATATTGAAAGCGCCCGTATCAGATTATCCTGTGATTCCAGCCGTTCCTTTTCGCCGGTAATTACGCGAAAGCCGAATAATACCTTTGTATTTTTCCCGAACATATTTTTCTCAACAGGGAACAGGCTGCACCTTACCCAGTTTCCGTCGGTGGCAATATATTCCTGTGTAATGATACGGCTCTCTCCCAGACGCTCATTTATGGTATCAATATTCGTAAAGACGCTCATTGCGGATTTGAAATCATCACTTACCCAGCAATCCGTTACAGCCCTAAGGCGTGACCTTGCGTTGTCCTTTTCGCCGTATGTATGATTTCTGCCGTCGGGAGAGAAAATTTCCCGAAAGGAGTTTTCTTCAATATCAATATAATACAGCGCAAAGAAAACATTGCTCAATGAATCAATTATGGCGCTATGCTGCTTTTCTGTTTCCAGAAGCGCTGTAAGCTCCGCATTTGTTTTCTCCAAACGATTATTAACAATCTCACTGCAGCAAGCGGAGGCAAATACGGATAACAGTAAGAAGCTTTCTGTATTGCAGCGGGGGTTATCCACTCCAAGAAAGCCAACAACCGAACCGTTTACAACAAGCGAAACTGCCGCAATGCTTTCAATTCCCAGCGGTTTTAAAAACTGATAGACCCTTGAATCCGGAGCAAAATTTTCAGACAAAGAAGAAATACAGAATTCTCCCTTTTCCTCAAGCTCTTTAAGCCAAAATGCAATGCCCTCAAGCGAAATATTCTGAAGTTTTCCAATCTCTGAGGATACTCCGTCACGGCACCATTCGTATGTATTACTGATATGGGTGCGCTCGGCGTTCAGCTCAAAAATATACGAGCGGTCAGCATCATAATAGCTGCAAGCATCAGAAAGTATTCCGTGAATAGTTTGTCCGTCGTTGGGCTTGTTTGAGTAATCACGCAAAAAACTCCTGATTGCCTGTTCCTGATTTGACGTATTCCGAGAGATACTGTTCATGGTTTGCCTCCGATATTTTATCATATTGACGTTTTGAATAATATACACCTATGCTTATTATATCATAATTTTATAAAAAGTTCAATATAATAACTTACAGATTGTCCATTCAAATGCAAAGAATTATAAAATTATGCGGGCAATACCGCGCATAGCTATTGTATTATATTTCAGACGGTCAGCCACTCTGTCACCTTGTAACGCTCTGCCCCACAGGGTAAATCCCGCCCTTTAAGTAATTTGCGGGGATATGACGTAAATCCGTAACAGCTTTGCAATGCGGCGTATTGCAATCACAACCATGCAAAAAATCGGCAGTCAATCTCTTGGCTGCCGATTTTTGCTATGTATTTAACATTTTGTCATCAGAATTTACAGAGTTGGAGGACAGATAAGAAAAACCGGTAGACAGGCTTTTGTTCCCGCATTACTTACCCAACACGTTATTAAGCACCTCAAGGATTTCATCAAGGTTAATGGGCTTGGAAATAAAGCCGTCCATACCGCTTTCTGCAGCAGTTCTCCTGTCCTCGTCAAAGGCATTCGCCGTCATAGCGACAATCGGAACAGCGGCAAGAACAGGGTCCTTCAGCGCCCTTATGCTCTTTGTGGCTTCATAGCCGTTCATAACAGGCATCTGAATATCCATCAGCACAAGGTCGTAATAGCCGTGCTTTGAAGCAGCTACCGTGTCTACCGCTTCCTTGCCGTTTTCCACAGCGTCAACAACAAACCCGTATTCGTTAAGAATCTCGCAGGCAATCTCACGATTAAGGTCGTTATCTTCAACCAGAAGCAGCCGCCTGTCCTTGAAATTCGCCACCTCTGCAACGGCTGATGTATCCTGCTTTGCTTCGGATTCTCCGAGCGCCGCAAGCAAGGTTTCGCGCAAATCCGACATAAACATAGGCTTCGCACAGAATGCGGTAACTCCCGCGGCTCTTGCTTCGACTTCAATATCCGTCCAGTCGTAAGCCGTCAGAATGATTATCGGGGTATTGTCGCCTAATGCTCGTATTCGCCTTGTAACCTCAATACCGTTCATATCAGGCAAGCGCCAGTCTATGATATATGCACGGAAAGCGTCGTCGATTGCTATGGCTTGCTTTGCACGGAGTACGGCTTCCTTGCCCGATAATGTCCATTCCGAACGCATTCCGACACGCAGAAGCATTCTTGCAACGCTGTCGCAGGTATCGAAATCATCATCGACCACAAGAGCCTTTAAGCCCTCAAGGGACTTTATTCTGACATCGTGCTTAATATCTGCCTGCAGCCTCATTCTGATATGGATAATAAATTCTGTCCCCTTATCCAACTCGGTACGCACCTCAATAGTACCGCCCATCATATCTATGATATTCTTTGCAATGGACATACCAAGTCCCGTGCCTTGTATCCTGCTGACGGTGGAGTTGCGCTCGCGCTCAAACGGATTAAAGATACGCTCCGCAAACTCCTTGCTCATACCGATACCGGTGTCTTTTATACGGAATTCGTAAAGTCCCGTATCTCCGGAGCCGCTGTCAAGCTGTGTTATCCTCACCGATACCGTACCTCCGGGCGGAGTAAATTTAACTGCGTTTGACAGCAAATTAAGCAATACCTGATTAAGCCTTACCTTATCGCAATAAACGTTCTCGTTGACAACATCCAGAGTATCCATATAAAGCTCAAGCTGTTTTGCGTATATCTGACCGCCGATAATTGTTT
>JBJESB010000104.1:0-36531 GCA_051882575.1 Oscillospiraceae bacterium
GAACAGTCGGCGGCATGAGAGCTTCTATCTACAACGCTATGCCTATCGAGGGCGTAGAGAAGCTGGTTGAGTTTATGAAGAAGTTCGAGGCTGAAAACGGCTGATTTTACAACAAATTAAACGGATAGAGCGGCGCGCACGGGCGTGTCGCTTATCTCCGTATTATATCCGTAATTTAAGGAGAAAGAGGAGAAAGAAATGTATAATATACTCACATTGAATAAAATCGCCGCTTGCGGCACAGACCTTCTTGACAAGGATAAGTACGCTGTATCCGACAGCATGACGGATTATGACGCAGTTCTCGTTCGTTCCGCTTCCATGCACGAGATGGAGCTGCCCGCAAGCCTGCTTGCAATCGCAAGAGCAGGCGCAGGCGTTAATAACATTCCGATTGGCAAGTGCAGCGAGCAGGGTATTGTAGTATTCAATACTCCCGGTGCAAACGCAAACGCTGTTAAGGAGCTTGTTATTGCAGGTCTGCTGCTTTCCAGCAGAAAGATTGTTCCCTCTACCGAGTGGATTAAGACGCTCAAGGGCAAGGGCGACGAGGTCAGCAAGCTTGTAGAAAAAGGCAAGAGCCAGTTTGTAGGTCCCGAGATTATGGGCAAGAAGCTTGGTATAATCGGACTTGGCGCAATCGGCGCACTGGTTGCAAACGCAGCAGCTGCTCTGGGCATGGAAGTATACGGCACAGACCCGTTCCTTTCCGTAAATGCAGCGCTCCGTCTGAACCCCGCTGTTCATGTGGTAGCAAGCAACGACGACATTTTCAAGACCTGCGATTATATCACACTTCACGCTCCCGCAACGGCTGAAACAAAGGGCATGATTAACGCAGAGAACATCGCAAAGATGAAGGATGGCGTTCGTATTCTCAACTTTGCCCGCGCTGACCTCGTTGACAGCAAGGCAATTCTTGAGGCTCTTGCAAGCGGCAAGATGGCTGCTTATGCAACCGACTTTGCAACTGATGACATTATCGGTGTTGACGGCGTAATTGCAATTCCTCATCTGGGCGCTTCCACACCCGAGAGCGAGGATAACTGCGCAGTTATGGCTTGCAACGAAATCAAGGCTTATCTCGAGAACGGCGATATCATCAATTCTGTAAATCTGCCGAATGTTGAGATGGCGGTTTCCGGCGACGCAAAGATTTGCATTATTCACAAGAATGTCGAGGGTCTGCTTAACAATGTTACTGCTCCCGTTTCGGCAGCAGGACTTAACATCGAGAATATGATAAGCAAGTCCAAGAAGGACTATGCATACACCTGCCTTGATGTAAAGGGCGGCGCTGATGTTCCCGTAGACGCAATCAAGGCTGTTGAGGGCGTTATTGCGGTTCGCGTAATCAAGTAATTCAAACGGGTTTTACCCCCTCGGATTATTGCCGAGGGGGTATTTTATTTTGGATTTTTATTGACACCCGAACAGATAGATGATATAATTATAATAGATGATATAATTATAATATATGTATATTATGAGGTGAAAGCTTTGCAGTTTCCGTATTCCGACGATAACAAGCGCTATCATACGCTTGCGTACCATAACAGGCACACATACGGCTGCAGGGTGTTCAAGGCTTCGGTAGACGCAGGTTTTACCTGCCCGAATATCGACGGTACGCGAGGTATTGGCGGGTGTATTTTCTGCGACGGCGGCAGCGGGTATTTTACGGCAGAGAATACGGTTTCGGTTACGGAGCAGATTAGCCGTGAGCGCGAGCGAATTCTTGCAAAGACCCCGGACGCGAAAATTATCGCATATTTTCAGGCTCACAGCAACACCTATGCCGACCCCGCACATCTGGAGCAGGTTTACCGCGAGGCAGCGTCCTGCGGTGTGAGTGGCTTGGCAATCGCAACCCGCGCAGATTGTATAAGCGGGCAAATCACGCAGCTTCTGGCGCGGCTTAACGGCGAGCTTCCCGTAACGGTTGAGCTTGGCTTGCAGAGCGCGCATGATTCTACCGCCGAAGAAATCAACCGCGGTCACACCTTTGAGGAATTCAAGCGCGGCTATAATATGCTTAAACAGGCGGGCTTGCGCGTTTGCGTACACATAATCAACGGATTGCCGCGCGAAACCCCCGAGATGATGCTGCAAACGGCGCTGGAGCTTGGCAGATTAGCGCCTGACGGCGTAAAGATTCATCTGCTTCATGTCATACGGGGAACGCGGCTAGGCGAGATGTACGAGCAGGGGCTATACACACCGCTTGAAAAGGATGAATACATTGATATTACCATAAAACAGCTTGAGCTGCTGCCCATGCAGACGGTTATAGAGCGCATAACGGGCGACGGCGACAAATCAAAGCTGGCTGCGCCGCTGTGGAGCGCGGATAAAATCTCTGTTCTGGGCGGTATTGACAAGCGCATGGCGCAGCTTGATACATGGCAGGGCAGACTGGTGAAGTAGGGGGGATTTCTGTGCTTGATTATTGTCTTTGCCCCAAGTGCGAACGAATGATAATGCTGGATTCAGAGTTCCCGACGGGCTTTTGCCTGTACTGCGGAACGCACATTGCATTTGACGAGGCTCATGAGGATTTTATTGCAGGGCTGCGGTCGGCGATACCCGACGAGCTGGTAATAGAAGCAGACTTAAGCGAGCTTATCGACGAGGATGACGCCGATGCAGCGGGCTACGGCAATGAGGAATGCCGCGCGGAGTGTGCGGCGGCGCAGGAGTATATGGGCAAGTGGGATTTTGCAAAGGCGTATGAGCATTTCTGTAACGCAATGGAATTTTGCCCCACGGATTTTGAAAGCGTATGCGGCAGGCTGACGGCAGGCATACTAAAGCTGAATGATGTTGAAAACTGGCAGCAGCGACTGATTGACTGCACAGCGCTGATTCGTTCGCAGGAGCATTGGAATATGGCGCAGAAAAGCCTTGAGTATTCGCTGGATATTCTGAAAAAATTTCTCTCAAAGGGCGGAAGATTTGTTGCGCCGTATTATACCTATGGCTTTTTCAAAAAGCTTGCAGAGAGCTTCCCGACGCTGCGCAGCAAGGCAATGGAGATATTTGCGCATTGTCTTAACGTTGACAGCGCGCCGTTTTTTGACGCCGCAAGGCTTGACCATGAGACCACGCGGTTTGCTGTCGGCAGCTTTTCAGCCGAGCCGGACAAAAATCTGCGGCATCCGCTGCTGCTGATTATGAAATACCACCCGAACGCCGAGGTCAAGGAGCGGCTTTGCAGGGCGCTGTATGTGTACGACCGCGCGGTGTGGCTGCGCAATAAGGACAACGCGAGAATCGAGGATGTAATCGGATTTCTGGAGGGCATTTTCGACGGCGACTACACAGACTGCGACAGACGCGCCGCATTGAGCGTTGGTTATGATTTTCTGATGATGGGCGGCTTGGAGCAGAATACGACGCCTGTTGAGAAGCGCCTGTTCTTATCGAAAATCTATTCCTACGGGCAGATAAAGCGAATGGAGCGCTTCTTCAGCGGCAGTATTTTCTTCAATTCGCTGTACGGTGAGGTGTATCTTACGCAAAAGGGCGCAAGCCCGATTTCGGCGGAGTACAAAAGGATTCAGGCAAAAATAAAGACGCTCCGTGAGCAGAACGAAGCGGCTGATTACTATAATTGATTAAGCGCCCGAGGGCAGAAAGGAACTCATTATGGCAAATCTGAAAAAGCTGACAAGGGAATACGGCGAGATAATCTGGACAGGAAAGAAGAACATTCTGGGTATGCCGATTTCGTTCACACGGTATATCCTGACCGAATGCAAGCTGATAACCCGCATAGGTCTGCTGAATATCCGAGAGGATGAAATTGAGCTTTACCGTGTTTATGATAAGTCAATCAGCCTTTCGCTGGGTCAGAGAATTGTAAAATGCGGCACAATAAAGCTGCTTTCCAAGGATACCGACACGCCCACAAAGCTGCTGCAGTCTATACGCAATCCGCGCGAGGTAAAGAGACTGCTGGATGACGCGGTTCAGGTGCAGCGCGACAAGTACTATGTCCGCGGCAGGGATATGGTTGGCGCAGGTATGGAATCGGACAGGTTTGATATAGACCCGGATTAAGACTTTTTCACAAATTTGTACCCAACACCGCGCACAGCAGCAATTTCCCAGCACCGGCTTTCGCTGATTGCGCCGCGCAGCTTGCTGATGTGCATATCTACGATTCGTTCGCTGATATCGGTGGTGTGCCAGATTTGCGACATAATATCGCGGCGTCGGAATACTCTGCCGATATTGGTTGCCAGCAAAAACAGCAGCTCTGTTTCTTTGGCAGGGATTTCTTTACGGCTGTCCTCACAGGTTATCGTGTAGGTGTTAAGGTCAACTGTCAGACCCTCCAGCTCGCATATCATCTGCTTGCTTTTCGGCGCGGACATTCTTCGCAGCAGCGCACGGGAGCGCGCGACAACCTCGCGCGCGTCAAACGGCACGGTCATAATATCGCTTGCGCCGCGTTCCAAGAACATGATTCTGTCTGCCGAGCGTCTTTCGGAAATCAGCACGAAAACCGGTATCTCAAGCAGCGTCAGGCTGTCGAAAAGCTCATCCTCGCTTTCCGTGTGCAGTATTATCAGGTCGGGATTGAGCGCGGCGGCTGACAGCGCATTTTTTGTGTTCGTTATTGTCGGCTCAAAGTCCGATTGTAACAGAAAGTCCCTAATCAGCCGCGCGAGGTTCGCGTTGTCGGAAATTATCAGAATTTTGTTGCTGTCCATAGTCTACCTCCGCGTAAATTCTGATACTATTGTAGCATATTGCACAGGTCTTTGCAATAAGTATTTCTGATTTGGCTTTTCACATTAGGAATTTTGTCGGAATTTCCGTTGAGATATATGTGCAATATTGCTAAAACATACCTTTGCACTGTATATCTTAATATATAAATTGCTGAAAATTCAATAAAATTGCTTCAAACCCCTTGATTTTTTTTGAATAATGGATAAAATATAATTAGCACTCAAGGAACAGGAGTGCTAAAACAAAAGCATATTATTTCACAGGAGGAAAAATATATGAACATCAGACCATTGGCAGACAGAGTAGTAATCAAAATGGTAGAGGCAGAGGAAACCACCAAGAGCGGCATTATCCTCACAGCGAAGGCACAGGAAAAGCCCTCTATTGCAGAGATTGTAGCGGTAGGTCCCGGCGGACTTGTAGACGGCAACGAGGTTGTAATGAACGTACAGGTTGGTCAGAAGGTACTTATCAGCAAGTACGCAGGTACAGAGGTCAAGGTTGACGGCGTTGAGTATTCAATTGTGCGTCAGTCGGATATACTTGCAGTAGTTGAGTAAGAACAGCAAAGCTAAATCGCATATAATTTAAGGAGGAAACAGACATGGCAAAGGATATCATTTACGGCGAGGACGCGCGCAAGGCGCTTCAGAAGGGCATTGACGCTCTGGCTGATACAGTTAAGATTACACTCGGTCCGAAGGGCAGAAACGTAGTACTTTCAAAGAAGTTCGGCGCTCCGCTGATTACAAACGACGGCGTTACAATTGCAAAGGAAATTGAGCTTGAGGATGCATTCGAGAACATGGGCGCAGCTCTTGTAAAGGAAGTAGCAACCAAGACTAACGACGCAGCAGGCGACGGCACAACAACAGCAACACTGCTTGCACAGGCACTTGTACGCGAGGGCATGAAGAACATTGCAGCAGGCGCAAATCCCATGATAGTAAAGCGCGGTATGCAGAAGGCTGTTGACGCAGCGGTAGCAGAAATCAAGAGCAACTCCAAGAAGGTTGCAGGCAGCGAGGATATCGCGCGTGTAGCAACGGTTTCTGCAGATGACGAGTTTGTGGGCAAGCTGATTGCGGAGGCAATGGAGAAGGTTACAGCCGACGGCGTAATCACGCTTGAGGAGAGCAAGACCGCAGAGACATATTCCGAGGTTGTTGAGGGTATGCAGTTTGACCGCGGCTATATCTCACCCTACATGGTAACTGATACCGATAAAATGGAAGCAGTTATCGACGACGCTTACATTCTTATCACAGACAAGAAGATTTCCAACATTCAGGAGATTCTGCCCCTGCTTGAGCAGGTAGTACAGAGCGGCAAGAAGCTTATTATCATTGCAGAGGATGTTGAGGGCGACGCGCTCACAAACATCATTCTCAACAAGCTGCGCGGAGTATTCACCTGCGTTGCTGTAAAGGCTCCGGGCTTTGGTGACAGACGCAAGGAAATGCTTAGAGATATCGCAATCCTCACCGGCGGTGAGGTTATCACCGAGGAGCTTGGTCTTGACCTTAAGGAAACACAGTTCTCGCAGCTTGGCCGCGCAAAGCAGGTTAAGGTTACAAAGGAGAACACAATCATTGTTGACGGCTATGGCGATTCCGACGCAATCAAGGCTCGCGTAAACGAGATTCGCGCAGCAATTGAGAATACCACCTCCGAGTTTGACAGAGAGAAGCTTCAGGAGCGTCTTGCAAAGCTCGCAGGCGGCGTTGCGGTAATCAAGGTTGGCGCAGCTACCGAGGTTGAGATGAAGGAGAAGAAGCTCCGCATTGAGGACGCGCTGGCAGCTACAAAGGCAGCAGTTGAAGAGGGTATCGTTGCAGGCGGCGGAACAGCTCTTATCAACGCTATGCCCGCAGTTGCAGCAGTTATCGAAAAGCTTGACGGCGACGAAAAGACAGGCGCTCGTATCGTACTGCGCGCACTTGAGGAGCCCGTTCGTCAGATAGCGCTGAATGCAGGACTTGAGGGCAGCGTAATCATTGACACCATTAACCGCGAAAAGACAGTAGGCTACGGCTTTGACGCATACACCGAAACCTACGGCGATATGATTAAGATGGGTATTGTTGACCCTGCAAAGGTAACACGTTCCGCTCTGCAGAATGCAGCGTCCGTTGCAGCAATGGTACTCACAACAGAGAGCCTCGTAGCAGATAAGCCCGAGGAAGCTCCCGCAGCACCCGCAATGCCCGCAGGCGGCATGGGCGGTATGTACTGATACCCAAGCCCTAAATACAACGCGTCGGAGAAGCAATGCATTCGTGCAGCGCTTACTCCGGCGCTTTTTTTGCAAAAACATCGAACTCGGGCAGTTTTTGCCGCAGTAATGCTTTTATTTCGCGCAGACATAGTATAAGGGCTTGACAAAGCCAATAATTGAGAGTATAATTTAAAAATACGCTGATTGATGCGAAGCGTATCAAATTCAGCCGCGCGAAATCGCATATTTTAGCGGGGCGAGTTTGATATAATCGGCATTTTTCAAAAGTAGTATTATGTTAAGGAGGTGGGCGTATGAAGCCGATATTGCGTTATGCTGTTACTTCCGCATTACTTTGCGCTGCGATAGCGTGTACTGCGTTTTCGGGCGAATACAAGGCTTCAGCCCCGACTTTTTCCGCGTCTGCTGAAACCGCTGTAAAATCGAAGATACTTAAAGGCAAGAATTACTGGGATGAAGACACCGTTATACCGTCGGGCATTACAATAACTGTTGATAAAGGCGCGTCGCTGTATATCATGGATGACGCAGACATCACGCTTAACGGCAAAATCAAGGTGCGCAGCGGAGGCTCGGTGTATGTGCGCGGTAATCTGATTTCAAATTCAGGCTCGGTTATCTCCAATAACGGAAAAATCAAGATTCTGTCAATGGGCAGTATCAGCCTGTCGGGAAAGTGCAGCATTACAAGCACCGCTGAAATAAAGGGCTCGGGAAAGCTCATTGTTAACAATAATTTCAGTGATATCAGCTGCAAGGGCAGGGTAAGCTGCAAAATCACACCGCCGCAGCCCGTAACAAAGGACGGCGTAACCACAGTAGGCGGCGTGATAATTGTAAACAGGCTGTATCATCTGCCGCAGGATTACGGCACGGGTCTGGACAGCGCCGCGTATTCCGCGCTGCTTAAAATGCGCAAGGCTTCGGGCTATGATATGACGATTGTGTCGGGTTTCCGCTCGTATGAGAAGCAGAGGAAAACATTTGAGTACTGGGAGAGCATTGACGGCTTTGAGAAGGCGTCAACGTACTCTGCGCAGCCGGGTCAGTCCGAGCACCAGACGGGGCTGGCAATGGACATAACCTCACTTAAAACCTCATACAAGGACACCGACGAGGGCAAGTGGCTTGCGGCAAACTGCTACAAATACGGGTTTATAATTCGTTACCCTGCGGGCAGTACCGATATCACAGGCTATATCTATGAGCCGTGGCATATACGTTACCTCGGCGAAAGCACCGCAAGGCTGGTATATTTCAGCGGACTTACCCTTGAGGAATTCCTCGGTGTTAAGGGCATATAATTTTGTATCCTCTTCCACAGCGGAGAGGATACTGCTTTTGCAGAAAATCAGGGACAAGTACTCTTGCAATTAAATGAGCATATTTTGAAACAATATGAAAAATTCAAACAAATGCTGCATAAATTCAAGCATATTATGTGAAAATTGAGTAATACTAAAAATATTAAGAAAAAAAGTTATTAAATCATTTGGTGAATGCCAACAAATTGTCCGTAATATAATACAATTAAAGGGACGGAATTTATTATATACAGAAGGGTTTGATTTACTATGTTTAACAACAGAACATCCGACGGAAGAAATAACATTTGCGGCGTTAAGGTTGCCGAGCTGCGCAAGGGTCTGCACATTTCACAGAGAGAGCTTGCTGACAGACTTCAGCTTATTGACCTTGACATTGATAAGAATGCCGTACAGCGTATTGAATCCGGTCAACGTTTTGTAACAGACATTGAGCTGATATCTCTTGCAAAGGTGTTTTCCGTTTCCCTTGAAGAGCTTTTGATGCTCAAGTAATTTTTGCTTGAATGTTTTTCGGACGCGCCTGTGGTGCGTCTATTTTTTTACAAAAATTATCCCCGAGCTTGCACCCGGGGATTTGCTGTTATGTGATAATCAGCGGATTACATTACGCCGCCCTCAACAACGAGGTTATCCTTATCAACTGCGTCGCCGTAAACAGCCGCAAGCGTAGCGTCGTAATCAGCGTGGAAGAACTGCTCGTCGGCAAGAGACTTGATTTCGTCGTTAATCCAGTTAAGCAGCGAGGTGTTGCCCTTGGTTACAGCGGGAGCGATAGCGTCAAGGCTGCCGAGCGATTCAACGCCAACGGTAAAGCCGGGATTCTGCATAGCCCACGCAAGCACCTCTGTATTATCGGTCGAGAATGCGTCGCCTCTGCTGTCCTGAAGCGCGGAGTAAGCCTCGTTGTACTCGTCGAACTTAACCAGCTGAACATCGGGGTAATTCTCGGTGAAATAGGTTTCTGCCGTTGTACCCTTAACAACAATCAGCTTCTTGCCTGCAAGGTCATCAACGCTTGTAATAACTGCGCTGTCGGGCGAAACCACACCCAGAGCAACCTTCATGTAGGGAAGCGCAAAATCAACCTTTGTAGCGCGCTCTTCCGTTACGGTGAAGTTTGCGAGAATAATATCAACCTTTGCGGTTTCAAGGAACTCTACACGGCTTGCTGCCTCAACGGGAACCAGCTCAAGCTCTGTGCCCAAATCCTTTGCGATACGCTCTGCAAAGTAAACGTCATAGCCCTGATACTTGCCGTCGTTGTCAACGTAGCCGAAGGGGTTCTTATCGGAGAAAACGCCAATCTTAACCTTGCCCGAAGCCTTGATGTCATCAACGGTTCTGAATGTACCTGCCGCGGTGGAAGCGTTTGAGCCTGCGCCGCTGTTTGAGCAAGCCGCAAAGCTTAATAATGCTGCCGTTGCTGCTGCTGCCGCGATAATCTTCTTGAATAGTTTCATGTCTTTGTCCTCCTGTTGTTCTGTGGAGCGGTTTAGCCGCTTCTCATTTTGTGTAGGTAAATGTTTTTAGAAAGCGCTGTGCGCGTTCTGTCTTTGGATTATGGAAGAACTCCGAGGGAACGCCCTCTTCTACAATTGTTCCTCCGTCAAGGAAAATAACTCTGTCGGCTACTGCCTCTGCGAAAGCCATTTCGTGAGTTACAATCATCATTGTCGTGCCGTTTTTTGCTAGGTCCAGCACAACGTTCAGCACCTCATGCACCATTTCCGGGTCAAGCGCTGCGGTGATTTCATCCAGCAGAATGATATCCGGATGTATGATAAGGCTGCGTACTATTGCAACACGCTGCTTCTGTCCGCCCGAAAGCTCCGAAGGGAATGCCTCTGCCTTGTCCTTCAGCCCAACTCTGTCCAGCAGCGCAAGGGCTTCCTCGGTAAGCTCCGCCTTGTCGCGCTTTTGCACCTTAAGCGGCGCCAGCATTACATTCGCAAGCACATTCATGTGCGGGAACAGGTCGTAGCTCTGAAACACCATTCCGATTTTCTGACGGATAGCCGTAAGTGTTTTCTTGCCGTATTCCACGGGCTTGCCGTGAAGTGTTACAGTGCCGCTCTGAATAGGCTCCAGACCGTTAAGACATCGCAGAAGTGTGCTCTTGCCGCAGCCCGACGGACCTATTACAACCACAACCTCGCCCTTTTTTACGCTGAGCGAGAGGTCGTTAAGTATGATGTTATCGCCGAAGCCCTTTGTAATGTGGCTGACCTCGACTACGGTTTCTGTCTGCGCAGTGTCAGACTGTTTTTCAAGCATAATTTCAGACATTCTCACTCACCCTTTCTTTGCGCGCTTTTCAAGCTGCTTTGAAACAACCGAAAGCGGGAAGCATATCAGGAAATACATAAGGAATATAGCTGCATACACCCATATTGCGGCGTTTGGAGCGTCGTAGCGGTTGGCGTCAATTATCTGCTTGCCCACCTTCAGCACCTCTGTAACGCCTATCAGCGATACAAGCGCGGTTGTTTTAATCATTCGTGTGGCAAGATTGATAACATTCGGAATCAGCTGACGTACAGCCTGCGGAAGAATAACATATCCGTAAAGCTGCGTCTGTGACAGCCCCAGCGATAATCCCGATTCGTACTGATGCCGCGGGATTGCCTGAAGCGCTCCGCGGACAAGGTCGCCTGTTTCGGCAGCACCCCAGATTGTAAACACAATCACTGCGGCGGTCTCGCCGTCAAGATTAAGCCCCGTCATGCGGGTAAGCCCGAAGAACACGATAAACAGCCAGACAAGCTGCGGCATTATGCGAACAATCTCGAGATAGATTCTGCAAACCGCCTGAACAAAGCGGTTTTTCAGCGTCATTACCGCGCCCAGCAGAACTCCCAGAACAATTGAAAGTCCTATTGAAATCAGCGAAATACGCACCGTAACCCAAAGTCCGCCCAAAAGCCTCAACATATTGTTGCCCATGAATAACACTTCAATATCCTGCACGGCGCATCCTCCTTTCAATTACAGAGAATACAACCGATATCGGCAGAATTATTACCAGATACGCCGCAACCAGCATTGTCAGCGCCTCTGTCGTGCTGTAATACATTCCGATAAGGTCTTTGGCAACATACATTAAATCCGCGAGTGAAACTGCGCTGAATACGCTTGTTTCTTTCAGAAGGAATATCACGTTTGCCGAAACCGCGGGCACACTTACCGAAATCGCCTGCGGGAACACCACATACTGCATTACCTGTCTGCGTGTAAGCCCCAAGCTGTCTGCGGATTCAATCTGACCCTTGCCGACTGCCTGCAGACCGCTCATTACCGATTCGCACATATAGCTGCCGCCCAGAAAAGTAAGACCGATAACACCGCACGCTTGTGCTGACAGCACAATGCCCGCCTTCGGCAGACCGAAATACAGAAAGAACAGCTGAACGATTAGCGGGGTATTGCGCGAAAGCTCCACATACGCTGCAGCCAGCTGATTCAGCACCGGAATCCTGAAATACCGAGCCAGTGCGCAAAACACTCCGACCACTGCCGACAGCACGATTCCCAAAGCTCCTATTGTCACCGTGAGAACCGCCGCCTCAACATACAGCGGCGCATATTGCGTTATAAACGACCAATCCATGATATCACTCCGAATCCCGAAAGCATCTCTGCCTCCGTGAACAATTTAATTATATCACCGATAACCTACTTTGTCAATAGGCATACTGTGCATTAGTTTACAAACATCTTTCAACAATAACGGGAGTATTTGTCTACCTAGTACAAATTCCCATTTTTAATGCTGAAAGCACTCTGTATATTGTATGATTATACGCCGAATCAAGTGACAAACAGGCGGTTTATCGCAATCAGGCGCACACACAAGAAATATTATAACAAATTTTTAACAAAAAGTCAACCTGTGCGGAAAAATATACACGCTGATTTTATCCGCTGTTTGCTGCTTGTAAAGAGCCGCCGGTTTAGTCGGCTTGACACGGCGGCGGGGGTGTGCTATAATAAATAAGGCTTCGCAAATACATTCGCGTGAGGCGAATTCCGTGCGAATCGGACAATCATCGGGAGTGATAGCATTGATAGAGGTAAGAAGATACATAAAAGCCGATTTGCCTGCGCTTTGCGAAATCTGGAACAGCGTTGTCGAGCGTGGTGAGGCGTTTCCGCAGGAGCAGCCGCTGACGCTCACGGAGGGCGAAGAATTTTTTGGCTCGCAGAGCTTTACGGGCGCTGCGATAGACGAGCGCGGCGAGGTTGTGGGATTGTACATACTTCACCCGAATAACGTCGGCAGATGCGGTCACATAGCCAACGCAAGCTACGCTGTAAAAGAGGGCAGACGCGGTCAGCATATCGGGCAGGCGCTTGTGGAGCATTGCATTAAGCAGTGCCGCGAGGAGGGCTTTGGTATATTGCAGTTCAACGCAGTGGTCAGCACCAACCTGCCCGCACTGAATCTGTACAAAAAGCTGGGCTTTGTGCCGCTGGGTGTTATTCCGCACGGATTCAGAGGCAAGGACGGCAGCTATTACGACATAATACCGCACTATTTTGATATCAACAGACCGGAAGGATAATATGATTAAAGCAGTAATATTTGATATGGACGGATTGATTCTCGACACCGAGAAGCTTTTGGTGAAATACTGGTGTCAGGCGGCAAACGAAGCGGGCTTTCCCATGCAGCGTGAGCACGCGCTGAATATTCGCAGCCTTGCGCGTAAGTTTGCAATACCGTATCTTCAGGGGATATTCGGCGAGAGCTTTGACTATGTAAAAATACGTTCGCGCCGCATGGAACTGATGAACGAGTATATTTCCGAGCATGGAATTGAGACCAAACGCGGTTTAGCCGAGCTGCTGGAGTACCTTAAAGCGCGGGGAATACCCGCTGCGGTTGCCACAGCAACGGATTATGAGCGAACCGAGAAATATCTTACGCAGGCGGGATTCTTCGGGTATTTCAGCAAAATCGTCTGCGCTGCAATGGTTGAAAGCGGCAAGCCCAAGCCCGATATTTACATCTACGCCGCGCAGCAGTTAGGTCTGGACCCGTCGGAGTGCATGGCTCTGGAGGATTCCCCAAACGGTGTGCGCTCGGCGTCGTCTGCGGGCTGTATTACGGTTATGGTCCCCGACCTCACCCAGCCCGATGACGAGCTGAAATCGCTGATTTATGCAAAAGCCGATTCTCTCGCTGATGTCTGCGGGATAATTGACGAAATGAATTGAGAATAATAAGAGCCCCGCGTCGTACAGCCGAATGCGGGGCTTTGATTATGGATTTCAGTCTATATCAGCGGCGATATCAATATTTTCGCCCGTAAGACCTATGTACGCTCCGTCGCTTGCTTCAGAGGCGTCCTTGTGAGCCAGAAGCCACTTGTTGCAGGCTCTTAACCACTTGTCCTCCTCATTCTTTGCGGAGATATTCGGAACAGCGCCGTTTGTACCTCTGGGCAGTGCGATTACAACCTTGAAGCCGTCAGATTTATTTGCGCTGCACGGCGCGTAGTGCAGTGTAGTTGCGTAGACCTCCACAACCTGACCCGCTTTCGCCAGAAACGCCTTAACCTTTGATGTATCCAGCTTGCCGTCAATGATATCGTCAGCCTTTGCAACCAGAAGAATAAAGTCGTAAAGACCGATATTCAGCTCGCTGTCGCGGTGGTATTCCAGGCAGTTAAGCCTTGTGTTGTGCCCGTTGCACCAGCCCAGCTGAATCGGCATTCCGCCGTAAGCGTTGTTTTGCAGCTGACCGAACAGCGCGTCGCATTCAAGCGAAGCCTCGCTCATAACATACTCAACGCCGTCGGGCAGGGGAGTAGTTTTGTCCAGAGCGTCAAGCAGGCTTGAGGTATCGTAGCCGTCAAGCACCTTTCCGTAGGGAGCAAATTCCTTGTCAAGAACCGAGTAAATCTTCATAACAGTGTGTCCTTTCTGAAATAATTATGGAATAATCAAAATCAGCTCTGATTTTCCTTTTCAACAATATTCTCGCCGCAGTACATAAGTCTTAATTTCGGCTTTTCAATTTTACCCGTAGCATTGCGCGGAACAGGCGCAAAGATTATTTTCTTCGGGCGCTTGTAACGCGGCATACCCATGCAGAATTCGTTGATTTCATCCTCGGTGCATTCTACACCCGCCTTGATTTCAACGATTGCCGCAGCAATTTCGCCAAGCCGCTTGTCGGGCAGACCGATTACGGCTACATCCTTGATTTTATCGAATTTTGCCATAAAGTTCTCAATTTCAACAGGGTAGAGATTCTCGCCGCCGCTTATTACGACATCCTTTTTGCGGTCAACAAGGAAGTAGAAGCCGTCCTCATCCTGCCGCGCCATATCGCCTGTCCAGAGCCAGCCGTCGTGCAGTACCTCTGCGGTTGCCTGCGGATTGTTGTAGTAGCATTTCATTACGCCCGGACCCTTTACCGCAAGCTCGCCAACCTCGCCGCGCTCAACCTCGCAGCCCTTTTCGTCAATAATCTTGACCTCCCAGCCGTAGCCCGGAACACCGATTGCGCCGACCTTATGTATGTTCTCCACGCCAAGGTGAACGCAGCCCGGACCGATTGATTCGCTTAACCCGTAATTTGTATCATATTGGTGGTTGGGGAAGTAATCCTTCCAGCGTGCCACAAGGCTCTGCGGCACGGGCTGCGCGCCGATGTGCATTAAACGCCACTGCGAGAGCTGATAGTTTTCGGGCTTGATTGAGCCGTTGTCCAGCGCCTCCAGAATATCCAGCGCCCACGGAACCAGCAGCCAGACTATCGTGCATTTCTCCTGCGACACGGTCTGCATTATTGTTTCGGGGCTTACGCCCTTTAGCAGAACGGTCTTGCTTGCCGAAAGCAGACTGCCGAACCAGTGCATTTTTGCGCCCGTGTGATACAGCGGGGGAATACACAAAAATACATCGTCGTGCGTCTGACCGTGATGCTTTTGCTCAACCACCGCCGAGTGCATAAGCGCGCGGTGCGAGTGAAGAATAGCTTTCGGGAATCCCGTTGTACCCGAGGAAAAATAGATAGCCGCGTCATCGTCGTCTGTCAGAGTGATATCGGGCGCTGCGCTGGAGCAGTTGCTTACCAGCCTGTCGTAGTCCTCTGCGAACGAGGGACAGCCAACGCCCGTGTAGAACAGGATTCTGTTCTTGCTGATATTCTCTGCGATTGCCTCGATTCTTCCGATAAATTCCGGACCGAAAATCAGCACATCCGCTTCCGAAAGGTCAAGACAGTACTGAATTTCCTCCGCGCTGTAACGGAAATTCATCGGCACGGCAAGCGCGCCCGTTTTAAGAATACCGAAATAAATCGGCAGCCATTCCAGACAGTTCATCAGCAGAATCGCAACCTTGTCGCCCTTTTTCACGCCGCGGCTGATAAGCAGGTTTGCAAAGCGGTTAGCCTTTTCGTTGAACACGCCCCAAGTGATATCGTGCCTGTACCACTGCGAGGAAGTCGGTTGAATGAGGTCATAGTCCTTCCAGAGCATACGGCGCGTTTCGGTAATCTGCGGATTTACCTCAATAAGCGCAACCTCGCTGCCGTACTTACGCGCGTTTTCCTCAAGTAATTCTGTAATTGGCATATTTTTTTCTCCCGTATTTTATTCAGTAATTCCCTTGAAAGTATAGCCTGCAAGAAACGCTTTCTGATTTATCTCGATTGTTTTTGCAGGAACGGTATTTGCGATAACCTCCAGCCACTGTTCCTTGGTGAACTGCATACGCTGTGCGGCAACGCCGAGAATAATCGTGTTGAATACCCTCGGATTGCCAAGCTTAGCAGCCTCTGCCGAAGCGTCGATAGCAAGAACATTGTGCTTTTCGCGGAGCGTTTCAATGATATTTTCGGGGTACTCTGCAGCGCCCGTCACAACCGACATTGGGTCGATTCGCGTATCGTTTACGATTATTGTACCGTCGGGCTTGAGAAAATGCGCGTAGCGCAGCGCTTCCAGCCGCTCAAATGCAATCAGAATGTCCGCCTGACCCTCCTCGACGATAGGCTCTGCAACGCTTTCGCCGTAGCGCACATACGTCACCACGCTGCCGCCGCGCTGCGCCATACCGTGAACCTCCGAGAGCTTAACATCATACCCGCCCGTCACGGCGATAGAGCCCAGCACTCGGCTTGTAAGCAGCGTACCCTGTCCGCCGACGCCGACTATCATAATGCTTTTGGTCTGCATTACGCCTTACCTCCTTCGCGCGGAATAAGCGAAATCGCGCCGAATTTGCAGCGGTTTTCGCAAAGCTGACAGCCGTTGCACATTGTGCTGTCAATTTTCGGAGTTCCGTCGGGCTGCTTTGTCATGGCAGGGCAGCCCGGCGCAAGACAAACGCCGCACTTTTTACACTTTTCGGCGTCTATCACGCACTTGCCCTTGGGTACAAATTCCTTAAGCAGCGCGCAGGGCGACTTGGTGATAATAACGGAAACCTCCCCGCGCTGTGTTTCACGCTTCAAAAGCTCCTCCAGACCCTCCGTGTCAAATGCGTCGATTTCGTAAACGTGCTCAACGCCTATTGCCTTGCAGAGCTTGTAGATATCAACAGCGTAGGTCGGCTCGCCTTTCAGGGTCTTGCCCGTAGCGGCGTGTTCCTGATGTCCCGTCATTCCCGTGGTGGAGTTGTCGAGAATCATAACCGTGCCGCTTGCCTTGTTGTAGACCATATTCATCAGCGAATTTACGCCCGTATGCAGAAAAGTCGAGTCGCCGATAAGCGCAACCCAGTCCTTTACAAAATCCTTGCCGCGCGCCTTTTCAAGCCCGTGCAGCGTAGAAATACTTGCGCCCATGCAGACGTTGTATTCCATTACCGAAAGCGGAGCGACAGCCCCCAGCGTGTAGCAGCCGATATCGCCCGCGCCGTGCAGCTTGAGCTTTTTCAGCACCGAGTACACGCTTCTGTGCGGACATCCCGGGCAGAGAATCGGCGGGCGCTGCGGAACGGCTGCGGGAGCTTCGGTTACGATATTCTCATGCAGAATAGCTCTGCGCAGCATATTCGCGCTGTATTCGCCCTGAACGGTGAGTATTTCCTTGCCTGTGCACTTTACGCCCCAGCTCTTAACCTGTTCCTCAATTACGGGCTCCAGCTCCTCGACTATGTACAGAGTATCGACATTCGCCGCAAATTCCTCAATCAGCTTACGGGGCAGCGGGTGAACCAGCCCCAGCTTAAGCACCGAAGCGTCGGGCAGAGCCTCGCGCACATACTGATAGGGGATTCCGCTTGTGATAACGCCGATTTTTCTGTCGCGGTATTCCACACGGTTGATTTCAAACGCGCAGGCGTCCTCGCTCATCTGTTTCAGGCGCTGCTCAACGACTATGTGCCGTGCCTTTGCCATTGCGGGCATAAGCACATTCTTCTGAATATTGCGCACGTATGGCTTATCGGGGATTTCCGTGCGCTCCTCGGTATGAACAATACCCTGCGAATGCGCAAGCCTTGTTGTAGTGCGCACGATAACGGGAGTATCGTATTTCTCGCTGTATTCAAACGCAAGCTTGGTAAAAATTCTCGCCTCGTCGCTGTCGGAGGGCTCCAATACGGGAACCATAGCAGCGCGCGCAACCATTCTTGTATCCTGCTCGTTCTGTGAGCTGTAAATGCCGGGGTCATCAGCGGCAACCAGCACCAGACCGCCGTTTACGCCTGCGTAGGATATGCTGTACAGCGGGTCTGCTGCGACATTCACACCCACCAGCTTCATTGATGCCAGTGCGCGTACACCCGCAATTGACGCTCCGATTGCGACCTCCATTGCAACCTTTTCGTTTGGCGACCATTCCGCGTAAATCTCGGGGTATTTTGCAATATTCTCGCTTATTTCCGTGCTTGGAGTACCGGGGTAAGCCGCCGAGACCTTAACGCCCGCTTCGTAGGCTCCGCGGGCAATTGCGGCGTTGCCCAGCATGATTTGTGTATTGTTCAATACATATACCTTCTTTCAAGTTAATTTGTATCAGTATTTAAGCGCCCTTTTGAAAACCTCCGCCAGAGGCTGATTCAGGTCGTCGGGCAGAGTGTGCGAATCGTTGCGGTACAAGCCGAAATTTTCTTCGTGATAGGTGTGGTAAGTAAACGCAATTCCCGCATCCTTGAAAATGTCAAGCAAATCCTCAACATATTGCTCGGCGTTGCGCCCTTCTTCAAAAGCGTGTCTGCCCGCACCGAATTCACCGCAGTAGATTGCAATATTGTTCTGCTCGGAGAAATCCAGAAACGGCTTGTACAGAGCTTTCAGCCGGTCCTTTGCAAGAATCTGAACGCCTTGGCATTTGCACAAATCCAGCCGCGGCATAACAACGGCGCTGTCCGGCAGATTCTCGCACAAAATCCTTGCGCTTGCAATGTAGGTCTCACCCGAGCGAAGCGCAGCATTCATCATACCCAGCGCAATGTTTGAGTCGCTTTCAGCGCCTGTGATTGCGATACAGCCGCCCGACCTGTAACCTGTCTTTGCCGTATATTCAGCACAGCCCGACCCGTCTGCAGAGTAGTAGTAATAATCGGGCTTGGAGCTGAAATCCTGCGCGAAAACACATTCAGCATATTCGCCGTTTTCATCAATCCTGTAAACATTCATTTCCCCGATATAGGCGTTTCCGCCGCCAAGACAGCTTGCCTGAAACACTGCCTGAATCGCGTCGTTATCGGTATCCTTTATTGTTACCGGCGCAGAGTGAAGCAGCTGCCAGCCGCTGCTGCGGGTATCCGCCTTTTCGCCCTTGCCCGGGGAATCCCAGACAAAATCCCGCTTGATAAACGGGTAGCTCATTTTGTCAAATTCTCTGCCGCACCATGCAAAGCCCTGATGAGTATATTCATTGGGGTCGTAATTATGAAACTCGCAGGCAAAATTGCTGTCGTTAATCAGCGCAAAGCCGTCCATGCCCGGCGCAGCCCACACGGTCTTTCCGTCGTCAATGTACCCGCAAAGCCGCTCTACAAACAGAATATGATTTTTGTCATGCTCTCGTATTGCGTCGGCAATGCTTTGGGCAAGTCCTATCCAGTCCGAAAGCGCATGGTCGGTGTTTGCGGGCGCAATAGGCTCGTTAAGCAAGCCGTAGCCTATAATTACGGTTTCGTCGGCGTAACGCCGCGCGATTTCCTTCCACAGCGCAATCAGCCGCTTTTGGTTTTGGGAATCCGTCCACAGCGCAGCGCCCGTACCTGCGGACTGATACCCGCCCTGCGGGTAGTGCATATTCAGAATCAGCCCGACGCCGTACTTTTTTGCCCAAGCGATATTGTCATCAAGCCAGCCAAAGCCCGCCTGCTTGTAAACATAGGGTGCGGAATCATCCTCAAACAGCGCGTAATTCATATAAAATCTTACAGCGTTAAAGCCCAGCCGACCGATATCACGGTAGCTTTCCTCGTTGTGGTGAGTGTTATACAGCGGCTCGGCAGGATTCTCCCAGATATTGTTGCCGAATGCTATACCTTTAATTTTAACGTCATTGCCTTTGGAATCAACAAAGCGAGTGCCATTTACTCTGATAAAGCCATTTGTTGTTATTTGTTCCAAAATTGTAATCCTTTCATTAACAAATATATAGTAATTATACCATAATTACATCATATAGTCAATATAAAGAAAATAAATTCGTGATATATACATATTTCTTGACAAAAAATTGTGAGCGTTGTATAATATCAAAGGTTATAGAATAAAGAAAGGACAACCTGTATGGAGACGACATATATAAAGGGCAGTCGGTTTGACGAAGAACGCGCGTTGTACGGCAGCGAGCACGTTCTTCTTGATGAATGCCGTTTTGACGGACCTGCCGACGGCGAGAGCGCGATTAAGGAATGCAGTGATATCAGCGCTGTGCGGTGCTATTTCAACCTGCGATATCCGTTCTGGCACGTTCACGGGCTGAAGATTACCGACAGCGAGATGACCGAGCTTTGCCGCGCTGCGCTGTGGTATTCCGACAATATAGAGATTACCCGCACAAAAATGCACGGAATCAAGGCGCTGCGCGAGTGCCGCGATATCACGATTCGTGACTGCGATATAGTATCGCCGGAGTTCGGCTGGTCGGTGAGCAATATAGCGATGAGCAACACCACTGCAAACAGCGAGTATTTCATGCTGCGGGCAGAGAATCTGGACTTTACGGATGTCGGGTTTAAGGGCAAATATTCGTTCCAGTACATAAAAAACGCCGTTTTTGAGCATTGTGAGTTTGACACCAAGGATGCATTCTGGCACGCAGAGAATGTTACGGTTAAAAACAGCATTGTTAAGGGCGAGTATCTTGCATGGTATTCCGACGGGCTTACACTGGAAAACTGCGTGATAATCGGCACGCAGCCGCTGTGCTACTGCAGGAATCTGCGGCTGATTAACTGCGAGCTGCGCGAAACCGACCTGTGCTTTGAAAAATCGGATGTTGAAGCGACAATCACAACCGAGGTTATCAGCATAAAGAATCCGCGCTCGGGCAGAATAATCGTTCCGTCTGTCGGTGAAATCATCATGGATGACAAGTATGCGCAGGGTGAGATAATCTTATCCGCAGCCGAAAACGCCTGATGAGCAGGGAAAACAGAGCGTCCCGCGGGTATTACGGCAGGCTGCTTAAAACGATACTCATGCTGTCGCTGCCAACCATAGCCGAGCAGATTCTGTCCACGCTTATGCAGTATGTTGATACTGCAATGGTGGGCAGGCTGGGCGATAACGCCATTGCCGCAGTGAATGTCACAACAACGGTAACATGGCTTACCAACAGCGTTCCGTCGGCGATTGGTGTTGGAGTGCTTGCAATGATTTCAAGGTATTTCGGCGCGCATGACGAAGAAAGAATCCGTGCGGTATCGAAAATCAGCCTGCTGCTTACGGTGATTTTCGGCGCGGCTTCGGGCTTGCTTTCGATAATATTAAGCCCGTATATTCCCGTGTGGATGGGTGCGCGGCAGAATATCCGCGCTGAAGCCTCGCTGTATTTTTTAATTATCAGCATACCAATGGTATTCCGCGCTGCGACTACAATTTTCGGCGCTGCAATACGCGCTGTGCAGAACACGCGCACACCTATGATTATCAGCTTGCTGTCAAATCTGCTTAATGTGGGCTTGAATTATCTGCTGATTTATACCGCGGGCTTGGGCGTAGCGGGCGCTGCGATTGCAACGGCGGCTTGCAGTACTCTTTCGGGATTGCTGATGTTCCTTGCGTACCGCGCAAACACACATCTGAAGTGGGATTGGCGAACATTCCGAATCGAAAAGCCGATTCTGTCGGAGTGCCTGAAAACCTCTGCGCCGGTGCTTGGCACGAATGTGGTATCGTGCATGGGCTATGTTGTTTTTGCGGGATTGGTAAGCGGCAGCATGGGGACTGCGGTATTTGCGGCGCATTCGATTGCGGTTACGGCAGAAACCATATTTTATATACCGGGCTATGGTCTGCGCACCGCGACCTCTGCACTGGTGGGAGCAGCGCTAGGCGAGCGTGACAAGCGCAAATTCGACGCGGTATGCCGCATTAGCATAATCATAACGCTGATTATGATGATGCTTAACGGAGCGCTGTTATACTATGTTTCCCTGCCGCTGATGTCGCTGTTTACCAAAAGTGCGGAGACCGCGCAGCTTGGCGCGCAGATGCTGAAATTGGTGGCGTTTTCCGAGCCGTTTTTCGGGCTTATGGTGGTAATGGAGGGCGTGTTCTACGGTCTTGGCAGAACGCGCTACGCATTTATTGCGGAGTCTGCGAGTATGTGGGGGGTGCGCATTCTGTTCACATATTTCTGCGTGAATCTCTGGGGCTTGGATTTGTACGCGGTGTGGCTTTGTATGATTGCCGACAATGTCTGCAAGGCGCTGCTGTTCACGATTCCCGTGCTTTCAAAAAAGCGCCGCAGCAGGCTTTTTGCTGCGATTGATTCAGCGGAAGTACCTGAAATCGAGACATAATAAAAGCCCGCGGATAATTCGCGGGCGCAGCTTGTCGAAAAAGTATCTTTCCCAGGGTGGCGAGAAAGGTGCAGATGCTAGGAAACGGCATATCGGCTAGGCTTTGTGCCTGCCGATTATGCCGTTGACAACGCAGATGCGCCTTTATCGACAGACTGATGCGGGCAAAATTGACTTCTGCCCGCATTTTCTATTCTCAAATTATTTCCGATTCCTCTGCGTTATCATACCGACTGCGAAGAACACCGCAAACACCGCGATATTCACGCACACAATGCTTGCGCCGCAGGGAGCGTCTGCGCTGTAAGAAATCATCATGCCTGCGATAAATGTCACAACCGAAATCACCGCCGAGCAAATCGTCACCGAGCGGAAGCTCTTGAAAACGCGCATTGAGCACAGCGACGGGAAAATGATAAGGCTTGAAATCAGCATTGAACCCATAAGCCGCATACCGATTACGATAGTAACCGCCGTCAGCAGTGCGATAAGCATATTGTAGCGGTTTGCATGAGTACCTGTTGCCTTTGCAAAGCTCTCGTCGAAGGTAATTGCGAAAATCTTCGTGTAGAAGAAAACGAACATTGCAAGCACCGCAGCGGAAAGAATCACGCTGACTGCCACATCACTGTCGCTTACAGCGATTATGCTGCCGAACAGATAGCTGTTGATATCGACATTCATGCCGTCAGATAGCGAAACCGCCATAACACCGATAGCAAGCGCACCGGTTGAAATCAGCGCGATTGCAGCGTCACCCTTAATTCTGCTGCTTGAAGAAAGCCGCAGCAGCAGAAACGCCGCCGCAATCACAACCGGAATAGCCACAGCCATAGGCGCGGCGTTGCAGACCGTTGCCACCGCCAGCGCACCAAACCCGACGTGCGAAAGTCCGTCGCCAATCATTGAGTAGCGCTTAAGCACCAGACTGACTCCCAGCAGCGACGCACACAGCGAAACCAGTATTCCCACTATCAGAGCGCGAAGAAGAATCGGCGTTTGCACAATCGCAGAAATCATCTCAAGCATTCGGCTCACCGCCTTTCAGAAAGTCCGCTTCACCGCTTGCGAGAAACTCCGCGCGTGTGCCGAAGAAATGCCTGTCCTCGCGCATACACAGAATATGCGAAGCGTATTTCAGCGCGGAATTAACGTCATGCGTTACCATTATTATCGTAACACCGCTGCGGTTGATATCCGCGATAAGCTCGTAAAGCTCTGCCGTAACCATTGGGTCAAGCCCCGAAACAGGCTCGTCAAGCAGAAGCAGCTTTTTTGTGGCGCACAGCGCTCTTGCAAGCAGCACACGCTGCTGCTGCCCGCCCGAAAGCTCGCGGTAGCTGCGCTTTTTAAGGTGAGTAATACCCAGCCTTTCCATGCTTTCAGCCGCCATTTTGCGTTCTTTTGATGAATAAAACGGTCGAATGCCGCGCGAGTTTAAGCACCCCGAAATCACAACCTCGTTTACGCTTGCGGGGAAATCCCTTTGCGCGCCCGTCTGCTGCGGAAGATAGCCGATTTCGTTCTGCCGCAGCCCGTCACCGAATTCAATCGAGCCGCCGACGGGCTTTTTAAGCGAAAGCAGCGCCTTAACCAGCGTACTTTTGCCCGAGCCGTTTTCGCCGACAATACACAGATAGTCGCCTATGTTCAGCTCAAAGCTCATGTCTTTTATTACCGTCATGTTCTCGTAAGAGAGCGCGAGGTTTTCAGTTGTTATCAGTGCCATTTATTGCCTCTTTGATTGTATCGTAGTTATGCCGCATAAGCGAAATATATGTTTCGCCCGCGTTGAAATCATCAGCCGAAATATTGTGGCAGGTGTGGAACAGTGCGGTTTTTGTTCCCGAATCCGCCGCAAGAGTATCTGCAAGCTTGTGATTTGAAAGCTCGATATAGAACACGGTTTTAAGCGTATCCTTGTCCGCAAGCTTGTTAAGCAGAAAAGCCACCGTCTGCGCCGAGGGCTCAACCTCGCTGCCGCAGCCCGGGAAAGCCGCGTAGTAATTCAGCCCGTACTCCTTGAAGAAATACAGCAGCGGGAATCTGTCGCCGAACACAAAATACTCCTCGCAGCCGTCAAGCAGTTCTTCAAAATCCGCGTCTAAAGCGTTAATCTGCGCAATATATTCGTCTGCGGCTGCCTTGTAACGCTGCGCATTTTCGGGAGCGGTTTTGCAGGCGGCTTGCTTCACCGCCTCGCAGATTTTCGCCGCATTTTTCGGCGAGGTCCATATATGCTCGTCATATTCTTCCTCGTCATCATCATGCTCGTCATGCTCATCATGGTCGTGCTCCATACCCTCTGCAAGCTCCTCGTGAATTGCCTCAACGCAGTCCATCATGCGCAGCGTGTTAGGAATATCTGCGGCTGAAATGATATCGTTCACCCATTGGTCGGATTCACCACCGTTATAGATAAACAGGTCGCATTCGCTTATTTTCACGATATCCTTCGCGGAGGGGTCGTAGCTGTGAGTTTCCGTGCCGGGCTTAAGCAGCAGGGTTACGTCAGCAGTATCGCCGAATACCTGCCGAGCCATATCGTAAGCGGGGAAAATCGTTGTAACCACCGAAATCCTGCCGCTTTCGTTATTCTCCGCGGAGCAGCCCGCAAGCGTACCGATTGCAAGCGCCGCAGCCGCTGCAAAAGAAATCAATTTCTTCATTATTTCTCCCCCGTTTTTTCTCTGCATTCGCCGCAGATTCCGTAGAATACCGTCTTGCCGACATCCACCGTAAAGCTGTGGCTGTCCTCAATATGTGCGCGGATATCCTGCATGAAAGAGCAGTCCATGTGAATCAGCCGCTGGCAGACCTCGCATCTTAAGTGAAAATGCGTTCTGCATTCCTCGGATTCGTTAAGCTGATAGGAAGCCCCGTTGCCGTCGCCCGTAAACCGCGTAAGCACGCCCTGACTTGCAAGCTTTGAAAGCGTTCTGTACACCGTAGCCTCTCCGACGGTGATTTCGCCGCTTTTTATAAGGTCGCGGGCGGTGTAGCAGTCACCGCGGTGTCTGCTGAAAAAATCAACTATTTCATCACGCTGTTTGGTGTTGTAGGTATTGTGATTCATAAATATCGCCTCTGTACGAAATTGAAAATGATTATGATTTTCACTATCAATTTGAGATTATAGCACATCTTTGAAAAAAAAGCAAGAGATTTTTATAATATTCTTGATTTTTTTTAATAAAGGTAGTATAATTTATATATTGGCTGAAAATTCAGCCGAAAATCTCATTCGGAGGAAAATAAAATGGCAGAAATACTTATCGAAACCTCTGCGCGTCATGTGCACGTTACACAGGAGACGCTTGAAACTCTGTTCGGCGCAGGTCACACACTCACCAAGAAGAAGGACCTTTCCCAGCCCGGTCAGTTTGCGTGTGAGGAGCGCATTACGGTTGTAGGTCCCAAGAAGGAGCTTGCAAATGTCAGCATTCTGGGTCCTGTACGCCCCGCAGACCAGGTAGAGCTTTCCGCAACAGACGCCCGTTCAATCGGTCTGGGCATTGATATCCGCGAATCCGGCGATGTATCGGGCACACCCGGCTGTATCCTGCGCGGTCCTGCAGGCGAGGTTGAAATCAAGGAGGGCGTAATTGTAGCAAAGCGTCACATCCACATGATTCCCGAAACCGCAGAGAAGCTCGGAATTAACAATAAGGATGTTGTCTGGGTAAAGGTAAACACCAACGGCAGAACAGCAATCCTCGGTGATGTTGTGGTAAGAGTAAGCGACAAGTTTGCAGACGCTATGCACATTGATACCGACGAATCCAATGCGATTGCAGCAACACCAGGACTTATGGGCGAGATTATCAAGTCCCTGTAATTTAACCGAAAAATGCAAAGCCCCGGGGGAAACCTCGGGGCGTTTGAATGCTGTATGATAAATCCCGGAATGAACGGGGAATACTATCCGAAAAAGCGAAAGGAGCGGCGTGATGTTTGTTACGGATATCGAAAAAGGACTGTCTGATGAGCAGGTTTCCGAGCGCGAAAAGCGCGGCGGGAAGAACGGCGATTTTGTAGTAAAAACAAAGAGCGTGCGCAGTATTGTGGCGGGAAATATCTTCACGCTGTTCAATCTTATAAACGTGCTGCTTGCGGCAGCGGTTGCGCTGGTAGGCTCATATCGGAATATGCTGTTTATGGGCGTGGTTGTATGCAATGTCGCAATCGGAATCATACAGGAAATCCGCTCCAAGCGCACAATTGACCGCCTTTCGCTGATTTCAGCGCCGAAGGCTAGGGTAATCCGCGGGGGGAAGGAGCTTGAAATCCCGACCGCCGATATTGTAAAGGACGACCTGCTTGTGCTGTCGGCGGGCAATCAGATTTGCGCGGACGCCGTAGTCGCAGAGGGCTTCTGCGAGGCAGACGAGAGCTTGCTTACGGGCGAGAGCGACCCTGTTGTGAAATCCGCGGGCGCGGAGCTGCTTTCGGGCAGCTTTGTTGTCAGCGGCAGCGTAAAAGCGCAGGTAGTGCGCGTCGGAGCGCAAGCCTATGCAAACACCATAACCGGCAGCGCAAAGCGTATTCGCCGCACGGATTCGGTAATGATGCGCTCTATCAATACTATTATAAAAGCAGTTTCGGTATGTATCGTACCCTTTGCGGTTGTGCTGTTTCTTAAAGCGATTTATGTCACAAATCAGCCGCTTGAGGAAGCGGTAGTCAGCACAACAGCGGCGCTTATCGGAATGATTCCCGAGGGGCTTATTCTGCTGACCAGCGCTGCGCTTGCAGTGAGCGTGATACGGCTTGCGCGGCGGCGAATGCTGTGTCAGGATTTATACTGCGCGGAGTCGCTTGCCCGTGTTGACGTGCTGTGCCTTGACAAAACAGGCACGATAACCGAGGGAAGCATGGAAATCCGCAAGGTAATTCCGCTGGAAAACGGCTTTGACGCCGAAGCTGCACTTAATGCGCTGGCAGCTTCGCTTACCGACAGCAACCCTACCATAAACGCGGTAAAAGCGCGGTACAATGCGGGTTCACGGCTCAAACCCACCGAGGTTCACCCGTTCTCCTCTGCGAAAAAATGGAGCGCGGCGCAGTTTGAGGGCTTTGCGTATGTTTTTGGTGCGCCGAGCTTTGTTCTGCCCGAGGAACGCTTTGCGGCGCTTTCGGAGCGAATCCGCGGGTATTCCGAGCAGGGTCTGCGGGTGCTTGTGCTTGCGCAGTGCGGCAGTATCATAAACGGAGCTCTGCCCGAGGATACCGCTGCAAAGGCGCTGGTAGTGCTCTCCGACAAGATACGCGAAAGCGCCCCGCAGACGCTCGCGTATTTCCGCAAGCAGGGCGTTGAGCTGAAGGTAATCTCGGGCGACGACCCCGTAACGGTATCGAATGTCGCAGTCAGGGCGGGCTTGCAGGGTGCCGAAAAGTACGCCGACGCCTCGAATTTCACCGACGAGGAGCTTGCCGCGCATTGCGAGGATTACACCGTGTTTGGCAGAACCAAGCCGCAGCAGAAGCTGATTCTTGTCAAGGCGCTGCAGTCGCGCGGGCATAAGGTGGCGATGACGGGCGACGGCGTGAACGACGTGCAGGCTCTGCGCGAAGCGGATTGCTCGGTTGCAATGCAGTCGGGCAGCGACGCAGCGCGGTGCGTTTCGCAGATAGTACTGCTGGATTCGGATTTCTCGGTTATGCCGCTTGCGGTTGAGGAGGGCAGGCGGGTAATCAATAATATTCAGCGCTCGGGCGCATTGTTTCTGGTTAAAACCATATTCTCGTTTGTGCTTGCGGCGTTGTTTCTGTTCATTCCCGCGGTGTATCCGTTCAAGCCCGTTCAGATGACGCTTATCAGTGCGCTGACAATCGGCGCGCCGTCGTTTTTGCTTGCATTAGAGCCGAATCACAGCCTTGTGCGCGGCGAGTTTATCAGAAATGTTCTTCGCAGAGCGCTGCCGGGCGGATTATCGGTGGTGCTGGGCGTGGTGCTGCTTTTGATTGCACAGGCTGTGTTCGGAATACCGAACGAGCAGCTTTCGGTAATGGCAGTGCTGGTTACGGCAATATCGGGCTTTGGCGTTCTGTTCGGCGTGTGCAGACCGTTCAACAGGCTGCGAGCCGTGATGTTCGCGGTGCTTGCTCTTGCTTTTGTGGGTGCGGTGCTGCTGCTTGGCGGGGTATTCTATATCGTGCCGCTCACGCCCGCGCAGTGGGGAATACTAGCCGCAGTTACCGCATTGGTTCTTTTGGCGCTGTTCGGAATGAATGTGCTGACCGAGAAATTCAGCCGCAGCGGGAAGTGATTTCTCGGGATTTCAAAAAAATTATGAATAGGTATTGAAATTCATAAAGAAATATGATAAAATAGTAAAGATTAGGGATAAAGCTGAATATAGCGCAGCGTATCAAATTCCGAGCCGTGAAATAATGCGTTTGAGCGGGTCGGATTTGATTTATTCAGCGTTCCCGCAGCCGCAGTTGCGGTAAAATATATTTTAATGCACATTTGTGCGTGAGAGGGAGTACACGGAATGCCAAAGAAACAGGACATCAACAAGATTATGATAATAGGCTCGGGTCCTATCATCATCGGTCAGGCGTGTGAGTTCGACTATTCGGGAACACAGGCGTGTAAGGCGCTTAAAAAGCTGGGCTACGAGATTGTTCTCGTAAACTCCAACCCCGCTACCATTATGACCGACCCTGATGTTGCGGATATCACCTACATCGAGCCGCTCAATCTTGACAGACTTACGCAGATTATAGAAAAAGAGCGCCCCGACGCGCTGCTGCCGAATCTCGGCGGACAGTCGGGACTTAATCTCTGCTCGGAGCTTGCCGAGGCGGGCGTGCTTGAAAAGTACGGCGTAAAGGTAATCGGCGTTCAGGTAGACGCAATCGAGCGCGGCGAGGACAGAATCGAGTTCAAGCACACCATGGAGAAGCTTGGCATTGAGATGCCGCGAAGCGAGGTTGCGTACTCTGTTGACGAGGCGCTTGCCATTGCGGAGAAGCTGCATTACCCCGTAGTACTCCGCCCCGCGTACACTATGGGCGGCGCAGGCGGCGGTCTGGTTTACAATGTTGACGAGCTCAAGGTAGTCTGTGCAAGAGGCTTGCAGGCTTCGCTTGTAGGTCAGGTGCTGGTTGAGGAATCCATCAGCGGCTGGGAAGAGCTTGAGCTTGAGGTTGTACGCGACGCGGACGACAATGTTATCACGGTATGCTTTATCGAAAATATCGACCCGATTGGCGTACATACGGGCGATTCGTTCTGCTCTGCGCCGATGCTTACAATCAGCGAGGATGTTCAGCAGAAGCTTCAGGAGTACTCTTATAAGATAGTAAAGGCGATCGAGGTAATCGGCGGCTGCAACTGCCAGTTCGCTCACGACCCTGTTTCGGGCAGAATCGTTGTAATCGAGATTAACCCGCGCACCTCGCGCTCGTCCGCGCTTGCTTCCAAGGCGACAGGCTTCCCGATTGCACTGGTTTCCGCAATGCTTGCGTGCGGACTTACGCTTGATGAAATCCCCTGCGGCAAGTACGGTACGCTGGATAAGTATGTACCCGACGGCGATTACGTTGTAATCAAGTTTGCAAGGTGGGCATTCGAGAAATTCAAGGGCGCAGAGGACAAGCTGGGCACACAGATGAGAGCCGTAGGCGAGGTTATGTCAATCGGCAAGACCTATAAAGAGGCATTCCAGAAAGCAATCCGCTCGCTTGAAACAGGCAGATACGGACTTGGCTTTGCGAAGAATTTCAACGAGCTTACCAAGGACGAGCTGCTTGCAAAGCTGCGTTTCCCCACCAGCGAGCGCCAGTTCATTATATATGAGGCTCTGCGCAAGGGCGCAACTGTTGATGAAATCTATGAGCTGACCAAAATCAAGCATTGGTTCTTACAGCAGATGCTTGAGCTTGTTGAGGAAGAAAACAAGCTGCTTTCCATGAAGGGCAGCGTACCCGAGGAATCCGTTCTGCGTCAGGCAAAGCTTGACGGCTTCAGCGACCGTTACCTCAGTACATTGCTGGGCGTAACCGAGGAAGAAATCCGCAATGCGAGAACCGGCTACGGAATCACCGAGGCATGGGAGGGCGTTCATGTAAGCGGCACGGAGAATGCGGCGTATTATTACTCCACCTATCATCTCTCCGAGGATAAGAGCCCCGTTTCCGACAAGCCGAAGATTATGATTCTGGGCGGCGGTCCGAACAGAATCGGTCAGGGCATTGAGTTCGACTACTGCTGCGTTCATGCGGCGCTTGCGCTGAAAAAGCTCGGCTTTGAGTCCATAATCGTAAACTGCAATCCCGAAACGGTTTCCACGGATTACGATACCTCCGATAAGCTCTATTTCGAGCCGCTGACGCTTGAGGATGTGCTTTCCATTCACGATAAGGAAAAGCCCGTCGGCGTTATCGCGCAGTTTGGCGGTCAGACCCCGCTTAATCTTGCGAACGACCTCAAAAAGTACGGCGTAAACATTCTCGGTACTACCCCCGAAACAATCGACCTTGCAGAGGACAGAGACCGGTTCCGCGCAATGATGGAAAAGCTTGGCATACCCATGCCCGAGTCGGGAATGGCAGTAAATGTTGACGAAGCGCTGGAAATCGCCAACAGAATCGGCTATCCCGTTATGGTACGCCCGTCTTATGTACTGGGCGGACGCGGCATGGAGATTGTACACGACGACGAGATGATGCGTGTTTACATGGCTGCCGCAGTTGGTGTAACACCCGACAGACCCATTCTCATTGACCGCTTCCTCAATCACGCGACCGAGTGCGAGGCAGACGCAATCTCCGACGGCGAGCACTGCTTTGTTCCCGCAGTTATGGAGCATATCGAGCTTGCGGGTATTCACTCGGGCGACTCGGCTTGCATACTGCCGTCAAAGAATCTCACGGAGAAGCAGGTTGCCACAATCAAGGACTACACAAAGCGCATAGCTGTTGAGATGAATGTCTGCGGTCTGATGAATATGCAGTACGCAATTGAGGGCGATACGGTTTATGTGCTTGAGGCAAATCCCCGCGCGTCCAGAACCGTTCCGCTGGTATCAAAGGTATGCAATATCAACATGGTGCAGATTGCAACGCAGATTATCACAGCCTCGCTCACCGGCAAGCCCTCACCCGTTGCGGAGCTGCGCGACAGAAAGATAAATCACTACGGCGTAAAGGAAGCGGTATTCCCGTTCAATATGTTCCAGGAGGTTGACCCCGTACTGGGACCCGAGATGCGTTCAACGGGCGAGGTACTGGGCATTGCGCCGACATTCGGCGAAGCATATTACAAGGCACAGGAAGCAACGCAGACCAGACTGCCCACAGAGGGTACTGTTTTGCTTTCGGTATGCGACCGCGACAAGGGCGAGCTTCTTGAGATTGCGCAGGCGTTCAGCCGTCTTGGCTTTAAGATTCTTGCAACAGGCAAGAGCTACGAGATGATTAAGGACGCAGGCATTGAGGCGGAGAGAATCTTCAAGCTGTACGAGGGCAGACCGAACATTGCCGACCAGATTGCAAACGGCGGAATCCAGCTCATCATCAACACGCCCGCAGGCAAGACCAGCGCAAATGATGACAGCTATATCCGCAAGGCTGCAATCAAGCACAGAGTGCCCTACATCACTACAATGGCTGCTGCAAAGGCAAGCGCAGAGGGAATCCGTGCAATCAAGGAGAACACGCATTTCGGCGTTAAGTCGCTTCAGGCGCACCACAACGATATCAAGTAAACAACAGAATCCCCGGGTTTTCGCTCGGGGATTCCTTTATATGCGGGATTTATTTCAGGTCTTGTTTATCAGCCTCGGTCAAATCGTTCTCAATGTTATCCCGCGCGAGGTCGTTGTCGATAGCGGGGTAGACCTCCGGAATGGGGTCATCCTCCGCAAGGGTCATTGAAACGGGCGTTGTATGCCAAACCTTCTGCGCGGGCGGCTCTGTTCCCGCAATAATGGGATTTGCCCGCTGCTTTGTATGCTTTGCTGCGCCCTGCAATTCCGGCACTGACTGTGCCGCGGATTTATGCTCGTGAATAATGTCGGGGCGCTTCATGCCTTGCTTTGCCATGCTATCACCTCGGAATTATTCTGCGTAATTCATCATCAGATACACGCGGGATTTTTTTGTAAAAAAACGCACGAAATATTATTCGACAGCAAAATGTAAATTCAGGGCAACAAAAAAAAGCCCGATATAAAATCGAGCCTTTGTGCGCCGTGACTATCGGCTGGAGCTGGCAATGGGACTCGAACCCGCGACCTGCGCATTACGAATGCGCTGCTCTACCAACTGAGCTATGCCAGCGAAGAAAAAAAGTGCTTGCAAAACCGATAAAGATGTGATATACTAATATCGGAGCAAATTCAGCTTTATTATTATAATACATTTTTTATGATTTGTCAATAGCAAAAGAGGTGTTTTTTTAGTTTTGGGCGGAAAAATTATCAGAGGGATACTTACGGGCGTATGTATTCTGCTTTTTGTGCTTTGTATCGGAATGATTTCGCTCTCGGTGCTGTTCGGTTCGGAGAGCGTGGTTGGGTTATTCGGCAGAAATCTTTACATAAGCGAAACAGACGAGTTTGAGAATGTTCCGCTTGGCAGCGCAGTTATTGTTGAGAGCTGCGCGGCGGATGAAATTCAGCCGGGATATCTTGTGCTTTACAGAACCACAGGTGAAAATCCCGTGCCGCGTATGGGCTATACAGAGTCGGTTAATGCGATTGACGGAGTATATTCGCTTACGGTAAGCGACAGCGCGGGCGAGCATATTGTCAGCGAGGGCTCGCTTGTTGGAGTTGCCGCGTGGAGCAGCGAATTTCTCGGCGGATTTATCACCTTTATGATGTCGCCGCTTGGAATCTGCCTGATTGCCGTGCTGCCTTGCGTAGCGCTGATTATATTCGAGTTTATAAGGTCTGCTGCTTCAAAGCTGCCCCCGCCCGAGGTTGTGCCGCAGGTAAAGAATAACCCCGAGGAAGAGCAGCCCTCAAAGCTATCCGTAAAACCCGACGGAAGCGGCGCTTATCTGCCCAGAGGGGAATCAAAGCCTGCGTCTGCTGCGGACAGCGTGCTGTTCAGGTATAAGACCTCAACAGAGCGGATTCAGCCGCAGCGCCGCTCAAATGATGTACCCGTGCATCTGACCGACACCGCCCAAAAGCCTGTGGAAACTCCCGCCGCAAAACCCGAAGCGCCTGCGGGAGTACCGATGTCTGTTGCGGCAAAGAGATACGTTGACAGCACGCTTAAGCCTGCGCAGAGTGCAGGCAGCAAAACAGCGGAGCTTCCTGCGGTAGGACAGAAAAAGCAGAGCGACGCATTCTTTACGCAGTCGTCTGCGCCGCAGATAGGCGGCAGACGACCCGCCGAAAGAAGTACGCGCAGTGTTGTTGAGCTTGAGGACACGCTGGCGTCTGCGAGAAGAAACGGGCAGCATACAGCCTCTGCCGAAAGCCGCGACTGGCGCAGGAATATTACCGGCAGCACGCTTATCACTGATGATGAGGATGATTCGGCGGACAAGAGCAGGTATGAGGTTGACAGCATTCTTGCCGGACTTGACCGCAAGCGCAAGCCATGAAGAAATTGATAGCTTATGCGGCGCTGATTTCAGTGCCGCTTGTTGCGGTAATAGGCGCGGCTTTTGCAAACGGTACAAACTGGGAGCTTGCCTGCGCTGCGGCGGCTGTGCTGTGCTGTGTGCCGTTTTTTCTTTCGTTTGAGGGCAGAGCGCCCTCTGCGCGTGAGCTGGTGCTGACCGCAGTAATGACCGCTTTTTCTGCCGCGGGCAGATTTGTTTTTGCGTGGCTTCCGTTTTTCAAGCCGGTAACCGCAATTGTTGTGATTTCCGCAATGTATATGGGTCCTACGGCGGGATTTTTGATAGGCGCGCTCTCTGCGCTGATTTCCAACATCTATTTCGGTCAGGGAATCTGGACGCCGTTTCAGATGTTCAGCTGGGGAATAATCGGATTTGCGGCGGGACTGCTGAATAAGAAGAAAATTCTGGAGAATCCTGTTGCGCTGTCTGTTTACGGAGCGCTTTCGGGCGTTGTGTATTCTGTGCTGATGGACATTTTTACAGTGCTTTCAGCCGACGGCAGTTTCTCGCCGGAAAGGTGGGCGGCGGCAGTTGCTGCAAGCCTGCCGATAATGGCTGTGTACTGCATTTCAAATGTTCTGTTTGTGCTGATACTGCGCAAGCCCTTAGGCAAGCGCATGGAGCGTATCAGAACAAAGTACGGCGTGTTTGAGGGCTCATCTCAAAAAAATCACCGGGACAAGCCAAAAGGTCTTGAAAACGGTACGGAAAAGTGATATACTGTAAAAGCGGGGCATAGAATATAAAATAATTATAAATCGACAGAGGAGAATATATTATGTGCGGTATAGTCGGCTACATTGGCGAACGTGATTGCACCGAGGTGCTGGTTGACGGTCTTGAAAAGCTGGAGTACAGGGGGTACGACAGCGCGGGAATCGCGGTATTTGAGGATGACGTTATAAAGACCGTAAAAACCAAGGGCGAGCTTAAGGTAATGAAGAAAAAGCTTGAGGAAGAGGGCAAGCCCAAGGGCTTCTGCGGAATAGGTCACACGCGCTGGGCAACCCACGGCGAGCCGTCCGATGTAAATTCGCATCCTCACAGCAACGGCAGGGTGACAATCGTTCACAACGGAATTATCGAGAATTTTGTTCAGCTTAAGGAGTTCCTCACCGAAAAGGGCTATACATTCAAGTCGCAGACGGATTCCGAAATAGCCGCCTGCCTGCTTGATTATTATTACTCCGAGAGAAACCCGCTCAAGGCAATCACCGAAACGCTTAAAGAGATTGAGGGCAGCTATGCGCTGGGAATAATCTTCCGCGATTTCCCCGACAGAGTGTATGCTGCGCGCAAGGACAGCCCGCTGCTGGTAGGTCTGGGCGAGGGCGAGTACTTTATTGCGTCGGATATTCCCGCGTTTTTGAAATACACGAAGAAATATGCGGTAATGGGCGATAATGAGATAGTCTGCATGAAAAAAGAGGGCGTGGAGTTTTACGATGTTCACGGGCTTGTGATTGACAAGCAGATTCAGACCGCCGACTGGGATATTGAGCAGGCGCAGAAATGCGGATATCCTCACTTTATGATAAAGGAAATACATGAGCAGCCCCATGTTGTGAGCGAAACTCTTTCGCAGTGCATTAAAGACGGAGTGCCGGATTTTACCGCAATGGGAGTAACCGACGAGCTGCTTAACGGAGTTAACCGGGTGTTTGTGGTTGCCTGCGGAACGGCAATGCACGCAGGTATTGTTGCGCGGTACGCGATAGAAAAGCTTGCGCGTGTTCCTGTGACGGTAGAGGTAGCGTCGGAGTTCCGCTATATGGACCCGATTGTAGGCGAGGGCGACCTTGTGATACTGGTCAGCCAGTCGGGCGAAACCGCCGATACAAAGGCGGCTTTGGAGCTTGCCAAGCAGCGCGGCGCAAAGACGCTTGCGGTGGTCAATGTAAAATACAGCGCGATTGCCCGCGAAGCCGATATGTATATTCACACGCTTGCAGGACCGGAGATTGCGGTAGCTTCCACAAAGGCGTACACGGTGCAGATTGCGGTGCTGTATCTGCTTTCGTTCAGATTTGCCTACGCAAAGGGCAGGATTGACGAGGCGGAGTTAAGACGTCTTACAGCGCAGCTTTACGACACGCCAAAGGCAATTCAGGACATAATCGACCGCAAGGACGAGTGCCAGTACATAGCGTCGCAGCTTGTAAACTCCGATAACCTTTTCTTTATCGGGCGCGGATTTGATTACGCGTTAAGTCTGGAGGGCTCGCTGAAATTAAAGGAAATCACCTATATACATTCCGAAGCGTACGCAGCGGGCGAGCTTAAGCACGGCACAATTTCGCTGATTGAGAAGAATGTTCCGGTCATTACGGTTGCCACGCAGTCCTCGGTGCTTGAAAAGACAATCAGCAACATGGAGGAGGTCAAGGCAAGAGGCGCAGTGATAATAGCAATCTGCCGCAAGGGCACATCCTTCGGCGAGGGCAAGGTGGATATGAAGATAGAGATTGACAGCACGCTTGACGATATGCTGCTGCCGCTTCCGACGGTATGCGCATTGCAGCTAATCGCGTACTATACGTCTGTGCTGCGCGGAATCGACCCCGACAAGCCCAGAAATCTTGCAAAATCCGTAACGACAGAATAGACAGGCAAGCCCTCGATTTTCGGGGGCTTCAGTCTGTCGAAAAAGTCCAGCAAAGGCTGGGCTTTTTTGCGTAAATGTGGTA
>JBJESB010000105.1:0-2717 GCA_051882575.1 Oscillospiraceae bacterium
TCGGGATTTGACAAGCTCGTCCAGCTTTTCAAGCTGCTTTTGGCGCAAGGCAATTAAAGAGGTTACTCTGTCAAGGGTCATTGCAATTTCTTTTTGGATTTGTATATCGGGTAAATAGAACTCCAAATTATCAAAAACGGGCTTTGTTAAATGCTTCATTGTTGCACCATGTGCAGATGTAGCTGCATTTTCAAGGATATCTGTCATTTGATACACAAAGAAGCTTTTATCAACATCAAGTTTGTCAAAGACAACTTTGAAAATATGCTGATTTAATAATGCTTTTTCACCTTTCCAAACAAATACGCCTAAACTTGCTGACCACGATATGAGAATATCGCCATCAAGCACTTCATATTTCGTGTCGTAGCTACCGTTATATCTATTCGCTTGATATGAATTACCTGTTAAGTCTTGGATTCTAATAATAGGCAATCCACTATCTGACCAATCAGATGGTTTAAATGCAAACCCATTTATATAAGTTGCTATATCTCCGACTTTCGCCATCACAGCATCCCCTCCAATTCCTTAATCCCTGCCAGAATCTCCTGCTCAATACTGTTTATCTCCGCAAGAATCTCCTCGGTTGGCGCGTACTCAACAGGCTTGTACTCGGTTTTCTTGTACTTGTTTATGGAAAGGTCGTAGTCGTTGCTGATTATCTCATCAACCGGCACGAAGAAAGACTTCTCGGTGCGCTGGCGCTCCTGTTCGCCCTCGGGGTTGTGGAAACGCGCGATAATGTCGGGAATATCGTTCTCCGCAACAGGCGTGCGCTTGTCGTCAAGGCTGAATCCGTCCGCCTGCATATCATAAAACCACACATTATCCGTGCCGCCGTGACCTGTCTTTGTGAAGATAAGTATTCCCGTAGAAACACCCGCATAAGGCTTGAAAACGCCGCTCGGCATAGAGATAACCGCCTCAAGTCGGTTGCCCTCGATAATCTCCTTGCGGATAGCCTTGTGTGCCGTTGACGAACCGAACAGAACTCCGTCCGGCACGATACAAGCGCACCTGCCGCCGACTTTCAGCATGCGCAGAAATAGCGCCAGAAACAAAAGCTCGGTCTTTTTCGTCTTGCAGACTTTCAGCAGGTCAGCGGAAACGGTGTCCGCATCAAGACTGCCCTTGAACGGCGGATTTGCAAGGATAAGCGAATATTTCTCACGGTCGGGGTTCTGGTCGGAAAGGCTGTCGCGGTACTCTATGAAAGGGTTGTCCACACCGTGAGTCATCATGTTCATAGCGCCGATTCGGAGCATTGTTCTGTCCATATCGTAGCCAAAGAACATATCGTTCATGTAGTGCGCTTTCTTTTCCTTGTTGTAGAAAATCTCCTCCTTGCAGTTCTCGCGGAGATATTCTCCCGCCGCAACAAGGAAGCCTGCCGTTCCGCAGGACGGGTCGCAAATCGTGTCCTCGGGGCGCGGCTTCATCAGCTCAACCATCATTTTGATGATGTGGCGCGGCGTGCGGAATTGTCCGTTCCTGCCTGCCGTAGCGATTTTTGCGAGAAGATACTCGTATGTATCACCGCGGACATCTGCCTTGTCGTCGGTCTTTTCGCTGTTAGCCATAAGTTCGTAAATATCGTCCAGCGAATCCACGACCTTGGAAAGCACAAGCGGCGTTGGCAGCTTGAAAATGGCGTCGCCCATGTACTTGGAATAAGCGCTGTTTTTGTCAGCGTGAAGTCCCTTGATAAACGGGAACACCCATTCCTGCATTATGGAATACATTCTGTCAGCGGGGAAATCGTGGAACACAGACCATTTAAGCTGCTTGCCGTCAATCACTCGGTCGCCTATCTGCACCTCGTCCGCAAAAATGCTCTTGTGGGTAAGCCCGAGCATTGCCGCTTCTTTTGCACGCAGGTTGTCCGTGTCGTCAAGGTCGCGGATAAACATCAGGTATGTGATTTGCTCGATTACATCAAGCGGGTTTGTAAGTCCGCCTGCCGCAAAAATGTCCCATAGACTGTCTATTTTGTTTCTTAATTCGCCGGTTATCATCTGAAAGTCCTCCCGAAATGGTATTTACTATAATCCACTATTATTATACATCATTCTGCCTTTTATTTCAAGTCGTTTTGTGGAACACTTTACAAAAAATAAGCCTGCCGAGCGGCAAGCTTATTTCTCTCTGCTATTCGTGCAGATTCTTGTAAAGAGTGGTCTTACGCACACCTGTCAGCTCAGTTATCTCGCTCACAGTGTACTGATTAGTTTTGTAAAGTTTCACAGCCTTGCGTACTGCTTCCTTGTCAACTGGTCGCCGCCCGCCTTTTCTGCCCCTTGCTCTCGCAGCGGCAAGCCCCTCGCGCGTTCTGTCGGCAAGAACATCACGCTCAAACTGCGCTAAAGCGGACATCAGCGTGAAAAGCAGTTTGCCGGTGCTGGTCGTGGTATCTATGGATTCCTTGAGCGAAACAAGGTTCACGCCCTTGCTGTTGAAAGTTTCCATAAGCCAGATGAGGTCTTTCGTGCTCCTGCCAAGCCTGGAGAGGGATTCAACCACAACGGTATCACCCTCGGTGAGCCGCTCCAACAGCTTCTCAAGCTCAGGGCGATTGCGCTTTGTTCCGGTCATCTTCTCGTTGTAGAGGTAGTCAACACCGTACTTTTCGAGCATATCAATTTGTCTGTCGAGGTTCTGTTGTTCGGTTGAAACCCGTGCGTATCCGAATACAAAATTCTTCATCAGAACTCACC
>JBJESB010000106.1:0-2695 GCA_051882575.1 Oscillospiraceae bacterium
ACAAGGGTGCTGTCTGCAATTCCCTCAATCATTTCGGGAGTAACGCCGAGGTCGGTTATATTCATCACAACGCCGATTTCGCGCATATATTTCTCCATTTCCGCAAGTCCTTCAAGTGCGATTTCTTCTTTTGTTTTGTTTGCAGGACTGACGCCCCACACGTTTTCTGCGAATCTTACAAACTTATCAAGACCGTAGGGCAGAATGCGGCGGTAATAGGGCAGAGAAACCGCCGATAGAGTCATTCCGTGAGTTGCGTCGGTGTGTGCGCCAACCGCCTGTCCCAGCATGTGAACCTCCCAATCGGTGGACTTACCCATGGCAACAAGTGTGTTCAGCGCCCATGTTGCCGTCCACATGATATTGCTTCTTGCCTCGTAATCGGTGGGATTTTTTACTGCAATTTTTGTGCTGTGGATAAGGGATTTCAGCAACCCCTCCATTATGTAGTCGGAGGTATTGTCGTCACTGCCCGAAAAATACTGCTCCAGAATGTGGGACATTATATCGTAAAATCCTGCTTTCATCTGATAATCGGGAACGGTAAAGGTTAGTTCGGGGTTAAGGATAGCGAATTTCGGGAACACATTTTCGCCGAAAACGTGCCCGATTTTAAGCTTCTGTGCGTGATTTGTGATAACCGAGCCGCCGTTCATTTCCGAGCCTGTTCCCACCATTGTGAGAACGCAGCCTACAGGTATAATTTTGCAGTCGGGCTCGTCAAACTTTATGAAATACTTATCCCACGGGTCGCCCTCGCAGTAGGTTGAAATCGACACCGCTTTTGAATAGTCGCAGACCGAACCGCCGCCAACCGCAAGAATAAAATCAACGTTGTTTTCACGCGCGATTTTGCAGCCCCCGTACAGCTTTTCAACCGTAGGATTCGGCATAACGCCGCCGTCCTCGATAACTGTTTTGCCGCTATCCTTCAGCAGCTTTACTATCCTGTCGTAAAGCCCTGTTTTCTTGATAGAACCGCCGCCGTAAACAAGCATTATTCTGTTGTAATTTTTCAGCGCTTCGGGGAGATTTTCAAGCGCGTCCTTGCCGAAATACAGCTTTGTGGGGTTTGAATAAACGAAATTTCCTAACATAAAAATCACCTTTCCTTAATTGAATGAAATTGTAACATTACCGCTTCCAAGAGCGGATTTTAAACCGTTTGTATCCTCGATATGAGCTATCGGAGTGTAGCAGTATGAAGTCGAAAAATCCTCATAGAATAGCACCACACAGTTTGAACCGAACAACATTATATCTCCCGTATGAATAATATCGGGGACTTTGCTGTCAGTTGAAAGCGAGCCGTCCAGATAATAGTACTTTTCGTTGCCGTTCAGCTCGCTCATATTCAGCGTTAGCGGCAGCTGAGCCGCAAATTCCTCCGCAGCCTTTGTTTCGGCAAGAGTTGCCGTGAAACTCTGTCCGCCGACGCTAATTCTTATCTCATGCAAATCCTGTTCCTCACTTTCTGCCGGCTGAATGGGCTGCGACGGCTTATCCTCCGGGTTTTCCTGTGACGAAGGTGTTGTTTCCTCTGTCTGCTGCTGAGAAATGCCGGGCGGAATAATGTCCTGTATGCTCTCATTATTCGCACTGCACCCGCTTAGCAGGGTTGACAGAATAAGCAGAATGATACTTATCAATTTGTCCGTAAAAACTGCTCCTTTCAATCAGACAATGCTTTGATGAAAAAGGAAATGCCGAATGCAATCAGTAGGGCATTTTACAGCGCTCCTACAATTTTATGGGGCGCGTAGGGTTCTTCAAGATAGGCAATATCCTCCGCTGTCAGCTTTACATCAAACGCGCCCGCAGCGTCGTCGAAATACTTCGCTTTTGTTGCGCCGATAATGGGCGAGCTTACGCCCTTTGCGAACTGCCAAGCAAGAGAAATCCGGGTCATTGTCGTACCGTATTTTTCGGCGATTTCCGCAACACGAAGAACGATTTTTCTGTCCTCGGACTCCGTACCGTCATATTTGCTTACCGCAACTTTATCGGTCATACTAATATTGTCAAAACCAAGGGTTTTGACAGCCGCTTCGGCGGCATCGACTTATAGACAAAGTCTATAAGTCGATTAAATATTAGTATTAAAGCGTATTCGCCCAATCCGCAAGCGATTTTTCGGACATTCTGTTTATTACCCTGCCGTCTTTCCAATTTGCAGAAGGACAAAGGCTTTTAAGCACCTCTACAGTTCTGCCCATTCCGCTGCCGCCGCTGGTTGCAAAGGGAACAAGCGTTTTTCCTGCAAAATCGCAGCTTTCCACAAATGTATCAATAATTTTCGGTGCAACATACCACCAGATAGGAAAACCGATAAATACCGTGTCGTAGCCGCTTATATCGGGGAGCTTTTCTGCAATTTCGGGACGGGAGTTCGGGTCATTTGTTTCAAGTGTGCTGCGGCTGTTTTTGTTTGTCCAATCAAGGTCTGCTTTTGTGTAGGGTGTTTTCGGCTTGATTTCAAACAGGTCTGCGCCGATTGCTTTTGCTAAACGCTCTGCGGCAGCTTTTGTAACGCCGCTTGCAGAAAAATATGCCACTAATTTTTGGCTCATAGTCTTGTCCTCCTTTTATAAAAGGTCGTTTCGGCTTAACCATTCATCAATGCTGCTGTCGGATGAGCCACTTGCTCTCAATCCGTCACGAACATCTGCGGCGGGTTCTTCTGCTCTTATATCGG
>JBJESB010000107.1:0-10616 GCA_051882575.1 Oscillospiraceae bacterium
AGTCACCATCACCAACGAGAGCAAGGAAAAGAAGAGCCTCAAGCTGTTCAGCTTTGTTGAGTGGTGCCTGTGGGACGCTAACGACGATACCACAAACTTCCAGAGAAACTTCAACACAGGCGAGGTTGAGATTCTGGGTTCTACAATCTACCACAAGACAGAATACAAGGAGCGCCGCGACCACTTTGCATTCTACACTGTAAATGCGCCCATTCAGGGCTTTGATACCGACCGCGAGACTTTCCTCGGTCTGTATAACGGCTTTGAGCGCCCCGACGCAGTATTCGAGGACGGCAAGGCAAGAAATTCCGTAGCAGAGGGCTGGTCTCCTATTGCTTCTCACTACATTGAGCTGGAGCTTGCTCCGGGCGAGAGCAAGGATTTGGTATTCTGCCTCGGTTATGTTGAAATGCCCGTTGACCAGAAGTTTGACACAGGCGCGGTTCCCGCTGACCTTAAGGCAAGCTACACCGTTGACGGCGTAGGCAATACAAAGCCCGCAAAGAACATCATCAACAAGAAGAAGGCTCTTGAGATGATGTCCATGTGCGACACCGTTGAAAAGGCTGACAAGCTGTTTGATGAGCTCAAGGCATACTGGGATAAGCTGCTCACACAGTACAGCGTAAATTCTCCCGACGAGAAGGTTAACCGTATGGTTAATATCTGGAATCAGTACCAGTGCATGGTTACCTTTAATATGTCGCGTTCCGCATCCTATTTCGAGAGCGGTATCGGCAGAGGCATGGGCTTCCGCGATTCCAACCAGGATTTGCTGGGCTTTGTTCATCAGATTCCCGAGAGAGCGCGTGAAAGACTTATCGACCTTGCGGCTACAATGCTGGAGGACGGCGGCGCATACCACCAGTATCAGCCCCTTACAAAAATGGGCAACCACGAGCTTGGCTCCAACTTCAACGATGACCCGCTGTGGATGATTCTTGCGGTTGCGCAGTACATAAAGGAAACAGGCGATGTATCCATCCTCACCGAGAAGGTTCCCTACGAGAACAAGGCAGAGCTTGCAGATACAATGCTTGACCACATGAAGAGAGCGTTCAACCATGTCTGCACAAAGATTGGTCCTCACGGTCTGCCGCTTTCGGGACGTGCTGACTGGAATGACTGCCTGAATCTCTCCTGCTTCTCCGATAAGCCCGGTGAGAGCTTCCAGACCTACAACAACAAGGAGATTTTCCCCAATCCTCCGTTCTATTCACAGACAGCCGAGTCGGTTATGATTGCAGGTATGTTCTGCTTTATCGGTCCGGAGTATCCCGCTATGTGCCGTCTGGTTGGCGACGAGGCTGAAGCGCAGCGCGCCGAGGCAGAAATCGTTAAGATGAGAAAGAACACCATTGACTACGGCTACGACGGCGAGTGGTTCCTGCGCGCATACGACCACAACGGCAACAAGGTCGGCTCTAAGGACTGCGAGGAAGGCAAGATATTCATTGAGCCGCAGGGCTGGTGCGTGCTTGCAGGACTTGGCAAGGATAAGGGCTACGATATCGCAACTCTCAACAGCATTGACAAGTACCTCAATTCCGAGCATGGTATGGTGCTTAACAATCCTGCGTTTACCACCTACAAGATTGAATACGGTGAGATTTCGACATATCCCGGCGGCTACAAGGAGAATGCCGGCGTATTCTGCCACAACAACGCATGGATTATCTGCGCAGAGGCAGCAGTAGGTCACGGTGACAAGGCGTTCGAGTATTACAGCAAGATTGCTCCCGCTTTCCGCGAGGAGAAGAGCGACCTGCACAGAACCGAGCCGTATGTATATGCGCAGATGATTGCAGGTAAGGATGCAAAGCGTCACGGTGAGGCAAAGAACAGCTGGCTGACAGGTACGGCTGCTTGGAACTTTGTTGCAATTTCGCAGTACATTCTGGGCGTTAAGCCGCAGTATGACGGTCTCAAGATTGACCCCTCCATTCCTCACGAGTGGGACGGCTTCTCCGTAAGCAGATTGTTCAGAGGCGCAACCTACAAGATTACAGTAAAGAACCCGAATCATGTCTGTGCAGGCGTTAAGAGCATGACCGTTGACGGAAAGGCTGTTGAGGGCAATATTATTCCCGCAATGGACGGCGGTGAGCACACCGTTGAGGTAGTTCTCGGCTGATAATTAACGAACATATTTATGAGGCGGTGCGCTGATTGCGTGCCGCTTCTGTGTTAAAGCGAGGCGGAATACATGATAATTAAGGGCGCGGTGTTTGATTTGGACGGCACGCTGCTGGATTCTACGGGTATGTGGGACGAGCTTGACGGAATATACCTCAGGAGTTTAGGAAAAGAGCCGCTGGAGGGGCTTTCCGAAAGGCTTCACCCGCTCACACTGTTGCAGGCGGCGGAGCTGATACAATCGGAGTACAAGCTTTCGCAGACTCCCGAGGAAATTCTGACTGCGATACTATCGCTGGCGGAGAATTTTTATCGTTATGAAGCGCAGCTGAAAAGCGGTGCGGCGGAGCTGCTGGAGCGGCTTTGCGCGGCGGGAATACCGATGTGCGTATGTACGGCGAATACGACAGAGCTTACAAAGGCGTCGCTGGAGCGGCTTGGCGTGTGGCGGTATTTTTGCGGCTGTGTAACCTGCTCGCAGTACGGCGGCAAGGACAGCGACGCGATTTTCCGCGCGGCGGCGGGATGCTTGGGAACAAATCCCGGGCAGACGATTGTATTCGAGGATTCGCTCCACGCGCTTACCACCGCAAAGAATGCGGGCTTTCTGACCGCCGCGGTATTCGACAGGGCGGAATCACGTCAGGAGCAGCTTAAAGCGACAGCAGATGTTTATCTTACCAGCCTTGACGAATTTATTTTTTAGTGTTCTGAATCTGATACATAATACACTTGACCAAATCGGAGTTTTACGGTATAATATAATAGAATAAATGTCCGCATTGCGGAAACGGAGGAAAAACGATGGAAGTATTAGTAACAACCAAGCTCGCAGCGATTATCACGGCACTGGTTACGCTTGTAACGGGATTTACGGCTAACCTGCCCGAGCAGCCCGATAAGCCCACAGACGACACCACACAGACCGAGGTGGAAAAAGACATCAAGGACATCACGCCCATTGAGCTGATAAGCAAGATAACCATTGGCTGGAATCTGGGCAACGCGCTGGATTGCACCAGCTCGTCCGAAACGGCATGGGGCAATCCCGTAACCACCGAGGAGATGATTCTCGCAGTAAAGGACGCGGGCTTCAACGCTGTCAGAATACCTGTTACGTGGTACACCAGCTGCGATTCCGACTGGAATATTGACGCGAAATGGATGGACCGTGTTGAGGAGGTAGTGAATTACGTTTACAAGAACGATATGTACGCGATTATCAATCTTCACCACGAGAACTGGCATTTCCCCTCGGAGGAGAACAAAAAGTCTGCCAAGAAGATTATGAAGAAGCTGTGGACGCAGATTGGAAACCGCTTTAAGGATTACGACGAGCATCTTATTTTTGAGGGACTTAACGAGCCGCGCAAGACCGGCACACAGTGGGAATGGAACGGCGGCGACAGCGAAGGTCAATCGGTGGTTAATGAATACAACGCGACGTTTGTAAGCGCTGTTCGCGCAACGGGCGGCAACAACAAGTACCGCTGCCTGATGATTCCTACATACGCTGCTTCGGCAGACGGACTTTCGGGCTTTGAGCTGCCCGATGACGACCGCCTGATAGTTGATATCCACGCATATTCACCCTACAATTTCGCCATGAACACGGGAAACGGCTCTACAACAAAGTTCAGTGCGGATGACAGCAGCTCCGTGGGCGGGCTTATCTGGCTTTCGGATACGCTTAACGAGCGCTTTATCAGCAAGGGCGTCGGTGTTGTAATCGGCGAGTGCGGCGCAACAAACAAGGATAATCTTGCAGACAGAATACGCTGGGCGAAGTATTTCACCGAGGTTTTCGGCAGGTACGGGATTCCGATTTTCCTGTGGGATAACAACGGCTACGGCGTGGGCAATGAGAAGTTTGGTCAGCTGCACAGGGATACGCTGAAATGGGAGTACCCGACCTTTATTCAAACTATTGTAAGCACAGCAAAAAAGGTTAAGCAGGGCTGATACCCTGCTGCTGCGGAGGTAGTATGAGATTTTTTCACATAAGCGATTTGCACATTGGTAAAACCATTGAGGGCAACAGTCTGTATGAGGATATGCGCCACATTCTGCTGAATGATATTCTGGGCAGGGCGTATGACCAATACAAGCCTGAGGCGCTTGTAATTGCGGGCGATATCTATGATAAGGCAAACCCTGCGCCGGAGTGCATACAGCTGTTTGAGGAATTGCTGGATAAGGCTGTAAAGCTAGGCATAAAGGTGTTTATCATCAGCGGCAACCACGACAATGCAGTGAGAGTGTCATACGGAAGAAACCAGTTCCGCAATAACGGAATTTACATAAGCGAGCCGTTTTCGGCAGAGCACCCATACAGCATTGTAGAGCTTGGCGGAGTGAATTTCTGTATGCTGCCGTTTGCCTCCAAAAACAGAATACAGGCTGCGTTTCCGAAAGAGCGCTTCAAGTCTTCAACCGAGGCTCACAAATACGTTCTGGACAAGCTCCGCGAGGAATTGCCCAAGGGTGAGCCGTCGGTGCTTATTGCGCATCAGGGAGTCAATACGGGCAATGAAACAATGGGCTTTATTGATACAATCGACATCTCGGTGTTTGAGGGCTTTACCTATACTGCGCTCGGACATTACCACAGTCCGCAGTCGCTGGGAGAAAAGAAAAATGTAAGGTATTGCGGGACGCCGCTGATGTTCACAGAAAAGGAAATTTTCCACGAACGCACACTTTTGGTGATTGACATTGACGATAAGGGCGAGCTAACCGTAACAGAGGATAAGCTTCAGCCGCTGCGAAAGATTATCGCCTATAAGATGAACTGCGAGCAGCTGCTTTCGGACGATATTCCCGCAAATGACACCGATTTTGTTTTCATTCAGCTTACGGAGAACCCAACGAACGCTTTTGAGCAGGTTTCGAAGATTAACGTAAAATTCCCGAACCATCTGCGCATAAGGCAGCCGAAAACCGGTTCCGTTAAAGCAAAGTCTGCTTCGGGGCTGTTGTGCGAGGAAAACGGCGAGGCAAGCTTTGATGAGGTATTCAGGGCGTTTCTTAAGGAAATGCTGGGAGAAACAGAGGACGAGCTGCATAAGCAGCTGCTTGATGAGGGCATAAAGCTGTTTGGTGAGGTGGAAGAAAATGCTGATTAAAACACTTGAGATGCAGGGTTTCGGTCCTTTTGTGGAGAAGACGGTAATTGATTTTTCCCAATTTTACAGCAAAACCTTTGTGATAGCCGGCGATACGGGTGCAGGCAAGACAAGCATTTTCGACGCGATAACCTTTGCTTTGTTCGGCACAGCCAGCGGCTCGGGGCGCACGGTTGAAACGCTGCGCAGCCGACATATTCCCAAAGAGGTAACCGCTTATGTAACCCTGACTTTTACTCACGGAGGCAAGGAGTACATTGTTCACCGTGAGCTGGATATGAATGGAATTGCCCGTTCCAATAGCTATATCATGGAGAATAATCTGGACCTTAAGCTAAGGGATTTTGAGATTGTCAGAAAGAAAAAGAACAGCAAGGAAACCGACGGCGATACGAAGCAGATTGTTGAAAAATCCTTGAACAGCTTTATTACGGAGCTTGTCGGCTGTAAGCCCAATGTGTTCAAGCAGATATATTTGCTGGCGCAGAACGAGTTTACAAAATTCCTGAACTGTTCCACTGCCGAGCGCACCGAAATCCTGCGCAGCATTCTTCACACGGAGGAATATAAGGATTTTGAGGACAAGCTTTCGGGAATTGTCAAGAAAATGAAAATCAAGCAGCAGGAGCTTGCGCATGATTATTCAAGACTGCTGGACAGGGGGATAACCAACAATGTGGATGTATCCTCTTTTGCAGGTAAAAAAACAGATGACGACTATACCATGGCGGGGTTGCTTTTTCAAGCCGTAGCTGACAAAGCCAATGAACTGACAAACAAGCAGGCACAAGCCGAATCGGATATTAAATCCGAGCAGGACAAGGCGGATGCCGCAAGGTCTGCGCTGGAAGAAGCCAAGACAACCAATGAGATTATTTCAAGCCTGCAAGAAAAATCGGCGGAATTGGAGCGTCTGAAAGCAGAGCGTCCGCATATTGAGGGATTGAATAAATCGCTTGAGCTATCGGCAAAGCTGACGTTTGTAATGCTGAAAATCAACGAGCTTGATTCCATAAAGAAGAAATACTCGGATTGTGAAGCAGAGATACATCAGCTTGAAAATAAAATACTGGTTTTGGATAAGGAACACAGCGACGCTGTTGAAGCCAAAAGCGCTGCCGAAAAGCAGAACAGCTGCTGCGATGAGCTGCGCGACAGAGCACAGAAAATAAAGGATATAATTGAGAATTACTACAACGCTGCGCAGACTTTTAAGGAAAAACAGCAGGCGCTTAAAGACTTGGAAGGGGAACTTCCCGCTGTAAAGGCAGCGGGCAGTGAAATTGCGCAAAGGGTTGAATTGCAGGAGCAACAGCTTGCCTCACAAAGAGAGCTTGCAGGTATGCTTGGCAAACGCATGACCGAACAGCAGACAGTGAAACACCGCCTTGAATCAGCGGTTGAACTGCGGGAGAGTATGCGTGATTTGGAGACAAAGCTTAACGCTAAGATAAACGCCGAAAGCGAAGAATCGCTGGCGAAAACAGCATACGAGGCAGCGGAAGAAGAATATCGGGAGCTGGTAGCGCTATATATCAGCTCAACAGCGGCGCGCCTTGCAAAAAAGCTCAAGGTGGGCGATATCTGCCCGCTGTGCGGCAGCAAAATAGATTGTATGCCCGATTTTGGCAGCAACGCTGTTATCACGGATGAAATGCTTGAGGAAGAACGCAAAAAGGTTGAAAAGGCAAATCAGGAGTACAGCAAAGCACAGTCTGCCGCAAAGACGAGCAGGAACGTGCTGGATACGGCAATAAGCAGCGTTATGCAGCAATTCGAAATGATATACGGTTTTGCTATGCCCGAAGATGCCGAAAAAGCTGCTGAAATTGTTGATGCGGATATTGAGAAGCAAAACGAAGAATTAAGCAGATGTAATTCTGCGGTGGCAGAGGCAGAAACCGCAAGCAAGAACAGCGACGAATCGGAGATATTGCTCAAATCGCTGCGCGAGGAGTCTGAACAGTGCTCCAAAAGGCAGGTTGAGCTTGAGGTTCAAATCAGAGAAGCAAAAGCGGCGTTAACTAAAAGCGAACAAGAGCTGGAATCAGCAACGCAGGCACTTCCCGAGGGCAGCGTACAGCTGGCGCAGGCGCAGGCAGAAGAACTGACAAAAGATATCGAAACCAGACAGACAGCCTATCAGAAAGCCTATGATGACGAAAAAGCAGCATCCGAGAATCTGTCCGTGGCAAATGCCCGGATTAAGGAAAAGAAATCGCAGCTTGAGCAGTACTCTTTGGATATTGGTAAACGCTCGTGTGAAATTGAAAGCTTGCTGAAAGAAAACGGTTTTGCGAATGAGCAGGAAGTGCGTTCGGGTGAAATACTTAGCGAGGAGCAGCAGAACAGTATAAAGGCTGAAATCGGTAAGTATGAAGCGGATATGGCGGTGGTTTCCGAAAAGGTCAAAGAGCTTTCGGAAAAGCTGCCCGCCGACGCTTGCATAATTGATACCACCGAGCTTGAAAGCGTCTGCGCCGGTCACGAGGAGAAGATTGCGAAACTATATGCGTTAAAATCCGAGACGGACACTGCTGTCGGCGCAATAAAGGGCTTGGTTGAGGAAACGCGCGAGCTTGAAAAAAGCGTTAAGACCTTCAGCGAGCGTTTCGACGTGATGTCTAAACTGTACACTCTGGTTGCGGGCGGCGTTGGTTCGGGCAAACCGCGCCTAAGTCTGGAGTGCTATGTTCTGAGAGCGCGCTTTGATAAGGTGCTTGAATGCGCGAATGTGCATTACGCGGTAATGTCCGACGGAAGATACCGCCTGCAAAGCCGCGATACGATAAGCTCCGGCAGGTCTGCGCAGGGACTGGACCTTGAGGTTGTTGATAATACTGTTACAATTGAAGGCGTGGGCAAGGCTCGCAATGTCTGCTCTCTTTCGGGCGGCGAAAGCTTTGAGGCGTCGTTTGCTCTTGCAATGGGTCTTTCGGATTACGCAAGCAATTGCGGCGGGGTTGCGCGCACAGAAATGCTGTTTGTGGACGAGGGCTTCAGTTCCTTGGACACCGAATCCTTTTCAAGAGCGCTTGAGGTTATTGATAAGTTCTCGGAATCCGATAGAATGCTGGGACTGGTTTCGCATATTTCCGAGATACGCGAGCATTATTCCGACAACAGAATTGATGTAGTGCCGGCAAAAGTCGGCAGCACCGTTGCTTTGTTCAGCGACGGTGAAGCGGTTAGCGGAGGTGTGTGATGTTCGGATTCTTAAAAAAGCCCAAAAAACTCATGTCCGAGGAGGAGAGGCGCGCCGCTGCGCTGCCGAGGACAAAAAAGGTTCAGTTTGAGCCAATGGCGGTAGCCGACGCCGAAAAGCTGCTTGAGCAGGATATCCGCGCTGTGCTGACCTTTGTGCCGGTTAATTACTATGCTACAAAGGACAGATTCCTGCAGTGCAATTTTCACTACGCCGAGGATTATTCCGAGATTTATATTCAGTTTGAGCTGCGTGTGAATGACCTCCCGCGCGAAAAGAGCAGGCTGTATTCTGTTGATAAGCTGCTGATGCGCGATATTCTGCGGAAATTCGGCGTAAATATAAATATCTGACGAGGTTATTATGGAAAACAGAACAATTCTTGAATGCCCGATAGAATTTGACCGCACGAGCTTTTTCGACCTGTATTCGCTTTCGGCTGCGGCAATGATTTCGCGGCAGAACAAAATGGGCGAGCTGGTGGTTGCCGACAACAACTGGAGCTATGATATACGCAACAGACAGCTTGCCTTTGGCGGCAACAGATTTTCGGCGGGAATTCTGGGCACGGAAAACGAGCGCGAGCATACATGGCTGTGGTCGTGGGCGAATACCGAAAGCAATCTGCCGGAGCTTTCGGCAGCGCCGTCAAGGCGGGCAAAGCGGGCGCTTTCGGGAGTGCAGGAGTTCACCGAGGGCAAATTCATGCTGGAGGACGAGCTGCACACTGCGCATAATCTTGCCATGGTCAGCTGCGCTGTAAGCGAAAAGCCCGTGTGCTATTATCGCTGCCCGTACGACGGCGGCGCTATGTTCGTTCAGCCCGAGGGTCTGCCGCAGGAAGTATTCTCGCCGGTTACGCAGACAGAGCTTGTGCGGACCTTTCTGGAGGTAATCGGTGCAATGTATTGCGACCACCGCCTGCTTGCGGCAGGTTTTCTGTACATGAACGGCAACGAGTTTGTCGAGGAAGGCAGCTGCATAACAGCGGAAATAGACGGCAGGCGGCTTCGCTTTACCTTTGAAAGGGTTGGAGAATTGAGCCGAACCGCTGATATCTCGCCGGTTTAATGAGAATTATCATTTTTTTCGGAAAAGGTCTTGACAAATCGGTAACACCGTGATATAATATTTTATGTCATTTGAATATGTGGCTATCAGCATATTGCGGTGTTTGCAGAAATACCCAAGTGGTGAAGGGGCTCCCCTGCTAAGGGAGTAGGTCGGGCAACCGGCGCGAGGGTTCAAATCCCTCTTTCTGCGCCAGAACCGTTGTCAGGATACTAAGGTATTCTGATAACGGTTTTTTTATTTGTAAGAACAGTCTGTTTGCCGGAGCAAACGGTAAGGCTATCGGAATAATGAACGGAAATTGAGGGGTATTATGCCAAAAATAAAATCGCAAAGAAATAAGACCATTGACTTCCCCGTTGAAGCCGGCAGAGAATATCTGTCGCGCTGTATCGGCGTAGATTCGGCAGGGGGGTCAATTTCGGATATTGTCAACAAAACGATTCTGGGGGATTCCTTTGCGGTAATGCCGCTGTTGCCCGCAGATTCGGTGGATTTGGTAATAGCCGACCCGCCCTATAATATCAGAAAGGAGTTCCACGGAACGACCTTTTCAAAGAAATCCGCCGCCGAATACGAGGAATACACGCGCAGATGGCTTTCACTTGTGTATCCGCTTATTAAGGACAGCGGCTCGATATATGTCTGCTGCGACTGGGAATCCAGCCTTGTCATAGGCAGGGTTCTGGGCGAGTTTTTTACAGTCAGAAACCGCATAACATGGCAGCGCGAAAAGGGCAGAGGCGCTGCTGCAAACTGGAAAAACGGCATGGAGGATATATGGTTTGCGACAAAATCCAACCAATACACCTTTAATCTTGACGCGGTGAAAATCAGGAAACGGGTGGTTGCGCCGTATAAGGTTGACGGCAAGCCCAAGGATTGGGATGAAACCGAAAGCGGCAATTACCGCAGCACCTGCCCCTCAAATTTCTGGGACGATATCACGATACCGTTCTGGTCAATGGCTGAAAACACCGCGCATCCAACGCAGAAATCGGAGAAGCTGATTGCGAAGATTATGCTTGCAAGCTCAAATGCGGGCGATATTGTTTTTGACCCGTTCCTCGGGTCGGGTA
>JBJESB010000108.1:0-10548 GCA_051882575.1 Oscillospiraceae bacterium
TCTCACAGCCGTCCAAAGCTTTGCTTTGGGAAACGGCGTGAGGTTCTTATAATATGGGTTATGGGTAACCATGGTGGAGCCGAGGGGAAATCTCATTTACCCATAAATTTTCACCTTAATCATTCGGCTTTGCAAAGCCGTTGGTTACTCAAATCTTTTCGAAAACCTGCAAGTAGGTTTTTCGGAAAGAATGGGGTTTGAGTATATTATACATCATAATATAGCTCACGATTATTCTTGTTTTGGCTAAAATACGAATATATCTTATTTTAGTCGAAAACGGTTTGAAAGTCAAGAGAAAAGATAAATATCGCTGTAACAGTGACTTTGGGTAGTTAAGATGACAGAAGATTAAGGTTACATTCTGCGAGTTAACATTGATAAACTGTGGTGATGTTTTTACTATCCTGAATTACCGATGTGATTTAAAGCTGTTATTTCTTTCAGATAAAGCTTTTCAGAATATCTGAGTATGTCACCGTTTCAACATTACCGAGCGCCTTAGCCTTGTCCATACATCCCTTTGTAAAGCCGGATTTCGAGAACAAATATAAGCGCACATTATCATACTTGAACAGCCTGCTGCGGCTCACCAAAGTATCAAGTACTCCCACATCGACCTTTTCATTAGTCCACTTGCATTCGCCAAACAGAGCGGTATTCTTGTCCTGCTCACCCATAATGTCTATCTCGGTCTGTGAGCGTGTTGCAGGGTCAGTGCCCCACCAGCGTCCAAGCGAGGTGAACTCTACCGGCGATTTGCCGCTTATAAGCTGCTTCCAGAGGTACTGCATACATATTTCCTCAAAGACCTTGCCCATATAATCGGAGAAGTGCGGCTCGATTCGCTTATACACCATGTCAGCTGCTCCCCTTGCGATAAGCGAGCTGTTTTCGGGGACAAATCTGTACCAGAACCGAAACATATTATCTTTGATAGAGTAAATTGACCTGCGAGATTCCTTTTCGCCGTAGGGTGTTTCCTTTCGCACTATTCCAAGGCTTATAAGGTTTTTGAGATAGGTGGAGCAAACATTGGTGCTTTCACCGATTTTAGTTGAAATCTCAGACATTCTGCTTGACCCTGTTGCAATAGCGGTAATAAGCGCCGTGTAAATACTTGGCTCCCTGACCTCCTGCTTGAGCAGATTGACCGGTTCCTCATAAAGAAACGACATTGGGTTGAGAAATGTGTTCTTGATGTTATCTTCAACGCTCATGCTGTCGTTTATTTGTAACAGATACTGCGGAGTTCCGCCGACAATGCCGTAAATAAGCGCCTTATCTTCATCGGAGAAATGTGTGAAGCAGCGGCAGGTTTCCTCAAAATCAAAGGGCTGTATCTTCATCTGGGCAGTACGCCTGCCATAAAGCGGAGCTTTATAAGCCAGCACCTCGTCCTCCATATACGACATCGACGAGCCGCAGAGTATCAGCATCAGCCTGGAGTTGTCCCTGTATTTGTCGATTAGCCGCTGGAGCGTTGAAGCAAGGCTTTTCTCCGACCGCGCCACATAAGGATACTCGTCTATTGCGAGAATAATCCGCTCTTTTTCCGCTAATCTGAACACATATTCCAAAGCCGCCTGAAAGGAATGAAACGAGGTTTCAGCTTCAATACCGCTGCTGAATTCAATGATACTCTTGCTGAAGTTTTCAAGGTTCTGCTTGGAATTACTCTCAACACCCATGAAATATATTGCCTTTTTCCCATCAATGAATCGGCTTATGAGCGCAGTTTTTCCTACGCGCCGCCTGCCGTAGATAACTGCAAACTCGAATTTCTCCGAAGCATAAAGCTTATCCAATGTTCCCAGTTCACGGTCTCTGCCTATAAACATGGTGATACACCCCTTTCTGATATTTATAGTATAGCACAATAGAGCTCTTTAGTCAAGTATGATTTGGTTATTTGTGATTATATTATTAAAGAATATCAATATTAGCGTAGCAAAATACGGAAATGACTTAATGAGCTCATGCAACGGGTATGTGATTTGATAATTACTATATATTCCTCATATATTATTTGCAATACTCTCCCTCAAGACCCACCACTGCTTTCACACCAAAAGTCTTAATCTCACCGCTCCAAGCCGTTTTGTGGAAGCATATATGAAAAAGCAACTACAATTACTAAACTATTGCCGAGTTAAGCAGAATAGTATTGCATTTTGCTAAATGTCATGATATAATTTATATAAATCAAGTAGGAATACTTTCTGCAATTTAAATTTATTGATAAGGAGAGATATTATGAGTTTAGAACCCGGTGGCAGAGCGGACAAATACGGAAACAATTATGAAAATCAATATCTTGCAAGCCTCTTTTTAAGGCTTGTATTAGGCGAATTAAAGTCAGTAACAGTAGAACCACTCGGCGAGAATAAAGACAGCGCAGAATATATAGCTGTCGATAAACAAGATGTACGGTGGTATTATCAATGCAAACTAAGCAATAGAAATAAGGACAAGTGGACAATTTCAGATTTAAGCAGTTATGATGTTTTTTCCAGAGCGAAAGCAATAATCGAAACTAATCCGAATAATAGGTATTTATAATTTGGCGAAGAATGTGATATTATTGCTTTTTCTAAGTGTTTTTATCGTGAGATAGTAAAAGAGCTATTGCCCGAAATATGCAGCAAAACTATGCAGTTCAACCCACGCTTGCCCAATCTTGAGTTAAGTGATTCCTATACTAAATGGACAAAGAGCGCCTACAATGAGCATTCTGTAAGAAATATCGTTGAAATAGTAAAGATAAGCCTTTGCGAGTTTGCTACCAAAGAAACGGAAGCTTTTTTGAAATTTGTCGAAGAATTTGACGGCAAAAATTCAGTTGTGTACTATGAAATCCTTGCCAATGCCATATTCAGTTTAGGAATCGAGTACAGCGACTATGCTGTATCTTGGCTTTGCGCCGACCCCGAAAATCATCTCTTTATCTATACCGAAAACAGCCAGGATTACCTGTCATTGACCAAGAAAATCATCGGTAAATTTTCGTCGGCTTGTTCAATTGAATCTTTCCGCAGGCTCGAAGATATCATTCTTCATTGGAGCGACCCGCCTGCGAAAATGATTGACAAATACAAATGTCGATTAAAGAGAAACAAGGATTGTACGCACCCTCCTGTTTATTATGCCTTTTGGGGGCATCTGCAAAAGGAGCTCCTGCCTTGCCTCGATGCAGCGAGAATGTCTGAATATTCAAAGCGCTTAATTCAGGTGTTAAATCGCAATGAATGGTTACGAACACCTTTTTACAATAATGGTTTGTCAACCGGTCGTACGATGGGTGTAAAATCTCCGATATACCATAAAGCCGGACGCATTTCCGATAAAACTTGGCTGGAGATAATTGCTACTCCACCGAACAAAATGACAGAAGATTTCTCATTCAAAGAAAGAGAAGGATGAGGAGCTTTTACTGAAACTCCTGAACGCAAAACTAGACGAACATCATCTGCATACGATACTTGATTATATCAATCAGCAAGATCAAGACATCACCCAATATGCAAAAATCCTGCATTCTCTCTGCGAAGGAATGTTAAAAAACAAAATGAGGGATAGTGATACAATCGCAAATGACTTGATAAAAAGCGTAATTAAGCTGCTGGACGCAAACAAGCATAATCCCGAAATTAAGGCTCAATGTATTGATATGTGGGATATTATCTATAAGTCAAGCTACAAATCCATTATGCCCTATTCGGAAATCTTTGACAACTTGACTTAAAATAGTCTAATCGATTTGTGTTACTATGAATACGCTCTGAATGCAGTGAAATGCACCCAGAGCGTACAGATTGTGCTTTTGTACATTTGTGGTTTACACAGAGTTGGGAATAGAGCCTTAGATGCGGCAAATTCGCACATTTAGACTCCGAGTAAAGCTATAGGAATTACAATTGACGAATATATTTGGCTATATTTTCTTTAATTATCCTCCACCTATTCCCCACCCTGAACCCCTCAATCTCACCGCTCTGAACTAGTTTCAGTGCGGTGTTTTTGCCTATATGCAGCAGTTCCTGCAATTCCTTTAGCGTTAGAATTTCTTTTGTATTATTTAGCACAAAAATCACACTCCTTTTCGGTTTATTTAATCCCATGTTCGCCCGAAAAGCTGCTCCGCACAGAGGTATATTATACCGTTGTGGGGAGGTGATAAGATGAAGGAATAAGCTCACAGACGCTCGTAACCATAATTGAAGCCGGTGTCGTTGCAATCGCAGGAATAATCGGCATGGTAAGCGAGCGCCGCAAGGACGAGAAGCGCAGCGAGCTTCAACAGAAAATCGACGACGCGGAACGCGAACTTAAGCGGTTAGACAGCACGGATTTCCGGCTGAAATAACAGTTTATTTCGGTTTATCGCGGACTCGGTTTTCACAGCAAAACAAGACCCGTTATCGTGATGAAAATTCACGTTGACGGGGCTTTTGCTTTTGCTCAAAAATCGCATTACAAAGCCAAACAGGAGGTGGCAATCATGTTCAAAAACCTGCGTTACTGCACAAAGGGAATATCCGAAAATGTACCATTGTTAGCACAAATAGTGCTTTGGAATTTAATCGACAGCATGAGCATTTCGGAGAAGGACTACCTGCAAGTTTTTAAGCTCACAGCAAGCGGCAAAATCCAGCGAATCACACATTCACAGGAACAGCCGCCCTACGAGCGAACCCACGAATTCCGCACGGAAAACCCAATCACGGCGAAAATCTATGTCATTGACGACGGCGACCACACAACCATGCTTTTTGCAGAGGAATATTAAGGAGGAAAACACCATGAACAACAACGAAAACGAGCGCCTTGTTTGCAGCTGCTGCGGCGCTGAACTCGATACCGAGGATTACTATGAAATGCAGGGCGAATTGCTTTGCCCCGACTGCTACCACAACGAAACCGTTACCTGCGAACACTGCGGCGAGCGAATTTGGAACGACAATAATGCCGGCTCGGATAGCGTGCCGCTCTGCCAGCACTGCTATGACGATTACTACACCTCTTGCGAATGCTGCGGCAGAATCATTCATCGCGACTATGCAAATTACAGTGATGACGATGACTATCCCTATTGCGACCGCTGCTACGAGGAGCGGTGCAAAAGCTCAATCCACGAGTACAGCTACAAGCCCGACCCGATTTTCTACGGTGACAGCAAGCGCTTCTTCGGCGTGGAATTGGAGATTGACGGCGCGGGCAAGTACAGCGATAATGCCGATTTGATTCTTGCCGAGGGCAACTGGAGCGACAAGGAACACATCTACATCAAGTCGGACGGTTCGCTCAATGACGGCATGGAAATCGTAACCCACCCCATGTCGTTGGCGTACCACAAGAGCGAAATGCCGTGGCAAGATGTGTGCCATAAGGCAATTCAGCTTGGCTACAAAAGCCACAAAACAAGCACCTGCGGTCTGCACATTCATGTCAACCGCAGTACATTCGGAGACACCCGCGAGAAGCAAGACGCAGCTATCTCGCGGGTTCTCTATTTCGTGGAACACCACTGGAATGAGCTGCTCAAATTCAGCCGCAGAACCGAATATTCCATGAACCGCTGGGCGGCTCGTTACGGTTACAAAAACAGCCCGAAAGAGATTCTGGAGGATGCTAAAAAGGGCTGCAACGGGCGCTACGCTTGCGTAAACATCACGAATTGGAGCACAATCGAATTTCGTATGTTCAGAGGCACGCTAAAGTATAATACGCTGATTGCAACTCTGGAGATGGTTGATGCTATTTGCGATATGGCGCTGACCTATTCCGATTCAGAAATCTCAAAAGTAAGCTGGACGGATTCCGTTTCAAGCCTTGACAAGGAGTATTGCTCCGAACTCATAACCTATCTCAAAGAGCGCCGGCTCTATGTTAACGCACCGATTGAAGAAATGGAGGATGACTAATATGTGTGCAATATTTGGCTTAATCGACTACAACCACACCCTCACCGCAAAACAGCGTGAGAAAGTCTTGCGCGTTCTCTCGCAGGAATGCGAGGTTCGTGGCACTGACGCAACAGGCTTCGCTTACAATTCCCGCGGCAAGCTTACAATCTACAAGCGCCCGTTTGCCGCTCATAGCGTTCACTTGAAGCTCCGCGAGGATGCGAATGTTATTATGGGGCACACCCGAATGGCTACGCAGGGCAACAAGCTCGACAACCGCAACAACCACCCATTCCCCGGCACCGTTGGAAACACGCATTTTGCACTTGCTCATAATGGCGTACTCCACAACGACCTTACGCTCCGAGCGCAGATGAAGCTGCCGAACACGCCCATCAAAACCGACAGCTACATAGCAGTGCAACTCCTTGAACAGCATGAAACCCTCGACATGAAAACCATTGGAGAAATGGCTGAACTTGTCGAGGGTTCGTTTGTGTTTACCGTCCTTGATGATTGCAATAATCTCTACTTTGTCAAGGGCGATAATCCGCTTGCGTTGTACCATTACGAAAAGTACGGCTTATACATCTACGCAAGTACGGAGGCTATTCTTGACAGTGCGCTCACAAAGCTTGGAATACTCGGAATGGAGCACACTGAAATAGCTACAAACTGCGGCGACATAATCAAGATAGACAGCATCGGAGCAATGGAACGCGGGTTGTTCGACACATCAAATCTATTCGCATTTGATTACCGCTTCTTCCGCAGCAGCTACTGGGATTATCCCGACCCGAGCCAACATGAGCCGCCAAATGTTAAGCAGCTCAAAGACTTTGCTGCCAGCATTGGAGTTAATCGCGAGGATATTGACCTGCTGTTGTGTTACGGCTATTTCGTTGAGGAAATCGAGAAAATGCTATATCACCCCGGCGAGTTTGAGCAGGCGCTTGCTGAAATTCTTGACGAGTTCGCCTTTGACTACTGCGGTGAGTTCTGATGAAGAATTTCGTATTCGGATATGCCCGTGTTTCCACGGAACAACAGAACCTCGACCGCCAAATTGATATGCTTGAAAAGTACGGAGTGGACTACCTGTATAATGAGAAAATGACTGGCACCAAGCGCAACCGTCCCGAACTGGAGAAAATGCTCGAACGGCTCACCGAGGGCGATACCGTTGTGGTGGAATCCCTCTCACGCCTCGGCAGAAGCACCAAAGACCTGATATGGCTTATGGAAACCTTCAACACCAAAGGCGTGAACCTCGTTTCCTTAAAGGAATCCATCGACACTACAACCAGCACCGGCAAGCTTCTTTTCACGCTGATGTCAGCGCTGGCACAGTTTGAGCGCGATGTCCTCGCCGACAGAACGCGCGAGGGGCTTGCCGCTGCTCGTGCCAGAGGGCGAAAAGGCGGGCGACCTCAAATTGACAGTGAGGCTGTGCGCAAGGCAGTTAAGCTCTATCATACTCGGCAATACACCGTTAAGGAAATAACCGACCTAACCGGAGTGAAACCCTCAACCCTTTATAAGAACCTGCGCTCTTCGTAAAACGAACGTTATTCGCACACTTTACCAAGCCCCGAATTCCCCAACAATTCGGGGCTAATTCTGTGCGAAAACTCCTGCGAAAATCTATATGCGAAAAACCACCGTTTTTCAACATCTTAATTCATTTTTTTGCAGCTATTCTCACTGCTTTTAATAAATTCCTCAAGCGCCTTTTCTGTTATCTTCCAAGTCCTTCCCGTGCGGAAGGCTTTTATTTTTTTCTCCGCCACAAGCTTGTAAGCCTGATTTCTCCCTATACGGAGCTTTTTCTGTATATCGTCTATTGTCAGTATTTTTTCTTCCATACAATTCCCCTTTCGGTTATTTGATTTTATTATTTTGTTCGCGGCGCCGGCATCAAAAATAATTTTATATAATTCATAAACAATTTACTTAATATCAGAAAGGAGTTGATTGGTATATGATAAGTAGTATTAACCATATACAATAGCTAGCTTATACTCAACCTAATAACTCTAGTTAATATAGTATTATAACTGTATAACAGAGCTATTGATGTATTACAAAAAACAGTAATTATATCCAGCAACTATTATTACACCTAACTAAAATGACGGAGGTAAAAAACATGAATTACTCAATACACACTATAGGGTTAAGAAAAGAAATAAAGACCTTCATGGAATACCATGACACCTTAGAACGGTTATACAATAACGCACGAGGACGATACCGTGTATTTCCGGACGATAACGGCTATGACTATCATGCAACGATTTTTGAGGACAGAGGCATGCTTATTTCGATAAGATGATGGTCGAGTTTGAACGGATAGGCTTGAATGTCGTAACGCTGGATAAAGACAGCGAAGTTAAATTGCTGCCCGGCCTTTATGATTATCTGGAGTGAGAAATCCCGCCGAGGTTGACGCCTCGGCAGGATTATCAGCTCAATCGGTAATCTAAAATTAAAATAGTATTTAAGCCTATCGTACCGGTTTTCGCTCTCAAGACCTATTTTCAAGCCGAAATTCTCGGACATTCTGCGTCACCTCCTTGGAAAATGGGCATAAAAAAAGAGCCTTGCGGCTCGGTTTGGATATATGAAAAAGGAGCAGCCGGGTGGGTGCTCCTCAAAATGTGATATTATCGATAGCTAATAATTCAATCTCAAAAAGCAATTATCAATTCCATTGTTTTTCAAGATTTCCGAAATCCGATTGAATACAGATATTACGGACTTTGCATTTACAGCAGCTGAATTGCTTTTTTGAAATGCCCAAATATTTGACGCAAATAGTTCATTGCTCTTTTTCCTATCTGAAAACACAAACCTATCAATTGTGCCATCTAAAACTCCTGCATCTTCAATATCCGCTTCTGTAAGATTAAGAACATTTGGGTGTTTTTTTATGACACTGCAGATTCTGTCTATTTCCTCTTTGGGAATGGTATATCTCTTCTCGCCATTATCATCGCAACAAATCACATTATCAGTGTCAGTATCATAAACAGTTATGCTTAAAATAGGCACACACCAGGCGTCTTGTAATTCGTGAAAGAATAATATATTCATTTTATCACCTTCATTCTTTTGGGAATTCCAAGCTGAATATCATCAGCGATAATCCAAATGTAGCCGTTTGTCAGACTTATCATTACTTCATGCTTATCTCTAAAAACAACCTCTGTAATGTAAGATGTCAAAATGCAGTCCATATCAATTCTACAATCTGAAATCAAGTTGAAAGTAAAACTCCAAATATAAGCATCGCGATTATCGATGCTTTTCATATCTTCTTCAATGGTTATACTAACAGAGTTGTCTTTTAATTCGAGGTTTCCCAATCTATAATCGTGAAAAGAGCACATACTTTCTAAGTATGAGTTAATTTCATCAAAACTATTGAGAATTTTTTCTCTATCAGTCCACATTACAAACTCCCCTAACAGTATTGTCATCTAATTCAATTCATTAACCTGATAATTTATCAATATTATATCACATAATTCCATTTATTTCAACCCTTTTCGTATCAAATTCCCACCGGCACTGTAGTGCTACAATAGATATCGGACACAGGGTGAAAAATAGTTGAGGGATAGAGCCAGAAGTAATAAAGTCACCACAAAAAAATCTCATCGAAAGGAAACCCTACACCACATGAAAAGTATAACACAAGAAATGAAGTTTCTTCAAGCCCAAATAAAATATTGCGAGAAATATGGAATGACACGAGCAAGCCCAAAATACAACAAAAGTGGTTCATACATATACTCCGCGCCACAATGGTAAGTTTGAGCGTAGCCACCGCGAAGACCATAACAAGTTCTATTCCTGCCACAGTTTTTATTCCTGTGATGACCTTAATCAGCAGTTAAAAGCCCATCTGCGCCACTCCAACGACAGTCCTATGCTCCATCTCGGCTGGTTATCTCCACTCGAATTTCTTGCTCACTATCGTGTACAAAATCATTGACAAACCTACTTTTTACGCAAATTTTCAAAAATATTTATCTAAATAGTAACGAATTTTTGAACACACCCTGTTCTGTTATGACAACTATGACAACTTTGTCATAATTGTCATAAGAAAATACCTATTGGTGCAAAATTCATCAATTTGAAATGCTCCGGGGTGTACTTATATATTATTATTCGGTGATACACAATCACATAAAAGATTAGGAGGTATTACCAAATGGAAACTTACAGAATCATGTCTGCGCTGTCGTTCGGCAGAACCGGCGCAAATGAAAACAGCTGCTATCCTGACAGGATAGACATTGCAGAAGAGGCGGACGAAACAGACATTCCGCCCGAACAGTTTATAGCTTCCATACTCGTTGAGATTATGAACAAGCATATCGGAGAGGAGGAAGCAGTATGAGGGCTGTGGCTTATGCCAGATTTTCAAGCGCCAATCAGCGCGACGAGAGCATAGACGCTCAGCTCAGGGCAATAAATAAATTTGCCGAGGAAAACGGCTACGAGATAGTCGGAGAATACATTGACCGAGCAAAGACCGGCACCAACGACCGCCGCGAGGAATTCCAACGCATGATAGCCGATTCGGCTTCCGGGGACTTTGAGGCGGTCATAGTACATAAGCTGGACAGGT
>JBJESB010000109.1:0-10485 GCA_051882575.1 Oscillospiraceae bacterium
GTATGTACCGTCATCAAGTACGCAGAACTGGGTATCGTTTGAAGCGGCAATTCCGAAAGCATTCAGCAGCAGCGTAAGGCTTCTCTCGCCGCCCATACCGCCTGCAAGCGCAATAGGTATTTCGTCGGAGGGGTCGCCGTTTCCGTTAAGGTCGTTATCGCGTACGCCCCGCCAGTACGCAAGCCAATCCTCCCATGTATCGGGAGTTTTCATGCCCAGCGCATTCAGCCAATCCTGCCTTATCATCATGGAAAAAGAGCCGCGTATGGTTGATACCGACGGAATAGTGTAGATATGCCCGTCAGCAGACCGCCATGCCTCCATGTGTTCCTCACCGACAGCTTCAACAATGTCGGGCATGAGTTCAAGATAATCGTCAAGCGGCACGATAAGGTCGTTTGCGGCAAGCTCCATTACTCCGAAATCCATTGGGTTTATAATATCGGGCATATCCGTTTTGCCCGAAAGAATTGTCGCTGCCACTGTTGCGCTGTAATTGTCGGCAACATCCCAATCTATCGCAATATGCGCACCTGTAATTTGCTCTATGGCAGGGAAATAATAGCACCCGTCAAAGCTTGTCGGTCTGCCGTCAAAGGTAACTCCAAGACCGGTAATTTCAATGCCGTTATCAAAATAAAGCGTGTCGCTCTTTGGCAGCTTTCCTACTGCATCCAGCAGCTTTTGGTTTATGTCTTCGACGGAAAAGCCCTCATCAGCGACCTCGACGGGCGCTGTATTCCGGCATCCGCTCAATAAAATCAGTGCGCATGATACCGCCGATATTATTCTCTTTTTCATATAAATTCTCCTTATGAATCTGCCCTACGAATGAATGCTCGCCCGAAACCACCGACGGTGTATGATAGTTTGATAGATTAAATACACTGTCTTATTATAGCACATTTTGTCAAAATAATCAAGAAATTCCGAAAATATTATCGGGAAAATCCAAAAAGAAATGCAAATTATCCTGATTTACTAATCACCCTCTGCTGTTTTGCGCGGCAGAGGGTGATGTTTTTTGTGTTTTGCAGCGAATGCGGGCGGTTATTTCCTTAAATATTTTGCGGTTATTGTATTGCCGTTTTCAAGCATTTCCTTTGGTGTTCCCGTAAATACAACCTCGCCGCCCTTTGTTCCGCCGTCGGGACCTATGTCGATAATGTAATCGGCAAGCTTCATTACGTCGGTGTTGTGTTCAATTACAATAACTGTGTTTCCCCTGTCAACAAAGGCTTCAAGAATGCTTACCACCTTTTCGATATCCGCAGCGTGAAGTCCCGTTGTAGGCTCATCCAGAATATAAATGCTGCCCTTTTTCTTGATATTCTGCGCAAGCTTAACTCTTTGTCTTTCGCCGCCCGAAAAGGTTGATAACGGCTGACCCAGCGAGATATAGGAAAGTCCGACCTCCATAAGGGCATTCAGCATTGAGGTGATTTTCTTGTTGTCCGCGAAGAAAGGAACAGCGTCCTCAACGCTCATATTCAGAACATCAACAATGGTTTTGCCCTTGACCGAATATTTCAGTGCTTCCTCGCTGTATCGTGTGCCGTTGCAGTGCTCACAGACAGTTGTAACAGGCTCCATAAAAACAAGCTCGGTTGTTATCGCACCGCGACCTTTACAGTAAGGACAAGCGCCTTTGCCGTTAAAGGTGAAAAGTCCGCTGTCTGCATTGTTTTCGGCGGCGAACACCTTTCTGATTTCATCGAAAAATCCTAAAAAAGTGCATACGGTAGAGCGACCAGTTGCGGTAACGGCGCTCTGGTCAATCAGAACCACCTGTTCCTCGTACTGCTTTGCGAAAACATCCCTGATAAGCGTGGATTTTCCGCTGCCCGCAACGCCCGTAACCACCGTCATAATTCCGAGCGGGATATCCACATCAATGTTTTTGAGGTTGTGCAGCTTTGCTCCTCTTACGGGCAGGAAGCCCTTTGGCTTGCGCACGTTTTCTTTTATTTTAATCTCCGAGGACAGAGCGTTTCCCGTTTTTGTTCCGCTTTTCAGCAGGCTTTCGTAGCTGCCCTGAAACAGCACCTCGCCGCCGTTTTTACCTGCCAGCGGACCTATATCAATTACCTCATCCGCGATACTGATTATATCCTTGTCATGCTCTACGACAAGAACGGTGTTGCCTTTGTCGCGCAGATTCTTCAGCAGCCTTGACATTCTGTGAACATCTCTGGGGTGCATTCCCGTGCTGGGCTCGTCGAAAATGTAAATCATGCCGCACAGGGAGCTGCCCATGTATCGCACAAGCTTTAATCGCTGCGCCTCACCGCCCGAAAGGGTAGAGCTTTCTCGGTTCATAAAAAGATAGGGAAGTCCTATATCAATCATACGGTCGAGGGCGGCTTTAAGCTGTTCAATAATTGTTGCGGCGCGCTCGTCGTGTATTTTCTCCAGCTCTTCGCGAAGCTGCGAAAACTCCATCTCGCACATATCGTTTATGTTCAGCCCGTTGATTTTGCAGGAAAGCGCTGTATTGTTAAGACGCTTGCCCTTACAGTCGGGGCATTCGCATTCGTACAAAAATCTTGCTATCCTTTTCAGCGTATTGTCGGTCTGTTCCTCAACGCCTTTCATCAGCACAAGGCGCCTGAACTGGTTGTAAACACCCTCCAGCTTCTTATCCAGCCTTTCGCCGCCCTTTGTACGGCTTCCGTATAAAAGAATATTCTGTTCTTCCTCGGACAGGTCTTTCCACGGAACATCCGTTCTGAAATACTCGGGGCGTCTGTAAACCTTCCAGTAATAATTGCCTGTGCCGAACGCGGGAAGATTAAAGCAGCCCTCGTCGTAGGTTTTATCGGCGTTAATGAGGTTGTTGATGTCGAAATCCATAATCTTTCCGATACCCGCGCAGGTGGGGCACATACCGTTAGGATTATTGAAAGAAAAGTATGAGGCAGGACCGATAGAAGGTGTGCCTATTCTTGAAAACATCAGCCGCAGCAGGGAATACATATCGCTGATTGTACCCACAGTTGACCTTGCGTTTCCGCCAAGACGTGTCTGGTCAATAATAACCGAGGGGTTGAGATTGTCGATATATTCAACATTGGGCTGTTCGTATTTCGGCAGTCTGCCTCTCACCCACGCGCTGTATGTTTCGTTCATCTGCCGCTGGCTTTCCGCCGCAATGGTATCAAACACAATACTGGATTTTCCCGAGCCCGAAACGCCCGTAAACACAACGATTTTGTTCTTGGGAATATCAAGAGCAATGTTTTTAAGATTGTTCTGCTTTAGTCCTCTGATTTTAATAGGTTCCATACTATTACCTCCCGTATTTGTCCAATCCCTTTGAAGTAAACTATATTCTATCACTTTTGCAGAAATAAGTCAAGCGATAACTTTTTTCGGTTATTGACAGCCAAAGGTTAATGTGATATACTAAACGCAAGCTTGATTATTCATAATAACAATATCAGAGAGAAAAAAGTATGCGGAAATCTGCAGGGAGAGGGAACAATGAAAGACAGGAGCATATATAAACGCGCACTGGCGCTGGCAGTGCCTATGATGATACAAAACGGCATTACCAACATGGTGGGTCTTATTGATAATGTAATGGTTGGCAGTCTTGAAACCGAGGCAATGACAGCGGTTTCAATCGTCGGGCAGCTGATGTTTGTGTTCAGTCTTGCGGTTTTTGGAGGAATGTCCGGACCGGGGATATACGGCGCACAGTATTATGGTCAGAACAACATTGAGGGAGTGCGCAGCGTATTCCGCATGAAGATTTGGACAGGGATTGTGTGCCTTGCAGGAGGGCTTGCAGCGTTTATTTTCGGGAACGAGCTGCTTATCGGGCTGTATCTCAGGGGTGAATCGGGAACGGTAGACCCAACGCTTACAATGAATTTCGGAAAAGAGTATCTTAGCATAATGCTGCTTGGAATACCGTTATTTATAATCACGCAGATTTACGCAACAAGCCTGCGTGAAATCGGCGAAAGCGTTATACCCATGACAGGCGGCATTATATCTGTTGCGGTTGATATTCTTTTTAACTACCTGCTGATTTTCGGAAATTTTGGATTTCCTGCGCTTGGCGTGAGGGGCGCGGCGATAGCAACAGTAATCGCCCGCGCAGTGGAAACAGCGATAGTTGTTGTATGGTCAACGCTTCTAAAAAAGCGCTTCACGTTCTTGCAGGGAGTATACCGCACATTGAAAGTACCAAAGGCGATTGCGCTTCAGATAGTCAAAAAGGGGCTTCCGCTGTTTTTGAACGAATTTCTGTGGGCAGGCGGAATGGCGGCTCTTACGCAGTGCTATTCCACGATTAGCCTTGATATTGTTGCGGGGCTCAACATTTCGAATATACTCTGCAACCTGATGAATGTTGTATTTGTGGCGTTGGGTTCTGCGGTGGGAATTGTTATCGGGCAGCTGCTGGGCGCTTCGGAATATGACCGCGCAAAAAAGTCCTGCTTTGGTCTGATGTGGTTCACGGGGGCAGTAAGTATGGGGCTTGCGGTTATTCTGATTGCGGTTTCGGGAGTATTCCCTAAGCTGTACGATACCACGGAGCTTATTCGCAGCTATGGGCAGAATTTTATCATAATCACAGCGCTGTTTTTCCCGATTCAGGGCTTTCTTAATGCGCTGTATTTCACGCTGCGTTCCGGCGGCAAAACAGTGGTAACATTCCTGTTTGACAGCGTATTCACATGGGTGGTAGCGCTTCCGCTGGCGGCGGTGCTGTGCGCGTGTACCTCGCTTTCGGTGTACGCGATTTTCGCGATAGTTCAGGCGGCAGATATAATTAAGCTGATAATCGGATGTGTGCTGATAAAAAAAGGCGTGTGGGTAAGCAATCTGGTAGAACAAAACGGACAATAACAGGAATTTTGGGAATGGGGGAGTTGCTATGATAGAAATCAGGGGTATTTCAAAAGAAGCAGAGTATTTCAGACCGTTGAAACTTGGATGTCATGCATCCGTGCCGGACCTTTGGTTTCGGCTTTGCAGCGTCCTGCTGCGCCGAAACATCCGCACTGCCCGCACTCACTGCCGGATTTGCCGTCAGTTCGCACAGTTGTGCGGATAGAAGTATTTTTTGTCCCGGCAAAGCTGGGGCAGAAAATGGGTTTTAAAAAGCCTGCTTCGCGGGCAAATTACAGTTTTTCGACAGACCGGTATTATTCATCTTTTGAGGAATATCTAGGGTAACACCATACGAAATCCAATAAATGGTCTTTGTGCGGTGTTGCCCTATATCAATTAAAGCCGCACCCGACTCCGAGTGCGGCTTTACCTTTATCCTCTGAACTGCGAATTAACGCAGCTCACAAAATCAGGAACAACTGAAATATATGATGATTTTGCAGAATAATGGTATGGTCTTTTTTTGTTGTGTATACATATCTCACCGCAAAAATCAGGAGGAGTTATTTTCTTTTCCGGGACTCCCGAAAAATATGAGACGTTTTTTACACAAACTTAAATCAACTGCGCTTTTATATTTTACACCGGTTATGTACAATATAGCTGTACCTCAAAGATACAAAATCAATAACAAGTTAGGAGAACACACAATGACAAAGACAAAGAAAATCGTAGCTTCGCTGTGTGCGGCAGCAACCTTAGTTACGGCAGGTTCGATAGGACTTGCGGGTTCTGCGGCAAATTCCAAAGCGACAACCAAGTCAACAGTATCCGTTGCAGGCTACAACGGCACCATGCCAAAGTACATCTTCATGTTCATCGGCGACGGAATGAGCTTCCCTCAGACGCAGCTTACCGCTGACTACTACAACGCGCTCAAGGATACAAACGATAACGGTATTCTCGAAGCAAAGGGTACCATGAATTTTATGAAATTCCCTGTTGTAGGCTCTGCAAATACATACGACAGCAGCTCTTTCTGCCCCGACAGCGCTTCTACCGCTACCTCGCTTTCCACCGGACATAAGACTTACAGCGGCACAATCAATATGGACGAAACCTTCACCATTGAGTATGAAACGATTACCGAAAAGCTCAAGGACCGGCTCGGCTATAAGATTGGCGTTGTGTCCTCTGTAAACCTTAACCACGCTACTCCCGCCGCATATTACGCTCATCAGGCGAGCCGCAACAACTACTATGAGATAGGCGTTGAAATGGTTGAAAGCGACTTTGACTACTTCGCAGGCGGCGCGCTCAAAAAGCCTACCGGCAACAACAAGGACCAGACCAGCGTATATGACCTTGCCAAGCAGGCAGGCTACAATGTAATCACCACCTACAAGGATGCCGAGGCTCTTAAGCCCGGTGACGGCAAGTCCATCCTTATCGCAGAAACTCTTGCAGACAGCGACGCCATGTCTTACAGCAACGACATTGTAAAGGGCGAATGGGCGCTCTCCGATTATGTTGAAAAGGGTATCGAAATGCTGGATAACGACACAGGCTTCTTTATGATGGTTGAGGGTGGCAAGATAGACTGGGCTTGCCACGCAAACGACGCAAAGTCCACCATTGCGGACACAGGCGCGCTTGCAAACTGCGTTGACGTGGCTCTGGATTTCTACAAGCAGCACCCCGACGAGACCCTTATCATTGTAACGGGCGACCACGAAACGGGCGGTCTTACCATAGGCTACGCGGGAACAGACTACAGCACCTACCTCACTAACCTCAAGAATCAGAAGCTTTCCTACGCGAAGTTCGACAGCAAGTATGTTGCAAAATACAAGGAGAACAACACATCTTTCAAGACCGTCCTCAAGGATGTAAAGCGCCTGTTCGGTCTTATGACTGCCGACGACAAGGACGCAGAGAAGAACCCCAACCTTGTCCTCACCGAATATGAGTACAACAAGCTGAAAGCAGCATACGACAAGACCATGAGCGGTGAAAAGGTCGAGTCGCAGGAGGAATATGTCCTCTACGGAACCTATGAACCGCTTACCGTAACAATCACTCACATTCTCAACAACAAGTCGGGCGTAAACTTCGCTTCCTATGCTCACACGGGACTTCCCGTAGCGGTTTATGCAAAGGGCGCAGGCAGCGAGCTGTTCAACGGCTACTACGATAACACAAAAATCTACGACAAGCTTGCGGCGCTGACAGGAATTAACTAAACCGCAGACACTTCATAGTGAAACCCCTTCTTTTCCCTATCTCCGCTGTCATAAACGGCAGCGGAGAAATTTTTCTAAGAGAGTAAACCATGAAAAAGATAAATTCTAAAACTATTCGCTATTATGCGCCCATTCTTGTTGCAACAGCTGTGATAATTATGCTGATATTTGTTCCGACGGGCTTTGAGAACAAGCTGATTTATAAAGGAACGGAGCGCGTTGCTGCAAGGGTAATTTCTACCGATGACAGCATGATTATCGACACAGGGCTTATACGCTCGGGCGAGCAAGCCTGCGAAATCGAGTTTCTGTCGGGAACATTCAAGGGTCAGACCTGCACCGCCGTCAATATGCTTTCAGGCTCGCTGGAGGTGGACAAGCTGTTTTCTGCGGGCGACACCGCTTATGTACGAATATCTCACCGCGACGGGGAGATACTTTCGGTTTCGATGACAGACCACTTCCGCCTGCCTTGGGAATTGCTGCTTGTGGGAATATTTGTGGCAGCGCTGATTCTGTTTGCGGGACAGACAGGCGTCCGTGCGGTGCTGTCGTTTATCCTGACGATACTTATGATATGGAAGATAGTCGTTCCGCTGTATCTGAACGGAGTGTCACCGATACTTTCGGGCATAGCGATAGTAGCACTGCTTTCGGTGATAATAGTATCGCTTGTTTACGGCTTTGATAAAAGAGCCGCCGCTTCCTCGCTGGGAATAATTATCGGGCTTTCTTTTACGGCGGTGCTGGGAGCATTATTCACAAGGGCTATGAACATTCACGGCGCAGTTATGAGCGGTTCTGAAAGCCTGCTGTACTGTGGCTTTCAGGATTTGAACCTGACGGAAATTTTCATGGCTGCAATCTTCATCGGCTCATCGGGAGCTATGATGGATTTAGCGGTTGACATCACCTCGGCAGTGGACGAGGTGATTCGCAAAAAGCCCGACATCAAGCCGTGGGAAGCGGTGAAATCGGGCATAACCGTGGGCAGAGCGGCAATGGGTACGATTACCACAACGCTGCTGCTTGCATATTCGGGAAGCTGTATAGCACAGCTTATGGTCTTTATGGCGCAGGGTACGCCGCTTGACTGCATACTGAACTACAAGTACATAGCCGCAGAGCTTATCCACACCGTTGCGGGAAGCTTTGGAATTGTGGCTGTTGCGCCTGTTACTGCTCTTGCGTCGGGGCTGCTGCTGACAGAGCACGGCGGTGAAAAGGAGCGGTAAGCTTCCTTGAACCGCATAAAAAATAAACCCCGCACAAGTGTGGCGCTTGTGCGGGGTTTGCTATTCATCCGTTATTGTTATTATTGTTGTTATTGTTGTTGTTATTTGAGGATGAAGAGCTGTCGCTGAAGCTTGGTTTCCTCTCGCCGGGAAGTCTTAATGTGATTGCGTCACGCTTGACAACAAGAAGCTCCACCTTTGAGTGCATTAAAACGGGCAAGACCTTTTCTATCTCGCTTTTGTAATTTGTAAATGTAAGAAAGCCGTTGTTGAGTGTTACTTTGTTTGCGGGACTGTGCATAATAAATTGAAAAATTTCGGGGATAAGCTGCGGGTCTGTTACAGTAACATATTTCTCGATTGAATGCGCGTTTTTTATTGCAACAATCTCGCGATAGGTTTCGGGGCGTCCGTTTTTCATATCGGTATCCTTTCTTATCGGCAGTAGTAAAGCTCAATGTTCTGAAAAGGAAGATTCTGCGCTTGTATGTGATAAAAAGCATTATTCTTGTGCTTGAGATAATGATAATCCCGCAGCGCGCAGGTGGTAAAGAAAAGATTGTTCGGCGTATCCTCCGTCATGCTGTCGGAATAAAGCTTAAGAAGAACGGACATATCCAAGCGGTAGTATCCGTCTTTGTCCGAAGGGTAGGCGGCAAGTGTGTTTCGGAAAACCTGATGAGTCATGATGTGCGCCTGCTTTTCTCTGCCCTCGTCGCCGTAAACGATAGTGTCTCCGCTTAAAAGCATTATGTACAGCGAGTTGTTCTGCGGATAGTCGCACTGTGCATTCAACGCTTCCTTGCGGATATACAGAATAACCTCGGACTGCGGAGTAACGCAGACTATCTCCCTTTCCATACGCAGAAGCTGTGAGCAAAGTCTGTGTTCGTTTCCGTCTATATTAAACAGGAATACATCGTCGCTGTATATGTATTTCAGACGCTCGTCAGCCGCAATAATTTCTTCAAGCGTTGGCATAGACGGGTCAAGCGAAAACTCCCTTTTATAGTAGCGCTGCGAAATCTGCGGGTGATTTATCAGCGTGTAGCTGTACGCTTCGCTTCGCGGGTTTTCCGTTTTGGGATAAAGCGCAGGTGTGCGCTCGTAGATTTTCTTCTGGAGCAGGCAGGTGTATGATTTTTTTGTACTGTACAGCTTTTTTACAAACGGACAGCCCGTTCTGCAAAGCCCTAAATAGCTGCACTCGGCGCAATCCTCGCTGAATCCGCATTGGTTATGCGCAAGAAATATTTTTGTGCGGGCGGTATCCATAATCTCGGATACGGTGTTTTCGTAGATATTTCCATAGAAGAAATCGCTGTTCCCTTGTCCTCTTACGCAGGAATAAACATCGCCGTTTCGCTCAAGCAGAAAGAATTTCTCACCGCAGTTTACACAGCCTGTGCAGTAGTCGGGGGTAAACTCCGCAAACCATGCGCCGTTTACGCCGCGGTCAAGCTCAGTTCCGTCAAAGGCGCTGTGCATTTTCTCATAAAACTGCACCTGTTCATCCTCGGTGAGGGGAGTGAGAAGTCCGTCCCCTACGCCAAAGCCTACCATGAAATTGAAATCGTTCATATCCAGACAGGTGTTTTTGTGCAGGAACATTATGTCGCTTTTCAGTTCGTCCAACCTCTCAAAATGCTCTTTGAATATCGTTGCTGACACCTTTTTGCGGTTGGGAATACTGCGCAGAAGTTCAATGTTTTCAAGGATTTTCGAGAGGGTTGATTTGCCGTCTTTTGTTACGCGAAATTCATCATGCAGAGAAAACGGCAGGTCAAGGCTGCCGCTTACGGAAATATTCAGTTCGCGTATAGCGTCAATGTGTCTGTCCAGTCCGAACAGATTAGTCTTGATGTGCGGTCTGCCGACTTGGAACCCGTTTTGCTCCAGAAGCGCTTTATTCTTGCTGTAATAGTCCGATATGAATGCCGCTGTATCGCGGAAATCCTGCTTTGAAAGACAGGTCACCTCGCCGCCGTGGAGTGAGATATTAAACGGCATGATACCTGCTTGCAGCAGCTTTTCCACAGCGTATTCCAGCGTTTCAACGCAGCCGTGTTTACTATTGCTGTCTGAGGTTTTGTCGCCGAGATAGCAATATTTGCAGCTCATATTGCAGTTCATGGTCGGCACATATAAAAGATGAATGAATT
>JBJESB010000110.1:0-35120 GCA_051882575.1 Oscillospiraceae bacterium
GGAAACCGTTGCCTTTGATACTCCCGCAAGTTTTGCTATATCCGAAATATTCATTGTTTGCCTCCGTGATTTGTGCTGCCGTGTGGTATCGGTTACATATATTATATAGCAAACCTGCATTTGTGTCAATAGGTCTAAACCAAAATAATGTGAAAGGGATAAATCGGAAATTGCGGGTAAATATAGCTTTATTCAGGAACTATTTTTTATCGGAAAGATAAGTGCTTCCCCACTTTGCAATTTCATAAAAGATTCTTATCATCGCTTTACCCGCTTCTGTCAAGGAATACTCAACCCGCAAGGGCACTTCGTTATACTGCTTTCTCTCTACGATTCCCTGTTCCTCCAAAACTTTCAAGGTGGCGGAAAGCATGGTGTTGGTAATTCCGTCCAGCCGCTTTTTTAGCTGACCAAATCGCAGCTGTTCAGACTTTTCCAATTCATAAATTACCCGGGTCGTCCATTTTCCGTTCAGAAGCTCCAGCGTTCTTGAAACAGGGCAGTTTTTCGGCGGATTTTCATTTTTGATATATTCCTCAAATTCTTCAAATGTCATTGTTTCATAACCTCCATGGTACGAAAAATAATACTTGGTAAGTATAATCTGCGTACTTGCTTTATATCGTAATACATAGTATAATAATTATACCGGCATTTCAGCTGAATGTCAATAATTTTGGAGGTTATCTATATGGAATTAAGGAGGTCTTGATAAATGGTTTTAGTAACAGGAGCAAGCGGACAGGTAGGAAAACACCTTTTGCGAGCGCTGTCTGCCAAAGAAATTGAAACCCGTGCTTTTATTCACAGCAAGAAAAACGAAGAAGCTGTGCTTGCAGAAGGCGCTGCCGAGGTATTTATCGGAGATTTGACCTCTCGTAAAGACGCTGCCGACGCTATGAAAGGCGTTGATACGGTTTATTTTATATGCAATGCGTTTAATCCGCAGGAGGACGAAATCGGAGCTAATCTGATTGAAATCGCAAAAAGTATCGGCAATATCACCTTTATTTATCACTCGGTTTTGCATTCTCTGCTGTCGGATATGCCTCATCACAAAAGAAAGCAGAAGGTCGAAAAAACTCTTGTGGATTCGGGTATTCCTTATGTCATCATTCAGCCTACCGTGTTTATGCAAATGCTGACGCCGGCTATCCAATCGGTAAAGAACGGCGGACCCTTTGTGCAGAAATTCTACACCTGCGAACAGACAAAAATGAGCTTTGTTGATATGGCAGACTACGCCGAAGCCGCTGCCGAAATAGCAGCTTCGGGAGCGTACACCTACGGCACCTATGAATTCAGCAGCAAGGGCGAATATTCTCGTTCGGATATGGAAGAAATTCTTTCGGAGATGCTTGGTCGCAAGGTCACAAGCGCCTTTATCAGCGATACGGATTTTCTGGCGGTTTCGCACAGAACTCCCGACAGCTACGAGGGTCAGACGGCACTTGCAATGTTCCGTCATTACAACGAAAACAGCTTTTGCGGGAACTCATTCACACTGAGGAATATTTTAGGGCGCGAACCGGTTACAATCAAGGATTATTTCAGAAAGGCTTTACAGATTGAGTAAGCAGGAAAGAAGCACCTGTAATGAAACTTGCAGATTTTCCGGCTTACCTTAACAGCGGTTATCACTCTCCCGAAGAGCTGCGGCGGCTTATGTCGGGGCTTTCTTGCCTGCACAAGGAAAAATCGCTCTGTGACAGCGGAGTGCTCGTGCTTGAGAAAGCCTTTGCGAGCTTCGCCGAGCCGATTACGAAACGTAACCGCCTTAACCTCACATGGGATTACCGCTGCGGTTTCGCTCTTTGAAAAATAGCGCTTCACAAGCGCGCCGTCAAGGATTGTTTGCTCAAAAATGACCGCCGTTTTGCAGGACGGCGGTTATTTTTTTGGCAGTTTTTGTTGTCTATTTTCAATAAACTTATTTGACAATATCCTACTAACTCGGTATGCATTTCCGCGTTCGGCATGAATTTTTCCCCGAAAAACCCTTTTGCAATGCGGAATTTTCACATTTGGTTATTCTTACAAGGGAGTTTTTATAAATGCATATAATGCCTATTGACAAAGTAGACAATGAGTGCTATAATGAATTTGTTCCAAGAGAACAGACAAAATTACGAAAGGAGTGCAGAGCATTGACAAGCATTTTTCACAGGCTGTTGAGAGAAAACAATAGATGTTATCGAATGCTTATGCCTTCGGATAGCAATATATCTGCAGGAAACACTCTGCGCGCATTTTAGGCGGAGAACTGCGAATATATTGCTGTCCGAGGGCTTTGAGGCTTTCGGACTTTTTTGTGGCGGTGATGAAATGATTGAGCTTCGTAATGTGACAAAGACATTTACAAACGGCGGGAAGCAGTTCAGCGCGGTTGACAACGTTACGCTGAACATAAACGACGGCGAGATATTCGGCATAATCGGCTTCTCGGGCGCGGGAAAATCAACGCTGGTGCGATGTATAAATCTGCTGGAGCGCCCGACCTCGGGGCAGGTTATCCTTAACGGAGTTGACCTCACAGCGTTACCCGACAGGGAACTTCGCAAGCAGCGCAAGAAAATCGGAATGATTTTTCAGCACTTTAACCTCTTCGCTTCGCGGACTATAATCGAGAATGTAATCTTCCCGATAAAGCACAGCGGCATGAAACGCTCGCAGCAGCTTGAAAAGGCGCATGAGCTTCTTTCGCTGGTGGGAATCGACGACAAGGCAGGCGCCTACCCGAGCGAGCTTTCGGGCGGACAGAAGCAGCGCGCAGCGATTGCGAGGGCGCTTGCAAGCGACCCGCAGATACTGCTTTGCGACGAGGCAACCTCGGCGCTTGACCCGCAGACCACGGCAGAGGTGCTAAAGCTGCTGAAAAAGCTCAACGCGCAGCTTGGTATAACAATAATTCTCATAACGCATCAGATGAATGTTGTTAAGGAGATTTGCCACCGTGCGGCGGTTATGGAAAACGGCAGGGTTGTAGAAGAAAACGACGTGTTCTCAATCTTCGCGAACCCGCAGCAGCCCATTTCCAGAGCGTTTGTGGATATGACCTCAAACCTTTCGGGCATACACGCGCTGATTGAAGAAAAATCGCCTATTACCGAGCTTAAATCGGGTCAGTACATACTCCGCTTCAAGTATCTGGAGCGCAGCGCCTGCGACGCGCTGGTATCGCAGCTTTCGCGGGAGTTCAACATCAACCTCAACATAATCTTCGGAAACATTGAGATAATCGGCGGACACCCGATAGGCGGGCTGGTTGTAATCGCCGACGGCGAGAAGAAAAACATTGAAGCCGCAGTGAATTATTTAAGCGGCATTAACGTCAGCGTGGAGGTGATTTTAAGTGCTTGAGCAGCTATTCCCGAACGCCCTGGCAAAGCTTCCGGAGCTTTGGAAAAGCACACTTGAAACGCTTGAAATGACCGGAATCTCCGGCGCATTTATCTTCGTGCTTGGCATGGCGCTCGGAATAATTCTGGTGGTGACAAAATCGGGCGGGCTTGCCGAAAACAGGGTGGTTTATCAGATACTCGACAAGCTGGTGAATTTGATTCGCTCGATACCGTTCATTATTCTGCTGTTCTGTCTGATTCCGCTTTCGCGGCTTATCGTGGGAACCTCGCTTGGTATTGCGGGCTCGATTGTTCCGCTGGTAATCGGCACTGTGCCGTTCTTTTCAAGGCAGGTGGAAACCTCGCTTGCAGGCGTAGACAGCGGGCTGGTTGAAGCGGCGAAATCAATGGGCTGCTCAAAGCTCGGAATAATCTTCCGCGTGTACCTGAAAGAGAGCATTCCCTCGCTTGCAAGAGGCATTACCATTACGCTTATCAATCTTATCGGACTTACGGCAATGGCAGGCGCTGTCGGCGCGGGCGGACTCGGAAATTTCGCCTATGTTCAGGGCGCGCAGCGCAGCAGGGATGATATCATCTGGGCAACGGTGATAATCCTTGTTATAATAGTAACCATTATTCAGATAATCGGCGATTTAATCGCAAAGAAAAACACACATTAAAGGAGATAACAACCATGAAAATCAGAAATACACTTTCCATTCTTTTTGCAGCTGCGCTGGCAGCGTCACTTACGGCTTGCAGCTCGAATACCGCGTCAAGCGGCTCGAGCACCGAAAGCACAAGCGGCACGACTGCCGCAAGCACAAACGATTCCGCAGCCGAAAGCGCAAGCAGCGAGGACGCTCCCGCTTACTCGCCCGAGAACCCCGTTACGGTAACAATCGGACTTACGGGCAACATCTACGAGGATATCTGGAATCCTATCAAGGAAAAGCTCGCCCCCGAGGGAATCATTCTGGAGTATCAGCAGTTCACGGCGTTCAATATTCCCAACAACGCGCTTAACAGCGGCGAAATCGACATCAACGCCTTCCAGCACCACGCTTATTTCAACAACGATACAAGCACAAACGGCTACGACCTTACGGTGCTTGGCGATACCTACATAGTTGCAATGAACATCTACGGCGGCAAGGTAGCAACCATTGAGGACGCGCTGAATTACGAGGGCAAGCTCAAGGTAGCCGTGCCGAATGACGTCACCAACGAGGGCAGAGCGCTCAAGCTGCTTGCCGAGGCAGGCTTCTTCACAATTAAGGCTGACGCGGGCGCTGCTCCCGAAATCAGCGATATTGAAAGCTACAATGTTGATATCGAATTTGTTGAGGTTGACGCAAACCTTGTTCCCTCTGTAAAGGCGGATTCCGATATTGCGGTAATCAACGGCAACTATGCGCTTGACGCGGGACTTACTGCAGGCGACGCAATCTACAAGGAGAGCAAATACGACGACAACAGCTACTACTGCGTAATCGCCGCAAGAACAGCCGATAAGGACAATCCCGTATTCAAGAGAATTGTCGAGGCATACCAGACGCAGGACACGATTGATATATACAACAACGAGTTCAAGGGCTTCTTTGTCCCTGCGTGGACGCTTGACTGACTGCATTGAAATGAGGTGAATCGTATGAGCATTTTCAACGAGCTTTATGATATTATCGCAGACCGCAGCAGGGTTGTTCTGGGCAATATAGAGGGCAAATACCTTACAGACACCCTCGGCAGGCTGAAGGGTACAGCCGCTGCGCTGGTTTTCCCGATTTCTGCGGAAGAAGTGAGCGGCGTGATGAAATTTGCTCATGCGAACGCCGTTCCGGTAACTCCGCGCGGCGCGGGCACAAATCTTGTCGGCAGCACCGTTCCGCACGGCGAGGGAATAATTCTTGACCTGTCGAAGATGAACAGGGTGCTTGAAATCGACCGCAATACGTTCACGGCGATTGTCGAGCCGGGTGTTGTTTTGCAGGATTTTCAGCGGCTGGTGGAAAGCGAGGGGCTTTTTTACCCGCCCGACCCCGGCGAGAAAACCGCGACAATCGGCGGTAATATCTCAACAAACGCAGGCGGAATGAGAGCGGTAAAATACGGAGTAACGCGCGACTATGTGCGCGGTCTTGAGCTTGTACTGGCTGACGGGCGCATTATCACCGTCGGCAGCAAAAACGTCAAGGACGCGAGCGGGCTTTCGCTGCGAAATCTCATTGTCGGCTCGGAGGGTACGCTTGCGGTAATCACAAAGTGCATTCTAAAGCTGATTCCCAAGCCCGAAGCGTCGCTTTCGGTGCTGGTGCCGTTCGGGGATTTGCAGACGGGTATTTCGGCGGTAATTGATATTATTCGGGCGAATGCAAACCCCACTGCGATTGAATTTGCCGAGCGCAGCGTTATCGAGCTTGGCGAAAGGTTCACGGGAATCAGCTTTCCTTTCCCGCAGGCAAAGGCTTACATCATTCTCACGTTTGACGGCACAGCCGAAACAGTCGAGGCTAGTGCGGCTTTGGTAAAGGAAGTCGCACTGGGCGCGGGCGCACCGGATTATCTGGAGCTTTCCGACCCCGCAGTTGCGGCGGATGTATGGCGTGTGCGCGGATGCCTTGTAAAGGCGGTTGAAGCGGTATCCGAGCAGGAGCCTGTTGACCTTGTAGTGCCTATTGACAAGACTGCGGATTTCATACAGTTTGTTCACAAAACCGAAGCCGAAACGTGCGTGCAGATGGTAGCATTCGGGCACGCGGGCGACGGCAATGTTCACCTGTGCATAGTGCGCGGTGACAGAACCGAGGAACAGTGGCAGCACGACTTGCACGAGGTGATGAGCACGGTTTACGGCTACGCCTACAAGCTGGGCGGTTTGACCTCGGGAGAACATGGAATCGGCATTGCAAAGCGCCCGTATTACCTTAAGCAGACCGACCCCGCAGCCCTTGAGGTAATGCGCGCGATTAAGTCTGCGCTGGATGAAAAGCATATACTTAACGACCATATTTCGTATCTGGAATAAACACGGGCGAAAATACGCTGAAAATACACTGCAAAGGAACTGACAATATGAGAAAACTATCCGACCGCACAGCTACCTTTACCGATTCGGTAATCCGCCGAATGACGAGAATATCCAACAGCTACGGGGCTGTGAATCTGTCGCAGGGCTTTCCGGATTTTGACCCGCCCAAGGCAATCACCGACCGCCTTGCGGAGCTTGCTGCGGAGGGTCCGCATCAGTACGCGATAACGTGGGGCGCGCAGAATTTCCGCGAGGCGCTTGCAGAAAAGCAGTCGCGCTTTATGGGCAGACCCATTGACCCCGCAAGCGAGGTTGTGGTAACCTGCGGCAGCACAGAAGCTATGATGGCGGCTATGATGACCGTGACAAACCCCGGCGACAAGGTGATAGTTTTCTCGCCGTTTTACGAAAACTACGGCGCAGATACTGTTCTTTCGGGCGCAGAGCCGATATACGTTCCGCTTATCCCGCCCGAGTTCAGCTTTGACCCCGAGGCGCTCGAGGACGCTTTCAGACAGAAGCCTGCGGCGATAATCCTGTGTAATCCCTCGAATCCCTGCGGAAAGGTTTTCACCGAAGATGAGCTGACGATAATAGCTAATCTCGCAAAGAAATACGACGCCTATGTCATCACCGACGAGGTTTATGAGCATATCGTATATGCGCCGCACAAGCACGTCTATATGGCTTCATTGCCCGATATGTGGGAGCGCACAATCAGCTGCTCGTCGCTTTCGAAAACCTATTCCATAACGGGGTGGCGTCTGGGGTATGTTATCGCACCCGCGGGAATCATCGACGTTGTGCGAAAGGTACACGATTTTCTTACCGTTGGCGCAGCTGCACCCTTACAGGAGGCGGCGGTTGTCGGGCTGAAATTCGGTGATGACTACTACCGCGCGCTTCAGGCGGAATACACCGAAAAGCGCGAGCTGTTTCTGAACGGTCTTGACAGAATCGGCATAAAGCACACAAATCCGCAGGGCGCATACTATGTTCTGCTGGATATCTCGGAATTCGGGGGATATAAGAACGACGAGGAGTTCTGCGTAAAGCTTGCGGAAAGGGTAGGCGTAGGAGCTGTGCCCGGTTCAAGCTTCTTCAGGGAGCAGGAAAACCGCTACATACGAATGCATTTCGCAAAACGAAACGAAACCCTGAACGAGGCTTTGAACAGGCTGGAGAGCATACGCAGCAAGATGTAAGAAAAACACACGGAATTTTGACATACGAATAATGCAAGGGCTGCGGACTTGGTTCACCGAGAATCCGCAGCCTTTGCTTTAGCGTAAATCTACTGTAAAAGATGACTTGCGGCTATTGATTTTTTGAAATGCCTGTGCTATAATGAGCACAACAACGCAAGGTGTTATTTTTCTGAATAATCCGATGCTATGTTTCGGGAGGTGTATGGTATGAATGCACAGAAAATTGTTAAAGCGTTGTCTTACGATGCGGTATTTTCGCAAGAGTTTGACGTTACAACAGGCATTGTTGATTCGGATATTATCAGCGCAGACGGAACGAATTATACACAAAAAGCAGGGCTGTCCGCCCCCTGCGCTTATAACGATTTGGTTGCGGCGTATTTCGCCGAGCCCTTTAACTGCCGCATTCTGTCCAATTCCAAAATCCGGAGGCTTTCCTGCGAATTGCTTCAGGATTGCTATTTGTCGGGGAATATCAGGTGCGAGGTCAATCTTATTTACCCCGCTACCAATGCCTATTACAGGATTCTGTTCTTTCTCTATGAGGATGAAATCAGCGGGCATATAATGGCGTTTATGACCTGCAGAATCCTTCGGGAGACAGAAAATGAGATTTATACCGCAAGCGGAGAGATAAAGAACAGGCTGCAGGAAAAGAACGAGACCTTTTACAAAAAAATTATGGATGAACAGTCCTGCGGCGTGTTCGCTTATACCGTGCCGGGTTATCAGATTGTAACCGCAAACGCTGAAGCCCTGCGTATGTTTAACAGCAGCAGCATAGACGATATGCAGCAGAATATTCTTGATGTAATCAACGGGATTTACTACCCCGTGCCCGATACGTTTGAAAAGCTGAAAAGCCTGCGCACAGAGGATTCATCCGTGGACTACGAATGTATCTTCAATAAGGGCAAGGAAAACGAATTTTATGTTATCGCAAAGACAAAGGTAATATACTCGCCAAACGGCATTAGAATTATCTATTCCACTTATGTTGACGCAACGGAAATGCACGCCCTGCAGGATTCGGTGGAAAAGGCGGAGCAGGGGGTTAAGGCAAAGGCAGAGTTCCTGTTTAATATGTCGCACGATTTGCGCACGCCCATGAACGCAATTATCGGCTATACAGAGCTTTTGCAGTCACACAGGGGCGAAGCCGAGGCGGAAAGCAAGTACCTCACAAAGCTTATGGATTCAAGCAAGTTTTTGATGTTCCTGCTTAACAACGCAATCGAGCTTGCAAGTCTGGAAAACGGCAATGCGAAGCTGAAGGAATCGCTGGCAAACGCCAAGAGGTTCAACGATATGCTGGATTCCGTCATTGAAAGCTCGCTCAAGGAAAGAAATCTGCACTTTACGCGAACGGTGAATATCGAGCATTATAACGTTATGTGCGACACGGCGAAAATGCGGGTTATCTTCCTTAACCTTATCAGCAACGCCATAAAATACACTCCCTCGGGCGGCAGCATTAGTATGGATTTGCAGGAGATACCCTCTGACAGAGAGGGCTACGCATTATACAAAACCGTCATAACAGATACGGGCATTGGCATCAGCCCCGATTTTCTTCCGCACATTTACGAGAACTTTTCAAGGGCGAAAAATTCCTCGCTCTCGGGCATATACGGGGCGGGTCTGGGTATGCCGGTTGTTAAGAAGCTGCTTGATATTATGGACGGCACAATATCAATCGAGAGCGGTCTGGGCAAGGGCACAAAGGTTACGGTTATAATTCCGCACAGGATTGTTGAAAGAGAAGAGCTCTACGGGCTGACAAAGGGTCAGAGCACCTACGACAGAAAGCTAATCGAGGGCAAGCGGATTCTGCTGGCGGAGGACAACGAGCTTAACGCGGAGATTGCGATTATTATTCTGACGGAGGCGGGCTTTATCTGCGACCATGTTATGGACGGCACGGAAGCGGTTGCGGCGATAGAAACCAAGCCCGAGGATTACTACGACCTTGTGCTTATGGATATCCAGATGCCGATAATGGACGGCTACAAGGCAACGGGTATTATCAGACAGCTTGAGGGCAGAAAGGCGAAGATTCCGATTGTTGCAATCACCGCAAACGCACTGGAGGAAGACAGGCGAATGGCTCTGGCGGCGGGAATGGACGGGCATATCTCAAAGCCGATTGATGTTTCCAAGCTTATGGATACGCTGTTTGGATTATTAAGCTGACGTTATCGTCAATGATTTTGGCTTTCTTTGGTTAAACGGGACTCGCGGAAAACCGCGGGTCTTTATTTTTCCCTTGACATTCCAACGGTAATAGGATATAATATTCGTAAACGAACGTTAGCCAAGGAGAAACGTTATGAATCGGATTTACACGGCGGAGCAAGGGGATAAGGCGGAAATACTGTCGCTTTACCGCACCTTTTTGCACGGTCCCGCAGATTGGAACGAATACTACCCCAACGAGGACACTATTGACTTTGATATCTCAAGAAACGCGCTTTTCGTGATGAAAAACGACGCCGGGCAGATTATCGCGGCAATCTCTGTTGATAAGGACGAGGATGTGGATAAGCTTTCCTGCTGGAACAGCGCGCTTTCGCCCGCCGCAGAGTTTTCGCGGCTGTGCGTGCGCAGGGATATGCAAGGGCAGGGTCTGGCGCGGCAGCTGATAGCTTTTGTGCTGGAGAGGTTCACAGCCGAGGGCAAAAAGAGTGCTCATATTCTGGTTAAAACGGGGCATTCCGCTGCGCTTTCGCTGTATTCGGCAATCGGCTTTGAGACTGTGGGTGAATGCACTCTTTTCGGCAAGGACTTTATCTGCATGGAGCTTGCGCTTTAATCGGTTTATCGGAGAATATCCCGAAAAGGCAAAGCGGATTGGCGCAATCAAACGGGCATTCCGGCAAAAATTATCACGGAGAGGCTTATGGAACTGATTAAGGCAACAAGCGGGGATTTTGAACGGCTCGCGCGATTCTACCGCGGCGCAATACTGAATACAAACGATATGCAATTATATGCCAAGTGGATTTACGGCAAGCACCCCACGGATGAAATGATAATGAATTACATTGCCGAGGGCTCTATGTTTTTCTGCGAGAAGGACGGCGGGATAGTCTCTGCGGCGGGTGTAACGCCGTATCAGGGAGAGGATTACAGTGCGGTTTTTGATTCGCTTGCAGACAACGAGGCGGCTGTGGTGCATATTCTCTGCGTTGACCCAACGCAGCAAAGGCAGGGCAACGCGCGCGAAACAATGCGCCTGATTATTGAGCACAGCCGAAAGCTCGGCAAGAAAGCGGTTCGGCTGGATGCGCTTGCCTGCAATACTCCTGCGCAGCGGCTGTATGAATCTCTGGGATTCAGAAAAGCGGGCGTTCAGCGCTGGGATACAAAGAACGCGGGCGCGGCAGACTTTTTCCTTTACGAGCTGATTCTGTAATTCGCAGCGTTTGGTTTAATTGCATAAATTAAAGCAGCCCTGAAGCTGAAATTCACGGCTGCTTTTATCTGTTTTGTCGGGCGCGAAAGCGGTTATACCTCAAGCCCTCTGTAATAATTGAATATCTCATACTTGCAGATTTCCGCCAAATCGTACAAATCGGGCGAGAATGCGCCTCTGTCTCTTTTAAGCTCGTTCAGCACGAAATCAAACTGCATTTCGTTATACTCGGGGCGCGGGTTGAACAGCTTATCAAACTGTATCGCAAAGCTGCATACCTGCGTGTAAATCTGTATATCGCTGCCGTCAAGCCCGTGCGGGAAGCCCTTTCCGTCATATCTTTCGTGGTGGTGCATACAAATCTCTGCGCAGAGCTTGATAAAATGCCTGCAATCTGCCGATTCGTTAAGGCGTATGATTTTCGCGCCCATTACGGTGTGCTGCTGATATATCTCGGTATTCGCCATTGATTGGTTTCTGTTTATGTAGCAGTCCATAGGCACGCACATGTGACCTATATTGTAGAAGTAAGCCGCCTTACTCATCATCTTCAAATCCAGCACATCAAACTCGCCCTTGTGCGCAAGACCGTACTCCACCAGCATAATCTCCGTCAGCTTTGACACACGGCTGCAGTGCGACGGGTCTGTTCCCGAATTTTTCAGAAACGTGTCGTAAACCGCAGTAAGCTTGGCTATATAGCCCTCGGTTGTGGATATTTCAGCCTGAATAGGCAGCTCGTCCTCGGGCTTTGCCGCCTCGGGGTCAGCCTCAATGCCAAATATCTTCCCCACCTTTTCCAGCACTACGGGGGAATCAAACGGCTTGCTGATAAAGCCCGAAATGTCAAACTGCGACGCGCGCTGAACGTTCTGTGCGGTTGCCTCGGCGGTTACCAGCACAACAGGAATGTTGATTTCATTCTCGCGCATTATGCTAAGCACGTTGAATCCGTCCAGCACGGGCATTGAAAGGTCAAGCAGCATTCCGTCAATCTGTTCGGTCTTTTTGTTTATAAGCTCCAGCGCGGAATACCCGTTTTCAACCTCGGAGATATCAAATCTTCGGTTAAGAATATTCGCCAGAATCTTTCTGTCCATCTCCGAATCGTCAACAATCAGCAGTCTTTTTCTGTTCGGCATAACAATCTCCTTATTTACGAAATGGGATTAAAGGGTATCAAACCACTTGTTAATGGTCTGCGTCATTTGCTCGTAATTCTCGGTTATCTCGGGCATCATGCCAACCGCTTTATCCCACTCGTTGGCTCTCATAAGCGTAACCTGCTCCGCAAAAAGCTCAAACAGCCTCGTCAGCGAGAGATTGCCGCAAAGTCCCTTAAGCGTATGCGAAGCCGCAAGCGCCTCTTTCTCATCCTTTGCCTCAATCGCTGCGCACAATTTACCGTAGCTGGGCTCATCCACGAATTTCTTCAGCATTTTGGCAAAAAGCTGCTCGTTGCCCATAAATCTTTCGGTTGCGCCCTTTACATCAACGCCCGCTTCAATCAGCATTGTAAAATCCATTATGTTACTCCTTCCGCCTTTTCAGCAAATTATTACGCCCGCAACGCCTGTTCTCACGGGAACATCGCCCGAGGTCCACAGCGTTTTGCAGCGGTACTCGCATTCTACCTCTTTATCACCGTCAGCTATGCGCCCGTTCGCGCTTACCTCGGGGTTGTCCGCTGTCGCAGCGGAAATCTGCTCCACAAGACCCGCAAGACTGCCGCCGCTTATGCTCTTTACCTCGTCGCTGTTAAGCGGGTCGGAGATTATCCTGCTTATGCCCAGCCGCTTTGCGCAGTTTTCCGAAAGCGTAAGCACCGGCGGGCTTGTCTGATACGAGAAGAACATTTCGGGAAGCTCGCACTCATAAAAAGCCGACCTCATACGCTCAAACTCAAGCTGCTGAAGCATCTGCCCCGAAGCCGCAAGGTCGTCGTTGCCTATTATCTCATCCGTCAGCTTTTGCAGCTCGCGCGTGTCGTCAAGACCGCGGGGATTGCCGTTGATATCGGTTTTCAGCTTGTCGCTGATTTCAAGCAGGCACTCCAGCAGCAGCGGATTGAAGCACCCGCACTCGCCGTTGCAAATCATCTCAACAGCCTGCTCATGCGTGAACGCCTTTTTGTAGCAGCGCTCGCTGGTCAGCGCGTCGTAAACGTCTGCAAGCGACACTATCTGCGCAGAAATGGGAATATCATCCCCCGAAAGTCCGTCGGGGTAGCCCTTGCCGTCGTATCTTTCGTGATGCCAGCGGCAAATCTCATAGGACGCCTTCAGCAGCGGTTCATCCGAAAAAGCCGAAAGGTTGTTTATCATCGAAGCGCCTATCTCGGCGTGGGTTTTCATTATATCATATTCCTGCGGGGTAAATCTGCCGGGCTTGTTAAGAATCTCATCGGGGATTGCAATTTTGCCGATATCATGCAGCGAGGACGCTGTGCAAATCAGGCGGATATCGGCTTTTGTAAGCCCGTATTTGCTCGTCCTTTTGATAAGCTGCTGCAGCAGCATTTCGGTAATCAGATTGATGTGAATTACATGAGAGCCGCTTTCGCCGTTTCTGAACTCCACGATATGGCTTAAAATGGAAACCATAAGGTTGTTGTTCTTTTCCTTCTCGTATATCTGGTCGGCAACAATATCAACCAGCCTGCGCTGCTTTGCATACAGGGTGATTGCATTCTTCACGCGGCGCTGTACCACGGCAGCCTCAAACGGTCTGCTGACATAGTCCACCGCGCCGAGGTCATAAGCCTTTGTGATAAAATCGGGCGAGCTTTCGGCTGAAATCATTATTACGGGAATGTCCTCGATAATCCCGTAGCGGTTCATGGCACCAAGCACATCATAGCCGTCCTTGCCGGGCATTACCACGTCCAGCAGCACAATCGCTATTTCGCCCTTGCTTTTCTGCAGAATATCCAGCGCCGCTTCGCCGCTGTCCGCCTCGATTATCTCATACTCCGACCTAAGAATCTCATTCAGAATCGTTCGGTTTATCTCCGAATCATCCACAACCAACACCTTGTAATTCTTGCCCGACAATAATATTACCTCCCAACGCCGTTCAAACCCGAGCCAAGCAGCGCCCGACTGCTTTCGGGCAGCCGCAGACAAATCCGCTGCGCCGCCTTATTTATTCCGTCTTGTTCTGTATCTGTGCAGAATTTCCCACTGTTTCCTTGCTTTTCCTGCCAATATTTTGCATATAAAAAACAGCAAAATAAGCCGGGAAAACTCTGATTATATTTTAGCATATTAGTCGGAAAAAGTCAAATAAAATTCCTTTGCAAAGCATATTTTCGGGTATATACACAACGCAAAAGTTGCAGTTAAAAACCGTCTTGTTTATAATGCACTACAATCTTGTCGGACATAATTCTGCTGCTGCGGCAGACTGTGCCGAAATAAAAAACTCCCACGGCTTTTGAAACCATGGGAGGGTATTCAATCATTGCGTGACGCTGCACCGGATTTGCCGTTAATCAATGCGGGATTTTGCGCGCTTGTAGTTCGCCTTTTCCAGATACATCAGCACATCCGACTGCCGCAGCAGCTCGTCAATCAGCAGGTCCTTTGAGATTACCTCGCTGCTGAAGCCGCAGCTTGCGGTTATGCGGTAGGGCTTGCCGGAGGAATCCGAAATCTCCTTAAGCCTTTCGCGGAAGCTGCGTGTGTAGCGATTGCCGTCGTCCTCGCCGCAGGTTACAATCGCCGCAACAAATTCATCACCGCCGAATCTTGCGGTGTAGCACTCGCCTGTCTGCGCGGTTTCCGAAAGAGCCTGCGACATGGCTTTTATTGCAAAATCGCCGTCGGAGTGCCCGTAGGTATCGTTGATATGCTTGAGGTCGTTCATATCCAGCGAGTAGATGTTAAGTATATGCTGCCCGTCGGATTTCTCACGAACAATGCGCTTCATTGAATCGAAGAAGCCGCGGCGGTTATACAAGCCTGTAAGCGGGTCGTGGCAGAACAGGTATTTCAGGTGCTCGCGCATGTGAATCTGCGTAGCCGCCTGCGCAAGGGTTGCAACATATTTCTCGGCGTAGCGGTAGAGGAAATTCCACTTGTAAAATGCGGGCAGAGCCACATAGCCGAGGGTGATATCTCCGAAACGTATGGCGTTAAAAACGTAGCAGTTGGTTCTGACCCTTGGATTTTGGCTGTTTTCGGGGACTAGCGCAGAAAGCGCTACGGTTTTATCGTCGAAGAACTCGTTCTCGTCACCCTTGTGGCAGAGTATTTCAAGCTCATCGTCGTAGGGCTTTTCGGCGTTGTAGGTAAGCTCGTGCGAAAAATCGAAAAAGCTGCGGTTTACGCACACCAGCGAATTCATAAACGAATATTTGCCGAGAACGCCGTATATTTCGGAAAGAGTTTTTGTGGCAATCAGCCTGTCGCCGAAGTGAATCATGTGCAGGTCAAAGCCGTAAGCGGAATCCAGCCTTTCGTTAAGCATACGCAGCGCGGCGTTTTTGTCGGTATCCGATGACGGCTTGCAGCCGCAGGACTGCGAGAATCTGATTGAGAATGGTATGCTGATGTTCTCGGGCGTTTTGCCCTGTACGGCGTCGTGCAGAGCTTTAATCATTGCCTGTGCTGCTGTCTGCAGATTCTGCTGTGCGGTGGTGATGTTGGGGTAGTGCAGCAGGGTTTCTTCTATGCCGTCGAACCCTGTTACAATAACGTCGTCGGGCACGGTGCAGCCATGGTTGTTAAGCGCTTCGCACACGGCGATTGCAGAGGCGTCATTCACGCAGACAATAGCCTCGGGAAATTCGTTCGGGTCGGCAAGCAGGTGTTCCATGGCGGCAATAGTGGGGTCGTGCCAGAAATCCCCGTAGAAAACCCTCTCGCTTCTGAACGGTATTCCGTGCCTTTCAAGCACGTTGCGGTAAGCCTCTATGCGGGAATCCGAAAACGGATTGCCCTTAGCGCCCGCTATCATATCTATTTTTCGGCAGCCGTGAACGGTAATCAGGTGCTCTGTCAGCTCCTCAAAGGCGCTGCCGTAATCGTAGTTGAGCTTTATGCAGCCCTCGCAGTCGCCGTCAATCATAATAATCGGCACATTGTGAGCCTTTGCTTGGGCGGTGATATATTCGATACAGTTCATATTTTGAGCAAAGGTTTTTGCGTCGATAATAATGCCGTCGGTTTCCTCAAAATTGATAAGCCGCATTACGTCATAGGAGCTGTCTGCGTCGGAATGATTGTAAATATACAGCATATCGTCGTTTTTCTGCGTTTCGTCAATAAGAAAGCCTGCGAGCATTGCCTGCTCGTAGTATCGGATATTGGTAACGCAATAGGCGAATAATCGTTTTCCGAATTTCATAGTTATCACTCCCCATACTATTCTAGCATACTTTTAATCAGATTTCAAGTGCATTTGACGTTTGGTGAAATATTTTTGTGATTTCTGTGCCCGAGGAGTTCAGTTTCGGAAATTTATGCTTTCTTGGTCGGTGATTGTGAAGCGCACAAGCTCCGCAGAGTCGAGATTTTCGTTGTGCATATTAACGGCTGAAATTTGGTGATTGCCGTAGGTCGTGTAGTAATATATTCCTTTGTCGGCGCTGCAGCAGGAGGTATAAATCGTGATTTCGTACTTGTCCGCTTCAAGCTGACAGCACCCGCGCTGCTGGTCTACCGCGCCCAGAATGTGAAAGAACTGGCTTATGCTCTCGTTTTCGCTGCTGCCCGACAGAGAATTCTGCTTGACAAAAGCCGCGCGGACAAATCTGGACTGCGAGGAAAGGTCGCCGGGCAGACCCAGCGCGCCCATACCGCGGCTGTAACAGGTGAGATTAAGCTGCTGCGAGAAATTGTTTGCGGGGTTTGACGGGGACAGATGCATATAGTTATTGAGATTGAACAGCTGTTCGGGGAAAGTGGGGTTGTTCGTCAATACGCCCACGGGGTTGTCGTAGACCTTTACGCCCTCTTTTACGGATTCCACCGTTATGGCGTCGGATTTATCGGCAATCAGCCAGTGCAGCTGCGCGCAGGGCAGCTTGTCGCTGAACGGGGTATCGGTGATGTTGATATCCGCAAGCAGTGCGCGAGCCTCCGAAACGGTTGCGCACTGCGATAACAGCCACGGAATCAGCTCAAACTGCGCCACGTTAAGCTTGTCGGGCAGGGGCTTGCGATAAACGGCGTTGCCCACAAAATTCAGCCCCGCAATGCACAGCCCGCGCTCGTTCACAGCGTCGTAATACAGCGGGAAATTATCCGCAACGTGCGCCATGCCGATTATGGCATAGTGGTTGTCCGTGCCGCCTGCACTGCGGAATGCAAAGGGATAGCGGCGCGGGGTTACGGTGATTTCGTCGCCGTATGAAAATTCGTAATCCAGCGTTCTGCCGAAGTAAAAATCGTTGGTTTTATAGGTTGCTGCCGTACACATTGGCGTATCCTCCCGAAATAGGTTTTTTATACAGTATATCACAAAATTCCGAAGTTATCAATATTTCGGGCGAAAAATGCCTGTTACAGCCTGCTCACACCAATCGCGGTAAAGCCCTCCTCGGATTTGTCGTCAACAAACGCAATACCCACGCACACGCTTTCAAACCGCGCAAGAGCGGGGCTGAACGCAGTAAAATCATCCATAACGGTTTCCTTTGAGATGAAGCACTTTAATATAATCGCGCCGCATTCGCACAGCTGCTTGTCCGACATTAGCTTTTCGGCGCAGGTCTTAAAGCTGCCCTTGCCCTCTATTGCGTACAGACGGCGCTTTTCCTCGATGAAGCAGTTCAGCGTGTGCACAAAATCAATGTCGTCATAGCACATATAATCGGGCTCGGTGCTGTACACCGCAAGCAGCTCAATGCGCTCAAGAATCCTTGCTGCTTCGTTCAGGCAGAAATCGCGGTACTCCGAATCGCTTTCAAATTCGGTTTTGGTCTGCGGTACAAAGATAATGCTTCTGCCGCTTGTGGGGTAGTCGGCGGGCGTATAGCCGCCCTCGCGGGGCAAAATCACCACCGGCAGCTCCTGCGCGGGCTGCGCGGGCGGAGCGGGCAGCCGGTCGGGGGCTGCGGATAATACGGAGACTGTAAGCTCCGGTTCTTCGGTTATGCGGCATTCTTCGGATTCGCGCTCGGCAGGCATGGGCGACCTTAATCTGTAATACTCGCGGACAACCTCCTGCCCGAATGCGTCTTTGCCCGATATTGTCAGTTTCATAGAAAAACCACCTTTCTTGTGCTGTAAGATTGGGTATTCGCTGACTGCATTATATCATTTCGCACAATAATAATCAATCCCCAAAACGAAACATTTTTCGGCAGGAGCAGATTTTTTTTGGTATTTCGGCGCGTTGGAAATTTAAAAAATAAAAGTTTTTCGCAAAGGACTTGCAAAAATTCCGAAAAAGTAGTATAGTAAAGATGTATAAATAATAATTGCTCCGACGCTTAAACTCGGACAACAAAAAGAATCGAGGGAATTGCTATGAAAGACGACCTTCTTCAGAGAATGGAAGAAATGATGCCGCAGTTTTCAAAAAGTCAGAAACTGATTGCAGATTATATTCTCAAGCACTACGAAAAAGCCGCATATATGACCGCGCTCAAGCTGGGCAATGCCGTAAATGTCAGCGAATCCACCGTTGTGCGCTTTGCGATTGAGCTTGGCTACGAGGGCTACCCGCAGCTTCAGCGCTCGCTGCAAAGCCATATCAAGAACAAGCTGACGGCGGTTCAGCGCATGGATGTAACCCGCAGCAGAATCGGCGACCTCGACCCGATTGAGGGCGTTCTGACGCAGGATATCGAGAAAATCCGCAATACGATTGAGTGCGTTTCGCGCGAGAATTTTGAAAACGCCGTTGAGACGATAATCACCGCAAAGAATATCTATATTCAGGGCACAATGAGCTCGGGAATACTTGCAAGCTACATGAATTACTACCTGCGAATGATTCTGGATAACACCAATCTCGTAGGCTCGGTAGGCACAAGCGAGATGTATCAGCAAATGGTTCATATCGGCGAGGGCGACGTGCTGATTGCAATGTCATTCCCGAGATACGCAAAAAGCACCATTGAGGCTTGCAAATATGCGCACGAAAGCTCCGCGCAGATTATTGCAATCACCGACAGCGATAGCTCGCCGCTTACGCAGTACGCGCAGATACCGCTTTTTGCAAGAAGCGATATGGTAAGCTTTGTGGACAGCCTTGTGGCGCCCATGAGCCTTATCAACGCGCTGATTGTTGCAGTCTCCAACCGCAACCGCTGCCGCGTAGAGCAGACCTTTACAAAGCTTGAGCAGCTCTGGGAGCGCAACGAGGTCTATAAGAAGGATGTATGATGTTCTGATAATCGGGGGCGGCGCCGCAGGAATGATGTGCGCCGTTACTGCTGCCCGAATGGGCGCAAGCACTGCCGTTGCGGAGCATAACGCGCGGCTTGGCAGAAAGCTTGGCATTACGGGCAAGGGCAGATGCAACGTCACCAACAACTGCGACAGAGATACCATTCTTAAAAACATCCCGCACAACGCGCGTTTCCTGTACAGCGCATTATCGGGGTTTTCGGCGCAGGACACCATGAGCTTTTTTGAGGAGCTGGGCGTACCGCTTAAAACAGAGCGCGGCAATCGGGTTTTTCCGCAGTCCGATAAGGCGGGCGATATTGTGAACGCGCTCGCCGACGAGATGAATCGGCTGGGGGTGGAGATAATCCGCGGCAGCTGCAAGGCTCTGCTGATAAACGACGGAGTGTGCACGGGCACAAAAATCAACGGCAAAACGGTTGAGGCGCGCAGCGTTATTCTGGCAACGGGCGGGCTTTCTTACCCCGCAACGGGCTGCGACGGCTCGGGGTATACTCTGGCAAAGCAGGCGGGTCATACGGTTATCCCGCCCGAGCCGTCGCTGGTTCCAATGCTCACCGAGGAATCGTGGACGGCACGCGCGGCGGGGCTGCGGCTGCGGAATATTGCGATGAAAATCACCGACAGCGCAAACGGTAAAAAGCTGTATGAGGATTTCGGCGAGCTGGAATTTACCTCCTACGGCGTGAGCGGACCGACGGTGCTAAGCGCCTCGGCGTATATTCCCAAGCCCGAAAAGGGACGGTATGTTCTCACCGTTGACCTGAAGCCCGCGCTTTCGGAAAAGCAGCTCGACGCGCGTATTCTGCGGGATTTCGGCGAACGGTCGGGCAGCAGGCTTTCCGAATGCCTGCGCGGGCTTTTGCCCGCACCGCTTTGCCCGATAATAACCGAGCTTTCGGGCATTGACGGAGATAAGCGCGTGGACGAGATTTCACGCGCCGAGCGGCAGCGTCTGGGCAGTCTGCTGAAAGCGCTGGAGCTGCACATTGCGGGCTTTCGCCCGATTGACGAGGCTATTATCACGCGCGGAGGCGTTTCTGTAAAGGAAATAAACCCCAAAACCATGCAGTCCTCGCTGTGCGGGGGGCTGTTCTTTGCGGGCGAAATAATCGACTGCGACGCCTACACGGGCGGGTTTAACCTGCAAATCGCTTTTTCGACCGCTTTCGCCGCAGCAACGGCGGCGGCAGGCGGCGAAATGTGAAAATTTTCAAAAAAATGCCGAAAAACCGTTAATTCCCTCTTGACAAAAAGCCTGCGGTTGTGGTATAATTAGTGAGGTTTTATATAGGGGAGTAGTATCTCTATCTATAAGATTCCTAAAAAATGGAAATTTCGTTCGGAGTACATCATGCCTGAAAAAATTGTTTCGGTTGCTGTTGACGGGCCTGTCGGCGCGGGTAAAAGCAGCATTGCGCGGGAGGCCGCGAAAAGGCTCGGATTCATATATGTGGATACGGGCGCTCTTTACAGGGCAATCGGTCTTTACTGCAAGCGCGCGGGTGCGGATTTGTCGTCGCCCGATTCCGTTGCGCAGACCTCAAAGGGCGTTACTCCCGTGATTCGTCTGGTAGACGGCGTTCAGCATATCTATCTGGGCGACGAGGATGTTTCCGAAGAAATCAGGCTTCCCGAGATATCCATGGCGGCTTCGGCGGTATCAGCCGTTCCGCAGGTAAGGGCGGCTCTGCTGGATTTGCAGAGAGACCTTGCGAGGACAAGCAGCGTAATCATGGACGGCAGGGATATCGGCACGGTTGTGCTGCCTGACGCAGCGGTGAAGATTTTTCTTACCGCCGCGCCCGAAATCCGCGCGAAGAGAAGGTTCGACGAGCTTTGCGCAAAGGGCGTTGCGACAACCTTTGAGGAAGTGCTGGCGGATTTGAACCAACGCGATTACAACGACAGTCACCGCGCGTCCGCACCGCTTAAGCAGGCTGACGACGCGGTTCTTGCAGACACCTCGCAGCTGGATTTTGAGCAGTCCTGCGAGCTGGTATGCAATATAATAAGGGAGAAGCTGTAATGTTCTATTCGTTTCTCCGCAATCTGGTATGGGTGTTCTACCATATCACGCACAGGGTTATGGTTTTCGGCAGGGAGAACATCCCGCAGCAGAAGGGCGGCTACATCATAGCCTCAAACCATGTTTCAAACAACGACCCGCCCGTGGTTGGAATTACCTTCGGCGGCAAGTACGGTTTCATGGCGAAGGATGAGCTGTTTCACATAAACCCGGTCTTCACATGGCTGATAACTCATCTCGGGGCGTTCCCCGTCAAGCGCGGCGCAAAGGATTCGTCGGCGATTGACAATGCTCTTAAATGTCTGGAAAGCGGGCGGATATTCGTTATCTTTCCCGAGGGCACGCGCTCAAAGGACGGCGAGCTTGGCAGAGCCAAAAGCGGCGTTACGCTTATCGCGGCGCAGGCAAGGGTTCCCGTTGTGCCGGTGTTTATAAAGTACGGCAAAAAGGGCTTTCGCAAGAAGATTATCGTGATGATTGGCGAGGCGATTCCCGCGGAGAAGTTCAGTGTTGACCTTGAGGACAAAAAATCGCTTAAGGCGGCGAACACCGAGCTTATGGGCAGAATAGCCGCGCTGAAGGAGAAAGCGCCCGATGCGGATTGAAATTGCAAAGGGAGCAGGCTTCTGCTTCGGAGTTGAGCGAGCCATTGAGCTGGCTAAAAAAGCGGCGGAGGAATTTGGCGAGGTTTACACGCTGGGTCCGCTGATTCACAATACGCAGGTTACGGATTCGCTTGCGCGGTCCGGAATAAATATAGCCGAAACAGCCGAGGCTGCGCGCGGCAAAACGCTGATAATCCGTTCGCACGGCGTACCCGAAAGCACCGAGCGTCACGCGCGGGAGATTTGTGCGCGGGTTATAGACGCCACTTGCCCGTTTGTCAAGAAGATACACAGGATTGTATCGGAGCGCACGCGGGGCAAGATAATTGTTCTGGGCGACAGCGCCCACCCCGAAACTATCGGGATAATAGGTCACTCGTCGGTTGAGGCGTTCGCCTGCACCGATATGGGACAGATTCGCGGGCTGTTTGACAGCGGCGCGATATCAGAGGACGAGGATGTTGTTCTCGTTTCAACCACCACCTTCGACCGCGGCAGATTCCTTGAGTATTCGCAGAGAATCAGGGAAGAACACAGCCGTGTCAGCATATATGATACCATTTGCTCGGCTACCTCGGAGCGTCAGAAAAATTCGGAGGAGCTGGCACAAAGAGCGGGAATGATGATTGTTGTTGGAGGTCGTTCCAGCTCGAACACAAGGAAACTTGCGGATATCTGTTCACGGCACTGCACAACGGTGTGGGTCGAGAGCGCTGCAGAGCTTTCCGGGCAGTCTTTCGCCGGACTGCGACCCGATACTCTTATCGGAATTACGGCAGGAGCTTCAACGCCTTGCCAATCTTATATGGAGGTTTTACAAATGAGCGAAGAAATCATTACCACGAACGAAAATGAGGAGGACTTTGCTTCACTGCTCGAACAGTCATTTCGCAGAGTATATAAGAACAACCGTGTAACAGCAACTGTTGTAGCTATCAATAAGAACGAAGCTGTTGTAGAGCTTGGAACAAAGCAGACGGGTTACATACCCCTCGAAGAGCTTACCAACGACCCCAACGCGCAGGTTTCGGATGTTGTTTCCGTCGGCGACGAGATTGAGGCTATTGTAACCAGCGTTGATGACGGCAACGGCGTTATTACTCTTTCCAAAAAGAGAGTAGACGCTGCAATCGGCATGGAGAAGCTGGCTGCGGCATACAATGCGGGCGAGACGCTCGAGGGTGTTGTTGCGGCTGATGTTAAGGGCGGCGTTATCGTTCTTACAAACGGCACACGCGTATTCATCCCCGCTTCGCAGACAGGCGTTCCGCGCAGCGGCAAGCTGTCTGACCTTGTGAAGAAGACGGTTACCTACAAGATTATCGAAATCAACGAGCAGCGCGGCAGAGTAGTCGGCTCTATCAAGCAGGCTAACAAGGAAGTACGCGATGCAGAGAGAGCAAAGTTCTGGGAGACAATCGAGGTAGGCATGAAGTTTGAGGGCGAGGTTCGTTCAATCGAGGATTACGGTGTGTTTGTTGACATCGGTCCTGTTGACGGTCTGGTTCGCACAACCGACCTTACATGGAACAGAGTTGGTCATCCCAAGGATATCGTTAAGGAAGGCGACAAGATTAACGTAATCGTAAAGTCCGTTGACCACGACAGAAAGAGAGTTTCTCTCTCCGCAAAGGACCCCGAGGATAACCCCTGGACAAAGTTTGTTGCAGAGTACGCAAAGGGTGACGTTATCAAGGCAACAATCGTCAGCATTACAGATTTCGGCGCATTTGCGCAGATTATTCCCGGCGTTGACGGTCTTATTCACATCTCCCAGATTTCAACAGAGCGTGTAACAAATATCGCAAGCGTTCTCTCTGTTGGTCAGGTGGTTGACGTTAAGATTATTGATATCGAGGAAGAGAAGAACAGAGTAAGTCTTTCCATTAAGGCGCTCATGGAAGAGGCTGCTCCTGCTGACGCAGAGTAATTCGGTTATCGAATAATATTAGCAAGCCGTCGGGTAACCGGCGGCTTGCAGGCTGTCGATAAAGGCGCATCTGCTGTGTCAACGGCATATCGGCAGGCACAAAGCCTAGCCGATATGCCGTTTCCTTGCATCTGCACCTTTCTCGCCAACCAGGGAAAGATACTTTTTCGACAAGCTAAAGCCGTCGGGTAACCGGCGGCTTTCTGATTTAGAAAGGCGGTGGATTATGAACGGCAAGAGAATTATTCTGACCTCAAAAGGACTTAACTGCAAGCAGGGCAGAGAGATTATCACAAGCGCACTGGAATCGTGTCCGGGCGGGAATTTCCGCGAATACTTCAGTGATAAGACGATAATGCTCTGCACGTTATGCGAATATGAAATCGGCGAGCTTCTGACGGACGCGGCATTGGCGCTTGGTTTTCGGCGCGAGAATATTGTCGTCTGGGATGAGTACGTTTCAAAATCGGATATGAGCCGTTTCAGCACTTATGATGTGTGCTATGTCAGCGAGGGCAACACCTTTCAGCTGGCGCAGACGCTGCGGCTGACTGGCGCAGACAGCGTAATCGGGCGCTCGGTGAGCGGCGGCGGAATGTACATAGGGGCAAGCGCAGGCGCAATTCTTGCGACCTCGGGCATTGAATACGCGCTTGACCGCAACTGTGTAATGCTGACGGATTATTCGGGGCTGGATATCCTGCCCGCGGAGCTTGGCAAAACGGCTTTGCTGCCGCATTTTGACGCGGAGCGTTTTGCTGTGTGGCTGCGCGAGAATGAGTATTTTGCAGAGAATTACGACTACATTGATTTTATTCCCGATACGGAGTATAAGCTGTTTTGAGCCGAAGGGTGATTCGCCCGATAATAACCGAATGACGGCAGAATTTACATATCTTTATTGTGCTTTTTACGCTGTTTGAGGAGTATGTCACGGCAAAAATCATACATAATCACTAAAATAAGCAAAAGCGCGGATTTTTTAAAAATATGTGTTGAAAAAGAAAAGAATTTGTTATATAATTAAGCTTATAGGAAAACGCCGAATAAATCGGCGCGTCCATGGTTCGGCAGTATGCCAATGACGGCTGCGCCGCAACCGGACTTGGGTATAAGGAGAGGGATTATGCAGCTTCTGAAGGACAGAATACGCAAAGACGGCGTTGTGAAGGAAGGTCAGGTGCTGAAGGTTGACAGCTTTCTCAACCATCAGGTCGATGTTAAGCTTATAAGAGAGATTGGCAAGGAATTCCGCAGGCGTTTCAGCGGGTGCGAGGTAAACAAGATTCTTACCATTGAGGCGTCGGGTATCGGCGTTGCCTGCATTGCAGCAGAGGAATTCGGCGGCTGCCCCGTGGTTTTTGCAAAGAAAACCGAGAGCCTCAACCTTGACGGTGAGCTTTATACCACAAAAATCACCTCGTTTACAAAGGGCAAGGTGTATGATGTTATTGTATCGAAGAAATTTCTCGGCAAGGGCGACAGGATTCTGATTATCGACGATTTTCTGGCAAACGGCTGCGCTCTTAAGGGTCTGATTGAAATTGTCAGAGAATCGGGCGCGGAGCTTGTCGGCGCGGGTATTGTAATTGAAAAGGGATTTCAGGAGGGCGGCAGGCTCATCAGGGATATGGGCGTACGCGTTGAGAGCCTTGCGGTTATTGAATCTATGGATGTTAATAACGGCGTCGTATTCGGCGAACGTTAATATATAATCAAAAAAGGAGAAAACTAATGTTTAAGAAAATCATTTCCGTTCTGGCAGCGGCTGCGCTTGCTCTTACCTGCACAGCCTGCTCGGGCAATTCCGGGACAAGCAGCTCTGCGGGCAGTGCCGCAGGTATTGCAAAGGAGAGCATCAAGGTTGGCGTTATTCACATCGGCGACCCCGCTGACGGCTCGGGCTACTCTTACACCCACGACGTTGGTATTCAGGGTATGCAGAAGAAGCTCGGTCTTGACGACAGCCAGATTGTCCGCAAGATTAACGTAAGCGATTCTGACACGGCTGCTTCCAAGAGCGCAATGGAGGCTTGCATTGCAGAGGGCTGCAATATCATCTTTGCAACCAGCTACGGCTACATGGACACCGTTGAGGCTCTTGCAAACGAGTACCCCGATGTGTACTTCTCTCACGCAACGGGCTACAAGTCCAACGACAAGAACTTCAACAACTATTTCGGCAGAATCTATCAGGCGCGTTTCCTCGCAGGTATTGCGGCAGGTCTTAAGACTGCCTCCGGCAAGATTGGCTATGTTGCAGCATACGGCACAGAGCTTGCAGAAACCTGCAGCGGTATCAACGCATTTGCGCTGGGCGTACAGTCTGTAAATCCCGACGCAAAGGTTTATGTAAAGACGCTCAATTCGTGGTTTGACCCCGCAAACGAGACCGCCTACGCAGAAGCGCTTATCGCTGACGGCTGCGACGTTATCGCACAGCACTGCGATACCGCTAACCCGCAGGTTGCGGCAGAGAGCCACGGCGTATTCGGCTGCGGCTACAACTCCGATATGACTGCGCAGGCTCCCAAGGCTCACCTTACCGCGCCCGTATTCAACTGGGATGTTTACTACACCGCCGCAGTACAGGCTGTAATCGACGGCAAGTGGAGCGAATTCGGCAACTACTACGAGGGTCTTAATGTCGGCTTTGTTGATGTATCTCCCGTAAGCGCAAACTGCGAGGAAAATACACAGAAGTATATCGACGCTGCAAAGGCACTTATGGCTTCGGGCGAGTGGGATGTGTTCACAAATGTTGCTATCTCCTTTGACGCAGACGGCAATGTAATCAAGACCGACCGCCAGCTTACCGACAACGCAGGCAACGCAGTACCCGAGGTAACAGACGAGGTTATCAAGGGCAGCATGAACTACTTTGTTCAGGGCGTTGAGCTTGGCTGATAATTAAGGGTACGTACTGCTGTACCATGACCGAAACACCTTTACCTCACGGCAAAGGTGTTTGAACGTCGAAAAGTCCCGTTGGGACTTTCTCGACGAACATCCCGACTGCGCGCACGTTTTGTCGGCTGTGCCGCCAAACCGCACACTTGCCGGGATAGAAGTGTTTTTTGCCCCGGCAAAGCTGGGGCAAAAAATGGATTTAAAAAAGACTGCTTTGCAGGCAAGCTAAAGTTTTTCGACGGTCTTTGACACCTTTACCTCACGGCAAAGGTGTTTCTTAATATATTGAAAGGGTGATTAAATGGATGAAAGGGCTGTGATAGAGCTTAAGGGAATCCGCAAGGTATTTGGCAGCGTAGTGGCGAACGATTCGATTGACCTTGACCTCAACCGCGGCGAAATACTGGCGCTGCTTGGCGAAAACGGCTCGGGCAAAACTACGCTGATGAATATGATGTCCGGCATATACAAGCCCGACGCAGGACAGATTTTCATAAACGGCGAGGAGGTTTCGATAAACTCTCCCGAGGACGCAAAGCGGCTTGGAATAGGCATGGTTCACCAGCATTTCAAGCTGGTGGAGAAATTCACCGTTGCCGATAATATTCTGCTTGCCTCCGACGCCGACCGCGGCTTGTTTCTGACTTCTTCCCGCTTTGAAAAGCTGAAAAAGCTCTGTGATGAGTATTCGTTCTCAATCGACCTTACAAAGCGCGTGTGTGATATGTCGGTGAGCGAAAAGCAGAATGTCGAGATTCTTAAGGTGCTGTACTGCGGCGCGGATATTCTGATTCTTGACGAGCCGACCGCCGTGCTGACCCTGCAGGAAACCCGCAAGCTGTTTGATATTCTGCGCGCCATGCGCGACAAGGGCTGCGCGATAATCATAATCACGCACAAGCTTAACGAGGTTATGGAGATATCCGACCGCGTTACCGTATTAAGAAAAGGCAAAACCATTGATACCCTTAAAACCGCCGAAACCAACGCGCAGGCTCTTACCGACCTTATGGTGGGCAGAAAGGTGGTGCTTGAAATCAACCGCCCCGAGAGCCACACCAACGATATTACGCTGAAGCTCACAAATCTTGTGGTAAAGGGCGACGCGGGCGAAACCGCTCTTAACGGCGTATCGTTTGAGGCAAGAGGCGGCGAGATAGTAGGCATTGCGGGCGTATCGGGCAGCGGTCAGAAGGAGCTGTGCGAGGCAATCGCAAGCCTGCGGCACGTTGAAAGCGGCACGGTTGAATTTAACGGCGAGAACATAACCGACTACACCCCGCGCCAGATTATCAAGCGCGGCTTAAGCATGAGCTTTATTCCCGAGGACAGGCTGGGCATGGGACTTGCGGCGTCGCTTGGCATTGCGGACAACATGATGCTGAAAAACTACTGTCAGCATAAGGGTCCGCTGCTGGATAAAAAGCGCGCCAGACGGCACGGTCAGCGGGTAATCGACAAGCTGGAGGTTTCTGCGCCGAATATGGATATCCCCGTAAGACGGCTTTCGGGCGGCAACGTGCAGAAGGTGCTGCTGGGGCGCGAAATACAGGGCGAGCCGTCGTTTATTGTAACGGCGTACCCCGTAAGAGGTCTGGATATCAATTCATCCTATACAATCTACAATATACTTAACGAAGAAAAATCAAAGGGCACGGGCGTTCTGTTTGTGGGCGAGGATTTGGACGTAATGCTGGAGCTTTGCGACAGGATTGTGGTTTTGTGTCACGGCAAGGTAACGGGCATTGTTGACGCGCGCACCGCAACAAAGGAGCAGATTGGTTTGCTGATGACCGACGCTGCAAACAGCGAAAGCCTTTCGGGCGAGGGCGGCGCTGAAAGCGGCGTTAAGGCGCAAGCGCAGCCCGCAGCCGAACGACGCCGCGCAAAAAAGCGTCAGCCGCTGTTCCATGTGGCGAAGCGCGACGGGCTTTCGTTGGTGCAGAAAACGGTTCTGTATGCGGTGGCGATTCTGCTGTCGCTTGCGGTTGGCGGGTTGTTTGTTCTGGTGAACGGCGTAAACCCGATTCTGTACTACGGCAAGGTATTCACAGGCTGCTTTGAAAACACAATCTATCTGCGCGGACTTATCCGACTTATAATCCCGCTGCTGATTACCTCGCTGGGTATCTCGGTGGCGTTCAAAATGCGCTTCTGGAACTGCGGCGGCAACGGACAGTTTATTCTGGGCGCGATACTTGCAACTGCGGTGGGGCATCTTATGGCGGATGTTGCCCCGCGCTGGCTTACGCTTATCGTAATGGCGCTTGCGGGCTTTGCGGGCGGTGCGCTTGCGGGGCTTGTTCCTACGATTTGCAAGATTAAGCTCGGCACAAGCGAAACCCTGCTTACGCTGATGCTTAACTATGTGCTGTTTTATCTGCTGTCGTATCTCAAAAACACAATGTTTTTCCGAAAGCTTGCGGCAGACGGCAGCGTTTACCGCCCCGACTTCAAAACGCTTTCCGAAAACGCGTGGATTCCCGAGGTGGATTTGTTTGGCGTGAGAGTGGATATCACGCTGTTTATTGCGCTGGCGCTGACGGCGTTTCTGTTTGTGTATTTCAGGTACTCAAAGCAGGGCTTTGAAATCGCGGTTGTGGGCGACAGCAAAAACACCGCTCGCTATGCGGGTATGAATGTCAACAAAATAATCTTCCGAACAATGCTGATTTCTGCGGGTATAATCGGCTTTGCGGGCGCTGCGCAGGCGGCGGGCTCCGCAACCAGCCACACGCTCGCCGACGGAATCACGGCGGATGTCGGCTTTACGGGAATCACGGTTGCATGGCTTGCAAAGCTGAATCCCGTTGCGGTGTTTATTGTGTCCTGCCTGCTGGGAATACTGGGTCAGGGCTGCTCGGTTGCAGAGAGCGCATTCAGCATATCCTCTGCCGCCTCGGAGATTTTGCAGGCGATTGTGCTGTTCACGATTCTTTCTGCGGATTTCTTCATCAACTACACGATTAAGCTCAACAAAAAGAACGGAGGTAATGTCTGATGGATACGCTTATAGGCTTTTTATTCAATTCGGTCAGAGCAGGCACACCTCTGCTGCTGGGCACTACGGGCGAGATTATCACGGAGAAATCGGGCAGTCTTAACCTCGGCGTTGAGGGACTTATGGCAATGGGCGCAATCGGCGGGTATGTTGCCGCGTGTGCCACGGGCAGTCTGTTTGTGGGCATACTGGGCGCGTTTGTTTCGGCAATGCTGGGCGCGCTGATATTCGCCTTTGTTACGATTACAATGCAGGCTAATCAGAATGTAACGGGTCTTGCACTGACGGCTTTCGGCGTGGGCGTTTACCGCTTTATCGGCAAGGCGCTTACGGTAAGCGGCAAATTCCCGTCGCTTTCGGATAACGAATATCTGAAGCATATCGTCGATGACAACGGAATCCCGTTTTTAAGGGACATTCCGATTATCGGCAAGCTGCTGTTCTCGTACAATATATTCGTGTACATTGCAATAGCAATCGCGGTTGTAGCATGGGTTTACATCAGAAAGACAAGAGCGGGTCTGCGTATGCGCGCCATTGGCGAAAACCCCGCTGCGGCAGACGCCTGCGGTGTGAATGTAACCGCCGCAAAGTACTTTAACATACTGCTTGGCGGCGGAATCTGCGGCATTGGCGGGCTGTATCTTGCAATGGTAACCAACGGCGGCGCATGGAACGACAACTGGATAAACGGCATGGGCTGGATTTCGGTTGCGCTGGTTATATTCTCAAACTGGAGCCCCACAAAGGCAATCTTCGGCGCGATTTTCTTCGGTATGCTCAAAACTCTCATGCCGTGGAAGGGCAATATGTCCTCGGCATTCCCGGAGGTTCTGGGCTGGCTTTCGGCAATTCCCGATGAGTTCTATCAGATGCTGCCGTTCCTGATTACGGTTGTGGCGCTTATCCTCGCGAATGTTCGCAAGAACAAGAAAAACGCAGAGCCGTCTGCGCTCGGTCTGAATTATTACCGAGAAGAACGATAAGCAAATCCCGCAGTGTTTATTTTAACGCTGCGGGATTTTTGGTTGACATACATTTACAAATGTGCTATGATGTAATCAAAATAAAATCACAGGAGAAAAACTATGCCGGAATTTATAAACATAACAGCGGAGAATATCGCAGCCGAACACCTGTGCTGCATAATCCGCAGCAAAAAGCCTCACGCGGGCGTTGAGGCAAAGCGCGCGTGGCTTGCCGAGCGTATTGCCGAGGGTCATGTGTTCAGAAAGCTGAACGCAAAGGGCTGCTGCTTTATTGAGTACGCTCCGCTTGATAAGGCTTGGACGCCCGTTATCGGCGGGAATTTCTGCTACATATACTGCCTGTGGGTTCAGGGTGAATTTAAGGGCAGGGGCTGCGGCAGGGAGCTTATGGAATACTGCATTGCCGACGCAAAATTCCGCGGCGCTTCGGGAGTGTGTATGCTGGGCGCAAAAAAGCAGAAAAACTGGCTTTCCAATCAGGCGTTCGCGAAGAAATTCGGGTTTGAAACGGTGGACAGCACCGCTGACGGCTACGAGCTGCTTGCGCTTTCGTTTGACGGCACAAAGCCGCGCTTTACAGACGCTGCGCGAAATCAGACCATTGATTCGCACAAGCTCACAATCTATTACAGCCCGCAGTGCCCGTTCGTTTTGCAGAAGATTGACGATATCCGGCAGTATGTCGAGGCGAATAATATCCCCGCAGATTTGATTGAGGTAAATTCGCTTGAACAGGCAAAGGCGCTGCCGTGCGTGTTCAATAACTGCGGCGTGTTTTACAACGGGAAATTCGAGACGGTGAATCTGCCGGATGTTGCTTCGGTGGAGAAGCTGCTGAAAAAGCAGGTTATGGGGTGAAAGTTGTTAAACCGATAATCGGGATTCTTCTGTTAATTACTTAATTAGTTGACAAAAAATTGATTTTGTGCTAAAATAAAATAGAAGAATTATACACTCGGGGCGGTGAGGTAATTTGACGCACATATTCATAATAAATCCCGAAGCGGGCGAAAGCTCCCTTGCCGATGATTTGCGCGAGCGTCTGGGCAGGATTGAGGGCTTGCGTTTTTTTATATTCGTAACCCGTCACAAGGGCTATGAGTTTCAGCTGGTGCAGCGCATCAAGCACTTCTTTGAGGGCGAACAGCTGCGAATTTACTGCTGCGGCGGCTCGGGTACAATGCGCAATATTCTCTCGGCGTACGGCGATATCTCCGACGCAGAGTTTGCTTTTTATCCCTGCGGCACAACCAACGGCTTTCTTTCTACCACAGGCGTACCCGTTGAGCAGTTCCGCAATATTGAGGCGCTGATTAACGGTAAGGCAATAGAAACCGATTACATCAGAACCAATCACGGAATGGCGCTGAACACAATATCCGTCGGGCTTGACGCGGATTTTGCCGGTGAGCTTGAAAAGCACGAGCTTCTGGGCGCGACCTCGGGCGTGGTTGCATTTCTGACTTCTGCGTTCCACACCCTTTTTGCAAAGGAATCGCACCAGTTCATTATCACGCTTGACAATTATGAAATCGACCGATTTACGGCTGAATTTCTGTTTGCCAACGGTCACACGCTCGGCGGCGTACTGACCGTAAGCGACAACTGCAATATCTGCGACGGCAGGGCAAGCTACCTTATCGGTCCGCGCAAGCGTTCTTTTCTTGCCATTCCGTTTCTTAAAGCGCTGGTCAGCAAGAACTTTGATTCCATACGCGAGCAGTCGGAGTGCGGCAATGCAAGACGTATAACCATGCGCAGAGCGGACGGACAGCCTTTTGCCGCAAGCTTTGACGGCGAGGTGGACACCAATATTACCGAGCTTGAGGCAGAGGTGGTTCAGCGCGGACTTCACTTTGTTATGCCCGCAGAGCAGAATGGAGGTGCGCTGATTTGAATACCGACAATAAATTCAGAAACCGCTCTCTCGCGATTTTTCTGTACATTTTCGGCGCGGCGGCATTCACTTTATATTCGCTTCTCGCACCAGATTTTACAATTACTCATCGCCTTATGGTTCCGATTACTTCGCTGATTATTGCAATGGGGCTTATCTTTGCAAGAAGGCATTCAAGCGAAATGACCTTTGGCGTAATTCTGAATCTGGCGTTTATTGCCATTGGCGGCGGAATGAGCAGGCTTGTTCACGACAACTCGGTTTTCTTCTGCGTAACAATAATGCAGATAGTGCTTTCACCGCTGATTATGAGCAGCCGCACAATGAAAAAGCAGCGCTGGATAACATTCGGATGTATAATAGCTTACGGCATATTAGACAAGGTAGTACTCGGAAATACCAAGGACCTTGTAAGCTATTGTATCTGCACGGTAGCATTATTCGGAATAGACTGGATTTGCGTTATGATTACCCTCGGAAACGAGCGTCATGCCAAGCTTTCAAATGAGTTTGAGCGCAGTCAGGACGAGCTGATAAAGGTAATCGAAACCAAGTGCGACGAGGCGCGCGAGGCTACGCGCAGCAAGTCGGAATTTCTCTCCAATATGTCGCATGAGATTCGCACTCCGCTTAATTCGATTCTGGGCATGAATGAGCTTATTCTGCGCGAAAGCACCGACCGCAGCATCAGAGAATACGCCACTGTTTCCGACAGCTCGGGCAGGCTGCTGCTGTCGCTTATCAACGACATTCTGGATTTCTCGAAGATTGAGTCGGGCAAAATGGAGCTTGTCAATGCTCCGTACCGCATAAGCACGCTGATTCTCGACAACGTACAAATGCTGGAGCAGCGTTTTGCAGACAAGGGTCTTAAGCTTGAGGTTGATTTGCAGGACACACTGCCCGACGCGCTTATCGGTGATGAAATGCGCATACGGCAGATACTCACCAACCTTATGAGCAATGCGCTGAAATATACCGACGAGGGCACGGTAACGCTTAAGGTATCGCACGGTGTGCCCGAAAACGGGCTTATGCAGATGCGTATTTCGGTTAAGGATACGGGCAGAGGCATAACCGAGGAGGACCAGAAAAAGCTGTTTAACAGCTTTATGCGCGTTGACCTTAAAAACAATCACAATATCGAGGGCACGGGTCTGGGGCTTGCAATCACCGCGCGGCTGGTAAGCGCAATGCACGGCACTATCTGGGTAGAAAGCACCTACGGTGTAGGCTCGGAGTTTATCGTGCTTATTCCGCAGGTAATCGAGGATGAAACCCCTGTCGAGGACTTCGGCAAGCTGCTTGAGCAGAAACGCTCCGATAATATCAAGGCTTACCACGAGAGCTTTACCGCGCCCGACGCAAGGGTGCTGGTGGTTGATGATACGCCGTCAAATCTCCGCGTTGTTCAGGGTCTGCTCAAGCGCACACAGATTCGCATTGACACAGCAGCAAGCGGCTCGGAATGCCTTGATATGCTGCTGAAAAACCGCTATGATATCATCTTCCTTGACCACATGATGCCCGAAATGGACGGCATTGCAACGCTTGAAATTATCCGCAGAGAGGATATGGCGCACGGCGTACCGGTTGTCGCGCTGACCGCAAATGCAGTTCCCGGCTCGGCTGAATACTACGCAAGCCGCGGCTTTGACGCATACCTTTCAAAGCCTGTGCTGGGTTCGGCGCTGGAGGAGCTGCTGCTTAGGCTGCTGCCTGCGAATCTGCTGCATATCACACCGGGTGAAAAATCTCCCGCCGAAAAGCCCCCCGCCGAAAAGCCGAAGGAAGAGCCGAAGGGCGAAATTACAGCCTCGGCAGACGTTTCGCAGATAGACGAGGAGCTTGGAATGACCTACTGCGGCGGTATGGAGGAGCTGTACGCCGAAATGCTCTCTACCTATTGCGAGCAGTCGGCGCAGCTGCTTGAACGTCTTGCGGCGGCATTTAAGGAAAAGGATATCAACAGCTATCGCATAGTTTCGCACACCGTTAAGGGCACGTCGCTTACAATCGGCGCAAAGGCGATGTCCGAGGAAGCTCTGACGCAGGAAATGGCTGCAAAGCACAACGACCTTGAGACAATCGAAAAGGGCTACGAGCAGTTCGCCGCAGATATCAAAGCGGCAATTGAGGCAGCGCGCAAGAAGCTTGACGAGGTAAATGCAAGATTATAAAAAACTCCCTGTTCCGAACGAGCGAACAGGGAGTTTTTGCATACTGCAAGTGGAGGACAGGACGGGTGTCCTGTTGTGAGCCTGCGGTGGCTCTTTTGGCTAGGACTTGCGTCCTAGTACCGCTCTGCTATCGGCGGTTTTGCTAGGACTTGTGTCCTAATACTGTTTTTGGTATTGGCATACCCTGCTGAGACTGGGGGATGAAACCCTTCGGGGAGGGGGAC
>JBJESB010000111.1:0-92470 GCA_051882575.1 Oscillospiraceae bacterium
ATGTAGCACACGGAGAGAATATTGTTGCCGAAAACTCTGCTTTTCTGCAGCAGAAATATTTGTAATTGGAGGGATTTTAATGAGAGAATTCTGGAACGGAGTTCAGGTAGTATTTACTGCAATCGGCGGTTGGCTCGGGTGGTTTCTCGGCGGCTGTGACGGACTGCTGTATGCGCTTATTGCTTTTGTGATGATTGATTACATCACGGGTATAATGTGCGCTGTCGCTGACAAGAAACTGTCAAGCGCGGTCGGGTTCAAGGGTATCTGCAAGAAGGTGCTGATTTTCGCACTGGTGGGCTTGGGGCATATTCTTGATACAAGAGTAATCGGCGCGGGGTCGATTTTGCGTACTGCGGTTATCTTCTTCTACCTCTCGAATGAGGGTGTATCTTTAATTGAGAATGCTGCTCATCTCGGATTGCCTGTGCCAAAGAAGCTGAAGGAGGTGCTTGAACAACTGCACGACAGAGCCGAAAAGGAGGATAACGATGACAAGAATTAAAGGTGTAGATATAAGCGTTTATCAGAAAGGGATTAGCTTTTCCGCTTTGAAACAAGCGGGTGTTAAGTTTGCGATTATCCGTGCGGGATATGGCGAGAAAAAGGATTACACAATGGACAAGTTTGTCAAGGACTGCAAGGCGAACGGCATTGACTTCGGCTTTTACTGGTACAGCTACGCTATGAGCGTAAAACAGACTGAAGCGGAAGCCGAGAAATGTGCCGCTGTTCTCAAAGGACTGTCCCCTACATATCCCGTGTTCTTCGATATGGAGGAGAAAAAGCAGATAAGCGGGCTGAACACGGACACGCGCACCAAAATGGCGATTGCTTTCTGTGAGAAGATAAAGCAAGCGGGGTTCAAGCCCGGTATTTACGCGAACCCGTCCTTTATGGAGAACTACTACGACAAACAACGGCTTGTCGATAAGTATGACATCTGGCTTGCTCACTGGACGAACAGCCCCGACCGCCCGTCAAGATACAACTACGGGCAGACGATGTGGCAGTGGGGTGTGGATAGGATTGGCGGGTACGATGTTGACGGGGATATTTGCTTTTGTGAGTATGCGAAACCCGCTCACACAAAGAAAACCGTTGAACAGCTCGCTGATGAAGTCATTGCCGGCAAGTGGGGTAATGGTGCGGAGCGTGAAAGAAAGTTGACTGCTGCCGGATATGACTACAATGCGGTTCAGAAACTGGTCAACGAAAAGCTCTATAAGAAAACCGTTGATGAGATTGCAAACGAGGTTATTCGCGGCGAATGGGGCAACGGGACTGAACGCAAGGAAAGGCTGACTAAGGCTGGGTATGATTACTCGGAGGTTCAGAGGAAGGTTAATCAGCTGTTAAAATAATGATATTAGGCCGTGGGTGTTCGGACAGTTCCGAATGTCCACGGCTTTTTTTATTTTTTCGGTTCTGTTTTTGCAATTACCTGTCCATTAAAAGGTGAATGGATTTTGAGAGGAGTAGTTGCAATGACAAACGAACAGAAAAACATTATTCGCAATATGCGAATGCAGAATGAAACCTATGCAGCGATTTCCAATGCAGTCGGAATACCAATAGGAACGATAAAGTCGTACTGCCACAGGCACAACCCTACCGGACAAACTTCGAATACGATAGCCTGCAAGAACTGTGGGGCTGACATCAAGGATAAACCAAAAGCTAAACCCCGCCTGTTCTGCTGCAACCAATGCCGACAGAAATGGTGGAATGCTCACAGAGCAAGCCGTCAGAGCAAAAAGATGCAGTCTTTCATCTGCACTATTTGCGGGAAGAAATTTGTGGACTATATAGGAGCAAACCGCAAATACTGTTCTCAGACCTGTTACAGGAGAAGGGGTGAGATTGATGGATAAGGAGTATTTTAACGCTCTGTTCGGTTACAAAACTGCAATGGCACAGGCTAAAGTAATGCTAAATAAAGGACTTATCACGGCTGACGAATATGGCATAATAGAAACAAAAATGTGCGAAAAATTTGGTATCAATTCTGACAGTTTATTTCGGGAGAATGACTTGATTTATCCTTGCTTTAGAGGTAATATATCATCTACTAAGGAGATGATATAATGCCGAAAACGGTAAAAAAGGTTGCGTTTCCACCTCAATTGCCACGCAAAAAGAGAGTAGCAGCGTATGCCCGTGTATCAAGCGGCAAAGACGCTATGCACAATTCTTTGTCAGCACAGGTCAGTTATTATAACAACCTGATTCAAAAGGAAGATAGCTGGGAATTTGCGGGCGTATATTCTGATGAGGCTTTCACAGGAACTAAGGAATCACGACCGGGTTTCCAGAGCCTTTTAGAAGATTGCAAAAGCGGTCAGATTGATATGGTCATTACAAAGTCTATCTCACGCTTTGCCAGGAACACGGTAACGCTTCTCGAAACCGTGCGTATGCTTAAAGGACTGAATGTTGATGTCTATTTTGAAGAGCAGAACATTCACACCATAAGTGCAGACGGTGAACTTATGCTCACGATACTTGCTTCATACGCCCAGGAAGAAAGCCGTTCCGCAAGTGAAAACCAAAAGTGGCGTGTAAAGAAGAATTTCGAAGCAGGAAAACCATGGCGTTGCTATATGCTTGGGTATCGCCTACACGATGGCCAGTATTACATCGTTGATGAAGAAGCGGAAGTTGTGCGGCGTATTTACAGAGAATACCTTGATGGTGCAGGATTTAAGTTAATAGCCCGTGGGCTGAATGAAGACAATATTCCTACTATGAACGGCGGAGAATGGCATCACCGTACTATTGCTACCATTCTTCAGAATTACACCTACACAGGCAATCTTCTGTTGCAGAAGACTTACAAAGAGAATTACATCACCAAAAAGAAAATGATGAATACTGGTCAGCAACCACGTTATCTCGTTGAAAAAGCACATGAAGCTATAATACCCCTTGAACAGTGGCAGTCTGTGCAAGATGAAATCAAACGCAGACGGGATTCCATTAAAGCCTCGCACTCTTCAAAAGTAACCTATTCATATACTGGGCTTATTCAATGTGCCAAGTGCGGCAAGAACTATCGGAGAAAAACTACATCATCGAGAGTGGTTTGGTGCTGCGCCACATATAACACAAAAGGCAAAAAATACTGCGATTCCAAACAAATACCCGAAACGGTTCTCGACGCCCTGATGGAGCAGATTACCGATGAGCCATCAACAGTTGTGAAAATAATAGCGGCTGACAACAATACAATTCATTTTCACTTTTCGGACGGAACAGTGATTACACGGACCTGGAAATACAACTCCAGAGCCGAATCATGGACGTCTGAAAAGCGTGAAACGGCAAGACAAAAAACGTATGAAAGGAACAAAAACAATGGCAAAAGCAGTCACGATTATACCGGCAACCAAGGATAAATTCACCGCCTTACCGACATCGTCAATTCAGAAAAGACGAGTCGCCGCCTATGCCCGAGTTTCCACAGACAGCGATGAGCAGTTCACCAGTTATGAAGCGCAGATTGATTATTACACTCAATACATAAAAAAGCGTGACGACTGGGAGTTCGTTAGGGTTTACACAGACGAGGGCATTACAGGAACAAGCACCAAACACCGAGAGGGGTTCAATGAAATGGTTGCAGACGCCCTTGCGGGAATGATTGACCTCATTGTAACCAAGTCGGTCAGCAGATTTGCGCGTAACACGGTAGACAGTCTGGTTACCGTCAGAAAGCTGAAAGAACACCATGTAGAGATTTACTTTGAGAAAGAGAACATTTTTACTTTCGACAGCAAGGGCGAATTGCTCATAACAATAATGTCAAGTCTGGCACAAGAGGAAAGCCGTTCGATTTCTGAAAATGTCACATGGGGTCAACGAAAGCGGTTTGCTGATGGCAAGGTCACAATGCCATACAAGCAGTTCCTTGGCTATGAGCGTGGGGAGGGCGGTGTCCCTGTTATCAATGAAAAAGAGGCAGAAGTTGTGCGGCTGATTTACAAATTGTTCCTCCAAGGAAAGACCGCAACAGGTATTTGCAAGCAGCTCGAGCAAATGAATATACCGACACCCGCCGGTAAAACCAAATGGAATCAAAGCACGGTTATGAGCATTCTCCAGAACGAAAAGTACAAAGGGGACGCATTGCTGCAGAAGAATTTTACGATAGACTTCCTAACAAAGAAACAGAAGAAAAATGAGGGAGAAGTCCCTCAATACTACGTTGAGGGCAGCCACCCGGCGATAATTTCAGAGATTGACTTTGATATGGTACAGGCAGAAATTGCCCGGCGTCAGGCGCTTGGGCGCTCATACAGCGGTTCAAGCGTATTTGCCAGCAAGCTAATCTGCGGGGATTGCGGTGGATTTTACGGGAAAAAGGTGTGGCACTCCAACGATACATACCGCAGAGTAATATGGCGGTGCAACGCCAAATTCAGCGGCAAATCAAAGTGTGGAACTCCAACGCTTTCAACTGAAACAGTTCAAGAAAAGTTTCTTATTGCCTTGAATCAGCTCGTCGGCTCTCGGCAAGAAATTATCCAAGCCTGTGAAGAAATGCGTTTCATTGTTTGCGATTGTACTAAGCTTGACGCAGAAATTGATGCCTTGAACGAAGAAATACAGATTGTTTCTGAACTTGTCAGCCAGTGCATTAAGGAAAATGCTTCCATGCAGCAGTCGCAGGAAGAATACAACAAAAAGTACAATAGACTGGTCAACCGTTACGAAAAGGCATCTTCTCGTTTGAAGAAAGTTACCGCCGACAGGGATGCTCGTACTCAGCGCGACAGGGAAATTCGCATTTTCATCGAATCAATAAAACAGCAGCCGCTCATCGTTGAAGCGTGGGACGAAACTCTTTGGCTCTCATTACTGGACACAGCCACGGTATACGCTGATGGGAGCATTACATTCCTCTTCAAGAGCGGAACAGAAATTAATGTGCCGCCGAATTCGCTTAGCTAATGAATCCGGCGGCTTTTCTGTAATAGGCATCAAAAACCTATAACTAGTGTACAGTAAGGGGTAGGTTACGTTTCTTCTTGAATGTAATCATCGCTGATTATGGTTGATAGTTCTTCACGACTACCGTGCTTTTTCTTTTTGCCTAAAAGCCTTTGTGAAAGGGCTTTAAATTCGGGCATAAAAAAAGGGCGTACCTCCATAAAGAAGATACGCCGAAATTGCCTATTTATTTTTTAGCACACTAAATCAGCAAACAAGCGTAATGCGTGTATGCGGATTTGGTATTTTTTGGCTCAAAAAAGCCTGTTTTTTTGTCGTTAATGTAACACCCCCATTTTTTGGCAATTTTTTACCGAAAAATTCAAAGTGGAAAAAGAATTGAAAAATTACGGCAAACTCTCGGAAACCTTGATATATAAGGCATTTATCCGTTTGTCGTAATTATACCATACGGGCATACGCATGCTTCCGTTCTTCTTTTTGCAGGTGTTTCTGTTGCCAGTGTCGCTCGTAGACTTGGTCACGCCAGCATTAACACGACGCAGAGGACATATTTACACATTATCCACGAGATGGAAAACTCCAAAAGCATCTATCTTTCCTGATGGATGATTTTAATTATCGCTTAAAACGCTTTTTGGGTTTCTGCCAATAATGATTCAAGACCATACGCTTTTCATCTTATACACAGACATTGTTTCAGATACTCTTATCAGAACCACACAAGTTCATTTAATGAATTACAATGCAGAACGGAATTAGCATTGACAAATTGCCTGCTTAATGATATAATAATAACAGCTCACAAACCGCACTGTTAAGCCACAAAACAGGTTGTAAGCGGTGACTGTCGCGCGTCAGGACTATGCCCGAGGACAAGGCAGAACTTTACTTGCGGTTAGGCAAGGCTCTTAATAACTGATATGTGAAAGAGGACTTCACGGCGGAAGTCCTCTTTTTTGTTTGACCTTGAATCCTGTCTATGTTTCTTACGGACTAAATTGGGTATGGTTCTATTATTTACAGTTGCAATTAGCACATTTGCACAAATCAAGCTGTTAAAACATATTATTAATGAAGAAATCGAGAATTTCTCTTGACGAAAACGCTCTTGATATGGTATAATAAATAATATAATGATATAAAATTGAACTTGTTGGTTGTTTTGCAACCTTAACTTCATATGAATTTCACTTTAGGTTGTGGTTATAAGATTTTTTAACAGGGGGAATCAACATGGATTCTACATATCCTTTTCATGTTCAACTGCATCTAACTGATAAATGTAATTTGAAATGCAAGCATTGTTATGAGGGCGAACGTAAAGTTATTAACGAATGGGATTATGATGAATTAATGACTGTAATCAATAAACTTGATACAGCATTTGTAAAATGGAATGTTGATGGTGAGATATCTCTAGTAGGTGGTGAGCCGTTGATGTATCCTCATTTTCCTAGATTATTGTATGAGATAAGAAAAAGCAAATCAATATCAAGAATTGCTATTTTAACTAATGGCACTTGTATGAATGACGAAACAAAAAAAGCAATTTTAGATACAAAGCCGGCTGTTCAAATTAGTATTGATGGTATTAATGAGGAAAAGCATGATTTAATTAGAGGGAAGGGTAACTATCAAAAATCAATAAGCACTATAAAATGGCTTGTTGATCATGATATAGAGGTCTTTGTACATTATGTTATAAGTAAGTATTCCGTTCCGATTACTAAGGATTTTATTCTTAAGATGAACAAATTAGGCGTTAAACAATTGACATTTAGCAGAGTTGTACCAATGGGATCGAGTGATATAAGTATTATGCTGAGTCCCGAAGAACTGCATGAAGTATATAATTGCTTGTTTGACTATGCTTCATTACTTTCTGAAGATGAAATGTCAATTAACACTACAAGACCTTTATGGGCTTGCTATGGTAAAACAGGAAGATGTCCTGTTGGAATTCAAACAATTACCATTTTACCCGATGGAACAGCTCTGCCATGCAGACGTTTGCCTATACCGCTTGGAAATATTAAAACAGAATCTTTTTATTCAATTTGGTATAATTCTGATGTTTTATGGAATTTGCGAAAAAGGGAAAATATCGAAAAATGTGGGGAATGTAAACACTTGAATGAATGTGGCGGCGGTAGATGTATTGCATATGCTGTAACAGGTAATTATATGGGAGGGGATCCACAGTGCTGGCTTTAACTACTACTTTCTTCCTCCGAAAAGATGTTAAATTGGTTATTGGATATCGATGTGCTGCGTTATATGATCTTCCAAACAAAAAGATATATTTAGTATCGAAAGATAATGGCGAAAAGCTTCAAAATTTTGATACACAAAATGATATCAATCAGGTTCTAAAAGACAAACTAATAAAGCTAAATTTAGGAACATTCGGTTTTCTTGATGCGGAAATTCAACCTCTTTATTTTGAATATCCACAGTTTGATGATTCATATACCGGAAGCAAATGTACTTTATTGTATATTGAAGTAACTGATAATTGTAATCTGAATTGTATTCATTGCTATGCTGAAATAGAACGTGGTGGAAGAAACAATCTAACAATTGATAATTTTAACACAATACTTTCCCAATTGCCTAGAGATTACAGTTGCGATATACGATTGACAGGTGGAGAACCCTTTTTAAACCCACATATAACTGAACTTATGGAATTAGTTCATAGTAAAGTTCGTCCACATAACAAGCATTCAATTGTTACAAATGGAACTTTTAATGTTTCAGATGCACTTTTAGCGATGAGTTATGGCTTTGAATTACAGATTTCCATATATGGTATTAAGTCATCAACTTTTGCGAAGTTCACTAATTCATCAGTAGAAATATGGCAGAGAGTTATGGATAATCTAATTATTCTATCCTCATCTGAAAATAAGTCGAATATTCTGTTGTGTTATGCTGTTAATGAATTGACATATTCAGAGTTGAATGACTTTATAGAATTTGCTCAAAAATACGGATTTAGGTATATCTTAAATCGACCGGCTAGCACAGGTCGAGCTGTCAAGAATTGGGATTTGTTACAATTAACACCCAATGAACATTATGAATTCGCCCGTAATACAAAAGCATCGGAATTAAGATGTTGCTATCATTTGTGTCAACTTCATCTTACCGTAATCGATTTTGAAGGCAATGTTATTCCATGTTCTTTTTTGAGAAGAAAAGAGTTTCATATGGGAAATATCTATAACGAGTCACTAGAAGAAATATGGAATTCAAAAAAATATATGGCTTTCAGAGGATTGACTCCGTCTAAGGTTGACAAATGTTCAAAATGCGAATTTATATATGCTTGTTCAGCAGGATGTTGTGGTGAGGCATCTGGGTTTAACAATGATATTCTTTCTTCGTATCCTTGGTGCTATATAAAGCCGTATGATAATACATATCTACAGGTATCAGATGAAGATATATATCGTGCGGATAAACTAGCTGCTGGTACATTTGATTTCTACATGGAACCATGAAAGGAGGTGAGAATATGAAAAAGCCTATGATCAAGAAGGTTGCCAACGTTGTAAACGGTAGCAAAAAATCTGCATGCACTTGCTGTGGCGGTTCATCCAAATAAGCATCTCTTCACGTAGTACATGCCTTATTTCAACGATTTCATATGAAGCGGTAGATAAGGCATGGGCTATTGTGAAGTATAAGGAGGAAATCTTATGAATATGACATCTAAATTAAAATTATCAGATGATATCTCGTTTCATATGGAAGACGATGGAAAGGGCTATCTCACTAATATAGAAAATGGCGATGTTTTTGAAATTAATGATTCAACGAAAATAATTGCTGAGAAGATGAATGGACAAGACACTATAGAAACTATATACCTTAAATTAAGGAAAGACCACATAAATACTGAATTCGATATAACAGAAGATGATATGATGGAAGTATGTTCTTTCTTTGTTGAGAACGGCATTTGTTATGAAATCTAATACACCAAAAGAAGGCAACCACTGGTTGCCTTCTTTATTATTCTCACACTTGTGACCATATAGTTCATTTTGATTTTGTGATGATTTCATGTACAAGTCTATCAATTATCTCGTCAGAGTTAATCATCGGCTGTTACCAAAAGCCGCTGGACACCGGAAGCAAGACAAGAAATGAGCCAAAGAGTAAAACAACTTAGAAAGGAGCGTGGAGCCGAATGGAGAAAAGAAAAGTAACCACAATTCCTGCCACCATCAATAAATTCACCGCCAAGCCGATGGATACGCTAGCCGAAGTCCATGTGGCTTCTGATTGATAAGGTATTGTAGCGTTTTCGGGTTCATTCTTGATTTAGCCATAATGCTACAATAGGTGTGACGGCAGACGTGTGGAGTGATACTCGACATTTGCAACCCTTAGGCAAAAAATGCAACCTTTGCGACCGATATGAAACCCTTATGCAACCCTATGCAACTAGTATCAAAATATGCGTTTGTAGCCACGAAGCCCACGACCTATATGTTGCGTGGGGAAATTACAGGGGATTGCATTGTTGCAGTCCCCTGTTTTCGTATGATTTTATTTCCGCATTACAGAGCGATTTTAAGGGCTATCGTTGATTCGGGAAGAGATTTATTAACCCTTATTTTGTGTCATTTTTGCGTGCGTTTGTAATGGTTCGATATTACGATTTGGGGTGAAAATTGCGACCATAAGCCTGCTGCAAACGCTTCATCTCTTGTACAAATTTGGATTGCTTTGCCGCAAAGTTCGCTCTCATGTCCTCTATCAGCTTTGAAAATACATCTTCCTTGAATATACATTCTTCAAGCTGACGAAGAACATATTCCTCTAGCCGTTCCTGTATAATCTCTTTATTGGGGCAGCTCTTGTTGCGTTTCTTTACACAGCGGTAGTATACCATATTTTGCAATATATAATTCTGTCATAAAAGTGTTCTTTTTCTATAATCCGCAGTATAGAGCCAATTTTTCTATTTAGTGCAGTATAACTTTCAGAAACGATTCATATCTTTTGAATTTGGAAGAAAATATTTGGCGATTGCTTGTTTTGTTGTAACTGATAATTGACTGTTCTGTGTCAAGTTGCTATAATATATATAAGTCCTTTATAGATTAAGGTTCATACACAAATTATCCAAGTTTTTTATCTGTGTATATCGGACGATTATGCCACAAATCAAAAAGACAATGATGCCTTTTCAGCCTCGCTTCGGATGCGGATTGCTGAAAAGGCTTATTTTTAAAGGAGGGTATTATGCGGCTGACACCAAAAGAACAGGAACGCCTTATCATATTTGATACGGCGGAAATATCCCGAAGACGCTATCTGCGCGGACTAAAACTGAACTATGTTGAGGCAACAGCAATAATATGTGATGAGATACTTGAGCAGGCGCGCGAGGGAAAGAAAACAGTCGGTGAGTTAATTGAGATGGGCTCACTTATTCTTTCTGAAGAAGATGTTATGGAAGGCACTGCTGCACTTATGCCGGAGATACAGATTGAGGCACTCTTTCCGGATGGAACAAAGCTGGTAACAATACATCAGCCTATCCGTCTTGAGAAAAAAGAGGAGACCGTTAAGGACCTTCTGACGTTCAAGTTTATGCGATAAGGAGAGATGAAAATGGACTACAAAATAGGCGAGGTAATTTATGCGGAGGGTGATATAATCTTAAACGAAGGTAAAAGGACAGTCACTCTTACGGTCACAAATGAAGGCGACCGTCCCATACAGGTTGGAAGCCATTTTCACTTTTTCGAGGCAAACAAATTTCTGTCATTTGACAGGGAAAAAGCATTTGGATTAAGACTGGACATTCCCTCGGGAACGGCTGTTCGCTTTGAACCGGGCGAAGAAAAGGAAGTGACCTTGACCGAGTACGATGGAAACAGGGTTATCTGCGGTTTCAACGGCTTGACTATGGGCAGCATAGATGATGACCGCGTAAAAGCAGCGGCATTGCAAAAAGCCCGTGAGCTTGGCTTTAAGGGCGTTTAAGGAGGATAACCATGGCAAAAAGATTAACCAGAAAAGAATATGTAGACCTCTACGGACCAACTGTAGGCGATAAGCTTCACCTTGGTGACACCGGGCTTGTTATCGAAATAGAGAAAGATTTTAACGCCGACGCTTATGGAAACGAGGCAGTTTTCGGCGGTGGAAAGACGCTCCGCGACGGCATGGGTCAGGCACCCGGCGTAACCTCGGGGCAGGGCGCTCTTGACTTTGTTATAACGAATATCGTCATAATAGACCCGTTTTACGGTGTTGTTAAGGGCGATATCGGAATTAAAAACGGAAGAATAGTAGGAATAGGCAAAGCCGGAAATCCCGATACAATGAAAATAACACCCGGTCTTGTTGTAAGCCCCAATACACACATTATTTCTGCCGACCCGGGTTGGATAGCGACTGCGGGCGGAATAGATGTTCATGTTCATTTTGACTGTATGCAGCTTTATACAGAGGCATTGTCAAACGGACTGACAACCATGCTGGGCGGTGGAGCAGGCCCCGTAACAGTTGGAATTGAAACACCGGGTCCCGTTAACCTTCGCAGCATGATAGAGGCTTTTGAGGATATACCTGTAAATGTAGGTATTCTCGGAAAAGGAAATTCTGCCCGCCCTGACGCGCTGGTTGAGCAAGCACTAAGCGGCTGCATCGGAATGAAGCTCCATGAGGATTGGGGTGCAGTTCCCGCGAACATCGACCGGTGCCTGCGCATTGCCGACGAGATGGATTTTCAGGTGCAGATACATACCGATACACTCAATGAGGCGGGCTATGTAGAACGCACTCTTGAGGCAATTGGCGGAAGGACTATGCACGCTTATCACACTGAGGGTGCGGGCGGCGGTCATGCTCCCGATATACTTAAGGTCGTAGGTATGCCTAATATTCTGCCTTCCTCAACCAACCCCACAAACCCCTACACAATAAACACGCTTGAGGAGCATCTCGACATGATTATGACTTGCCATCATCTAAATCCGAGAGTGCCCGAGGATGTTGCGTTCGCTGATTCCAGAATAAGGGGGCAGACTATTGCGGCAGAGGATGTTCTTCACGATATTGGTGCGATAAGTATGCTTGGCTCCGATTCCCAGGGTATGGGACGCGTCGGCGAAAGTATTTTGCGCACATGGCAGCTTGCCGCAAAGAACAAAATGCAGCGCGGCAGACTTCCCGAGGAAAAGGGCGACAATGACAATCAGCGAGTTCTCCGCTATCTGTCAAAGTACACGATAAACCCCGCAATAACCTTTGGCATTGACGAATATATCGGCTCTCTCCGTCCGGGAAGAATGGCAGATATTGTTATTTGGAAGAATACCTTCTTTGGTGCAAAGCCCGATGTGGTGATGAAAGGCGGATTCATTGCCTGGTCGCTTATGGGTGACGCAAACGCTTCTCTCATGACCTGTGAGCCTATAATGTACAAGCCGCAGTTCGGCGCAAGAGGAAGCACTATAAACCGAACCTCCCGCGTGTTTGTAACACAGGCGGCAATTGACAATGGTCTTGCTGAAAAACTCCCGTTCAGCGGTCAAAAGCTTCTTCCGGTAAAGAACACAAGAAAGCTCGGGAAAAAGGATATGATGTATAACAATTATTGCCCCAATATCCGTATTGACCCCGAAACCTATGAAGTATTTATCGACGATGAGCTTATCACCTCCGAACCTGCAAAGGTGCTTCCTCTCGCACAGAAATACTTTTTCAGATAAGGGTAGCAGAATATGGGTATTTCTCTTATCCGGCTGCTTCACCTTTGTTCAACTGTTTTTCCAACAGGCGTTTTCAGTCATTCCTATGGTTATGAAACCCTGTTGGAGGATGGTTATGCCAACACCGCCGAAGACTTTGACAGGTATATAAGCGCCGTACTGAAAAGCGGTTCGGCAAAGGCAGAAGCAATTATTATAAAATTCTGCTTGGAGGCTTCGGAACGCCTGCGATATTGGGACGAGCTTTGTACCGCAGTAAAGCCGACAAAGGAACTACGGGCAGCATCCTCAAAAACCGGGCGGGCTTTTCTTCGTGCGTTTGAGAAAATGTACCCTGAAAAGAGCGATTTTTGTAAAGAACTGCCTTATAAGAATTATGCGGTTGTATTCGGTGCTGCCTGCGGCTGCCTTGGAATACCGACTAAAGACGCAGTTGAGGCTTTCCTTACATCAACCGTGCTGTCAAATACTTCTGCTGCTATAAAGCTTATCCCTTTAAGCCAACTTGACGGACAGTTGCTGGTAGAGCGCTGCTACGCAACCATAGCAGAATGTGCAAATGCAGCTCTTTCTGCCGGAGAGGATGAAATCTTTTCCTTTTCGCCTATGGCGGATATTTCATCTATGCGTCATGAGGAGCAGTATTCAAGAATGTATATGTCCTGAGGAGAGTATGATGATGGAACCTAATGCAAGGCTTCTTCTTGATTTTAAGAGAAAATCAGATGGTAAGACCTACATCTCGCATCAGTTTTTTAAGCTGCCGCTTCAGGTTTTTCCGCCTTTTTACCCCGAAGATGATGGAACAGCATGTGTTTATCTGCTTAATCCAAGCAGCGGAATGCTGGAGGGTGATTATTTTGAGATGAGGTTTTGCCTGAAAAACAAAGCTGCTGCAGTTATTACTACTCCCTCCGCCAACAAAATATACCGCTCTAACGGCCGCAGCTCCGTTCAAGAAATATATGCGGAGATATCTGAAGGATGCTGCCTTGAATTTATCCCCGAACATAATGTTCCGTATAAAGACTCCCGTTTTTTTCAGCGTTCAGAATTTCATGTTGAGCGCGGCGGCACATTGTTAATGTGGGATTGTGTAGTACCCGGACGCCTTGCGAGAAACGAATGCTTTGATTTTACAGAGTACCGCTCCGATATCTCTATATTTTATGGGAAAAGACTGATAATTCACGAGTCGGCAAATATTCGTCCCTCGGAGCTTGCTGCGGATAGTCCCGCAGTTATGGCGGATTATATGATATTTTCAACAGTTTATCTTGTGTGCGAACACATTCCCGATGAACTGCTTACAGAGCTTCGGGCTTTTCTTGCAAAAAGCGAAAATGTACACGGCGGAGCTTCTTGTGCGGATGAAAATCTCCTTGTGATAAAAATTCTTATGAAATCTACACTGCATATAAATGAGTTTTCAGCAGCTCTTTGGGATATCGTAAGAAAGCATGCGATAGGAAAACCGGCTTTTAAAATTAGAAAATACTGATAACTAATTCTGTTTTCATAGTTATGGCATTTGATGCCTGCCTTTTCATTTTTGGCGGTTCAGTTTTTCCTGAACCGCCCACTTTTTGTATTTTTGTAAAAATCCCCGCAGATAAAATTCTGCGGGGAACAAATGGTATTTACTTAAAAGACCTTTGGTATATTCCAAGGTAATCCTCATCACTCAGCTTAATAGGGTCAGCGTCAATATCTCCGCCCAAAATACCGTGTATCTTTGCAGGATAGAGCTTAAGCTCCTCAAAAGTTATGCCGTCGTCCGACATCTTTAGGTTATTACAGCCAACGCTTTCAATAAGCTCGTCAAGCGCCTTTACAAAATCCTTGCCCGAGGAAGCGCCATAAACGCCCATAGCCTTTGCCATCTTTATCATTGGCTCCTCTGCGGCTTTTCTTTCTGCAAAAAAATCATAATACTCATGTGCTATCTCGATAAGTCCTGCCCCATGAATAAGACTCTTATGAAAGCCACCCATAACATGTTCCATACTGTGAGCGCTGGTACAAAGCATATAATATCCGGCAAGTGAATTGGCAAGCGCCATATCAGAGCGCGCCTCACGGTCGCTTCCGTTGCTGTAAGCTCTTGGCAGCGCCCCAGAGATAAGCTCAATTGCTTTTAGAGCGAACATCTCACCCATAGGATGCTCAAACCTGTTTATTACGCTCTCGGACGCATGGAAAAAGGCGTCCATGCCCTGATAAGCCGTAAACTCCTTCGGAACCGTAAGCATAAGGTCACTGTCTACGACAGAAAGGGTAGGAAAATTCTGCGGATAGAAAATACTGGTTTTCTCGTTGTATTTATCGTTCGAGATTACTGCGTCTATTCCGACCTCGCTTCCTGTTCCTGCCGAGGTCGTTATGCAGACCAGTGGAGCAATAGGCTTATCGGGTGTCTTTTTTCCGCCGTTTTCACTTTGACTGTAATCCCAAATGTCGCCGCCGTTTGCTGCAACCATTGCCATTGCCTTTGAACTGTCCATAACAGAGCCACCGCCAAGCGCACAGAAAAAATCGCAGCCGTTCTCACGAAACGCCGCCACGCCCGATATAACATTTTCGGCTGTGGGATTGGAGCGCACATCGCTGAATACCGCATAGTCTGCTCCTGCAAGCTTCAGCTGTTCCGCAAGCATATCAAGATATCCGTACTTCTTCACTGATTGACCTGCGGAAGTAACTATGAGTGCTTTTTTCCCGGGAAGCTTCTCCTCATGGAGCTTCTTGAGCATTCCTGCTCCAAATAGCACCTTTGTCGGAATATAAAACTCAAAATTATACATCTTGTTTACCTCTCCTTTTTATTTCATACTCCGCGATACTGTCAAAGCAGCGAGCTATTTCGTCCGCGCTGTCAGCCGCCGCCCTTACGCAAAATCCCTCTCTCGCCCGCGAAACGGCAATCTCTGCCTCGCCGAAATCCGCAGCCGTAATGTCGGGAAAACCGTAAAGATACATCATTCCCGCATGGGTGTGCCCCTCAAAGAAACCTATCCCCGAAAGCGGCGCTTCCTCGGGAGAAAGCCGCTGATTATCAAGAAAAACAAGCCTGTTGTCAACAAATACAGATGTTCTTGTCCGAAAAAGGCTGAATAGAAACCTTTCGCCCATTGCTGCACGTCCGCAGCTTATGATATCATACATGATGAATTTTGAGCTTCGGCAGAGCCGGACCGAGGTTATGCCCCTAAAAATACTTTTTTCAAATGGAATCACAGGCATTGGACGATAAAACAGAAACGAGTTTTCGCCCACGGAAATATCCGCCTTTTGCACTGCACCTTGCTTTTCTGCGCGAAATATCTTTGTATATGACTGCCCCGTAAAGCAAAGAGAGGCTCCGCTATTGACTTCTACAGAGATATCGTAGCTGTCGCCGTCGAGCATACCGGGACTTGCCGCCATAAGAATAACTTTGGTGCAGTCGTCCATATAGAAAGGTTTTGTAATCTTTAACGGCGCGGTAAAGCTGCTTTGTGCGATTATCGTTCTTTCGTTCCTTTTCTCTGCCCTGAGGTAAAGGCTGCTCATTTGAGGTCCTCAAAAAGAACGTTCTTCTTTATCCATTCAATAACCTTGTCAACTCCGTCAAGCGTAATGAGATTAGTGAAAAGAAAAGGTCTTTCGCCTCTCATTCTTTTGCTGTCTGAAGCCATTATTCCAAGGTCAGCTCCTACCATCGGAGCAAGGTCGGTCTTGTTTATTACCAAAAGGTCAGAGCGGGTTACTCCGGGTCCTCCCTTTCGGGGAATCTTCTCACCCTGTGCTACATCAATAACATAAATCGTTGCGTCCGCAAGGTCGGGGGAAAACGTGGCGGAAAGGTTGTCGCCGCCGCTTTCAATAAACATGATTTCCGTGTCGGGAAAGCGCTCCGCAAGCTCCTCAACCGCCTCAAGATTCATTGAGCAGTCCTCTCTTATCGCTGTGTGCGGACAGCCGCCTGTTTCAACGCCGACAATTCTCTCGGCAGGCAGCGCGGAGTTTTTTATCAGGAATTCGGCGTCCTCCTTTGTGTAGATATCGTTGGTAACAACACAAATGCTGTATTCCTGAGACATTGTTCGCGTAAGCCGCTCAATGAGTGCGGTTTTTCCCGAGCCGACAGGACCTCCCACGCCGATTTTAACATAAGACATAACTCAACATTCCTTTCAAAATTCCGCTCTCACGAAATATACATTCTCGAATAAAGCACCTCATGCTGCATTGAGCGCAAATCGAACCCGCAGCCGCCTATTCCAAGTTCCTCCATCGAAACGCCTTCGGCTTTCACGCAAATAAGCGGAATGCGCTCCAGCATATCGTTAAGGCAGCGCTGACCGGCAATTTGGCTCAACGGCACAAGCTTTACCGCATGATTTACAGCCTGTGACAGCAGACTGTAGCAATACATATTCAGCGCTGTTTGCAGTTCGGTTTCGGTGTCAGATATAAAAAGCCCAACTGCCACAGGATAGCTGCCGAAGCACAATCCGCTTTCTATTGCATTTCCGTATTCTGAAAGCTTAGGGTATTGTCCCAATTCGCTTTGCGTTTTAATTAGTCTTTTGCAGAGCTTTCGGCTTCCTTCCCTAAGTTCGCTAGGCGAACGCACAGCCGCATATATTTCATCCAAATCAACAAAAGGTATTCCTGATGCTGCCGCTGCAGCAAACCCCAAATCGCTTGTCGGAAGTACGGCAGAATATGCCGAAAGGTATTCCCGAAGGCTTTTCTCATCGCATATCACGCCGTTTTGGACATAGGTTTCCAACCCGTTAGACATGGTAAATGCGCCGATAGGAAACAGGGAATCGAAGCTCTGAATAACCTTTAGAAAACCGCAGTTAATGTTCATGGCGACTATGCGTATGCTCGTGAATATTACCGTGCGCATCGGTATGAGCGTGTCCCTTGCACTCTGTATAACCGGTAAAGCTTTCATGTATTTTTTCCGCTGAAAAACCTAAACGTATGAGATACTCATAGGTCGGCTCATCAAAAGGACATTTTACATTATTGTCGGATATAGCAAGGGGAAGGTGTCTGTTTCCAAGCTCGAAGCAAAGCCTGCCCATCTCCCTCATCGAGCTGACGGGAACACTGATAAGGTCGCAGGGCGCTATTTTTACAGCAATAACTCTCTCGCTGTCCTCAAAAATGATGTCGTTTTCGTTAAGGTCGGCGTCAATGCGTATTCCTATTTCTTCGCCCGAATCGGTGGTTTTTCTCAACAGCTTTTTGCTGCGCTCAAACCAGTCTATACTGACATAATCAACGCGCTTATCGGTTGTTGTTAGCTTCCCGTATATTTTTTCGGTTATCATTTTGCCCTCCCTATTTCAAAACGAAAGTTTATCTTTTTCTTAGCAGAGCGTTTTTTACAACGCCATTTGGGTCCTTCACTATAGTAAAAACCAGCCAAATTATTCCGCCAAGAATTACAACCGATAAACCTAAGAATCCATCGTTTAACATTTCTTCGCCGGCAGGAAGGAAATACTCAGCTCCCAACTCCAGATATTCCACAACAGCGTCAACCAGCCACATCAGGGACGCTCCCCAGTACATAAAGCAAAGCAGGCTGACATTCAGCTTTCTCGCCTTTTCGCTTGTGTACCACACTATGGTAACGACGATTGCGGCGATTACGGTAAGTAACAGAGTCATGCTTCTACCCCCGCCGCGGTCGATTCCTCCGCCTTGCTCTTCCGCTTTTCGATGACAGTGCTTATCGCTGCCATGCCAAGCCAAACGGCGGTGACAACCGCAGCCATAGCTACGCCCGATGTGGACATCTCGCGGAGCATTTCCGACGCGTCAACGGGATTGGAAGCTGCGGTCAGGAAAGGGAACCACGGGGTAATCTCTCCGTGCCAAACGTGCTCGAAAGCCAAAAGAGCCGAGCCGCCCCAAAGCATTTTGTTGAGCCAGCCCATCTTTTCGGAAAGTCTGAGCGTATTCTCTGCGCCCACCTTCTTTTCGTGATGTTCAAGAATCTTCTGAACAGCGGTGGTAACAATTGCCTCTGTACCGGGTACTAAAAAACAAGCCATGATTTTGTCCTCCTAGAATAAATAATATTTTTGGGTAAGCGGGAGTTTTTCTGCGGGTTCGCAGGTTATTTTCTCACCGTCTACTGTTACCGAATAGGTTTCGGGGTCAACAAGGATTTCGCCCGTTCTGTCGTTAAAGCGCATATCCTTCTTGCCGATGCTGCGGCAGTTCTTCACAGGGAGAAAGAGTCTTTCCAGTTCCAGCCGCTCCTTTACTTTTTCATCAATAGCAGCCTGAGAAACAAAGTCCGCGCAGCAGCGCTTTACCGCTTTCCCATGGGCTCCGAACATATTCGTGTAGACCACCGGCTGCGGCGTCGGGATAGAAGCGTTTGCATCACCCATTTTGGCTGCGCAGATAAATCCGCCCTTGATTATCATTTCGGGTTTTACACCGAACATATCAAATCGCCAAAGGACGAGGTCAGCCATCTTGCCTACCTCGACTGAACCTACATAGTCTGCTATTCCGTGAGTTATTGCAGGATTTATTGTATATTTTGAGATATAGCGCTTAACGCGAAAATTATCGTTTCCTGTGTTGTCCTCGGGCAGCGCGCCGCGCTGTTCCTTCATTTTTGAAGCGGTCTGCCATGTCCTTGTTATCACTTCGCCGACACGTCCCATCGCCTGACTGTCCGATGACATCATGCTGAATATTCCCATGTCGTGCAGAACATCCTCCGCTGCGATAGTTTCCGGACGTATTCTTGAATCCGCAAACGCAATGTCCTCGGGCACTTTGCTGTCAAGATGATGACACACCATCAGCATATCGAGATGCTCGTCTATTGTATTTTTGGTGAAGGGCATGGTTGGGTTTGTTGAAGAGGGGAGTATGTTCGGGAAAGAAGCCGCCTTAATTATATCCGGGGCGTGACCGCCGCCTGCGCCCTCGGTGTGATAGGTGTGGATAACTCTGCCGTTTATTGCAACGAGAGTGTCTTCGACAAATCCGCCCTCATTGAGGGTATCGGTATGTATTGAAACCTGAATATCAAAATCGTCTGCGACGCAAAGCGCGCTGTCTATTACTGCGGGAACAGAGCCCCAGTCCTCATGTATTTTAAGACCGCAAGCTCCTGCCTTTATCTGTTCCTCAAGAGTAATGCGGGAAGCGCTGTTGCCCTTTCCGAGAAAACCTACGTTCATAGGATATTCCTCTGCCGCCTCCAACATCTTTTCTATACTGAATTTGCCGGGCGTGCAGGTGGTCGCGTTTGTTCCGTCTGCAGGACCTGTTCCGCCGCCTATCATTGTTGTAATGCCGGAATAAAGCGCGGTTTCAATCTGCGTGGGGCTTATAAAATGGATATGGGTGTCTATTCCTCCGGCAGTAAGTATAAGACCTTCTCCGGCTATTGCTTCTGTACCCGCACCAAAAACCAGAGAGGGAGTAACTCCGTCCATTATATCGGGATTACCTGCCTTGCCGATACCGCATATCTTACCCTCTTTGATGCCGACATCTGCCTTGTATATTCCCGTGCTGTCTATGATAAGCGCAGAGGTTATCACAAAATCGGGGCAGTCTGCGTCCCTTGCCGTGCAGGACTGACCCATTCCGTCGCGCAGAGTTTTTCCGCCGCCGAATTTCGCTTCTTCGCCATATATGGTATAGTCCTTCTCGACCTCGATAACAAGAGAGGTGTCTCCGAGCCGCACTCTGTCGCCTGTTGTTGGTCCGTACATACTTGCGTACTGCCTTCTCGACATTGAAAACATTTACTACACCCCCTTAAAGCCAAGCTCTTTTGCCTTTGCCAATGCCGCAGCGCGGACATCGTCATTGTCCATACAGCCGTTTACAAGTCCGTTAAGACCATATCCTATGCGGCTGCCGCCAATTTCTATCAGATTGACCCGCTTGGTTTCCCCCGGCTCAAAACGAACGGCTGTTCCGGCCGGAATGTCCAAACGCATACCGAAAGCAAGACTGCGGTTAAATTCAAGCGCCTTGTTCACCTCAAAGAAGTGAAAATGGGAACCGACCTGTATGGGACGGTCCGATGTATTTGTTACACAAACAGATGAGCTGTCCTTGGCACTGTTGATAATGATATCTTCTTCCTTGGTGAACACCTCTCCGGGAACGATACCTCCCTCATACGGTATAGGCTCATGTACGGTAACAAGCTTGGTTCCGTCGGGAAAGGTCGCTTCAAACTGTATCTCGTGTATCATAGAGGGAATACCCTCCATTACCTCGTCGGCACTCAACAGTGTTTTTCCTATGCTCATAAGCTCAGTGACGCTTTTTCCCTCACGGGCAAGCTCCATAAGCTCGGAGGTTATATAAGCTATTGCCTCGGGATAATTAAGCTTTAATCCCTTCTCTTTTCTGCTTTTGGCAAGTTCTCCGGCAAAGTGCGTCATAAGACGCTCCTGTTCTCTTGGCGTAAGATGCATATTCTTCCCTGCTTTCAGTAAGTATTATTCGGTATCGGTATTATCGGCTTTTTCTGTAAGACCAAATCGCTTTCTTGCGATATCACAGATTATATCAACATTCTCGTCAAAACTCATAATAGCGCTGTTTATCATAACATCCTGATACTCAATGGAGTTAAAGCTCTCTCCCGTGTGGTAGAGGTAGTAATCGCTTCGTGCGCGGTCTACTCTGTTTATCATTTGCCTTGCTTCTTTCTCGGAAAGACCGAGGTCGTCTATTGACATCATAAGGCGTTTTTCATAGGGCGCATAAATGTGAACCTTAAGCACATTTTTTCTGTCCTTAAGGATGTAGTTCGCGCAGCGTCCAACGATAACACAGCTCTCATAGGTTGCATACTCGAGGATAAGGCTCTTCTGAAGCTCATAAAGCTCATCCTGTATATCTCTGCTTCCAAGTCCAAGGGGATACTTCATGCGCTGTAATCCCTTTATCCTGCTGTTGTCAATCTTTTCAAGCTCATCAACATGGTAGCCGATACGCGCAGCAGCCTCCTGAAGAATTTCTCTGTCCACGAACTTAAGACCAAGCTTCTTGGCAACACATCTTGCAATAGGACGTCCCAAGGAGCCGAACTCTCTCGTGATGGCTATAACTACATTGTTCCTCTGCTGTTCCATAAAAAATTACCTCCAAAAATATAAAAAAGTGTGATTAAATTATAACTGACTAAAAAAATATACTCAACACAATTTATCAAAACACTAATGATTTTTACCCTTTTGATAAATTTTTTCTACCCTTTCTCCCCTTATGAACCGGAAGTGAAACGGTTACCGTGCAGCCCTCGAATCCGTTCGAGTGTATTTCAACTGTACCATTGTGACGCTCGATGACATTTTTTACTATTGCCAGCCCTACCCCTGTGCCCTCAAACTCTCTTGATGAGTGAAGGCGGGAAAACAACTCAAACGGTGATTCGTTGCTGTTGTCAAAGCCGACTCCGTTATCGCTTATATTAACGACAAGAATATTATCCTGCACATCGCTGCTTATACTAATAATAGTCTGCTCTCGCTTTGATGAATACTTTACAGCATTGTCGAGAATATTATAGAATGCCTGCCGCATAAGCGATTTATCAGCCCACACGGAAGGAAGCTCTCCGCAGACAAGCTGTATATCCTGTCCGAAATAGATAAGCTCAAGCTGTTTCATGCAGTCCGCTATGATATCAGAAAGTTCTATCCTTTCAAAAACAATCGGCTTATCCATTGCCCGCGAATAGCTGATTACATCTGAAACAAAACTCATCATTCTGTTGCAGTAAAGGCATATACCGTCAACCGCTTCGGCGGTGTCACCGGAAAGTTTTCCGTCCAAATCCTCGCGAATCATACCTGCATAAATGCTTATCGCCGTGATATATGACTTAAGCTCGTGGACGCAGGCTGTCAGCACGTCTTCCTTGGCACTAATAGCTTCCACCTCGTTCCTGTATATACTTCCTATACTCCGAAGGAGATACTCCGTATATTTTTTTGAAAAGTCTTCCCATATATTTATAGTCATCAAACCCAAGATTTTCTGCAAGCTCGGAAAGCTTAAGCTCGCTCTCGTTAAGCATTTTCTTAAGATGCTGCATCTTGTAGTTTGTGATATAATTCACGAATGATATGCCCATGTTCTGCTTAAAGATGTGACTTAGATGAGTCTTGTTTATATAACACGCCTTTGAAACATCCTCAAGGGAAAAATCCGTTCTGATATTGGCGAGCATATAGTTTACTATGTTTTGGGTAAGTGCATTCATTCCGCTCGGGTAGTACCGGCATAACGAACCTTTAAGCTCGGTAAGATACTCTTTTACAATATTCGCTGAAGCGGCATCATTATCTGCGTGTACAATTCTTTCGGTAATCAGACTTATACCGGGAACAATCTCCCTTAACCAAGGATAATTTTCAAACACGGTCTCACATATTTCCGAAACCGTTACACTGTATATATTTGAGCTGATGTTATCCAATTTTTGGGTTGATACCATGCAAAGCTCCAACAGAACACTGAGCCTGTGCTCAAATCCCTCGCCGCCGTCTATAATACATTTCGCAACATTCTGCGCCAGCACATTTATTTTGTTTCTATACGGCTCCTTTTTGTTCCCAAGGTACTCATAGGCTTTATCCAGCGCAGCGGACATCATATTGTTTGAAACCGGCTTTACCAAATAATCAAGCGCACCGCATATAAGCGCTTCTCTTGCGTACTCAAACTCGGCAAACTGGCTCATTACAATTGCGCATCGGCAAAGGTTGTTTTCTTTGGCTGCTCTGATTAAGTCAAACCCGTTAAGCTTTGGCATCTTGATATCCGTTATTAAAATATCAACAGGATTATTCTTAAGCTCTTCCAAAGCTTCCGTGCTGTCATCCTTAAGAAACTTAAGAAAAAAAGCAGAACTCTGTTTTTCCCATACAGACAATCTTTTGATTTGTGTCATAAACACCCTGTGATCGTCCACTATCATTACATTATACATTGTTCTTTCTCCTAATCTGTTCCTTTTTCCTGCCCTTTGCCGTTCAACAATTTCTCTGTATAAAAAAACGGATAAGGCATTAACCTTATCCGCACTGATTAGATTAGTTGTAATATTAGCATACTTTTTTCGGTCTGTCAAGCGAAAGATTGCGTTTTTAGTCAACCTGTAAAAAATTTTCACTGTGCTCAAAATATTATTGTTGCAATTGATAATAAGACAAGCAGTTTTTGCAAGTTTTTTGGAATTGTGTTGCATATTCTCTGCTTTCCGTTCAAAATAATTTCGAGAATGCAGCCAAATATTTTTATCCTATCGCCAAATTTTTTCTGTGTACTTTGCACTGCAAATGCGATATAATACACACAACGGCGATACAGGGCAGCGAATTGAAAACAAAAATGTTCGTTGCGAATATTCTGAATCCATACAACGATGTGCGGTGAAGCTTGAAGTTTTACTGCATTTTTTATTTTCAGAAAATTCATTTTCTTCGAAGATGCAGAAAAACAGAACATCCTGTTTCACACTGTCGGGCAAAGCCGAAACATTATTATTTGGAGGTTTTTAATTATGACACACGGCGATATTTCTTCCAGCCCCGATAAGGTAGGCATTGCGGTAGTAAACTACAAGATGCCCCGTATGCATACCAAAGCGGAGATTGAGGACAACTGTCATAAAATTGCTGACTACATCAAGGGTCTTAAGCTTGGTATTCCCGGACTTGACCTTGTTGTATTTCCCGAGTACAGCACTCATGGTATCATGTATGATTTCAATGAGATGATGGAGAATGCAGCTACGGACGACGGCTTTGAGGTTGAGATTTTTAAGAAGGCTTGTATAGAGAACAAGGTATGGGGCGTATTCAGTCTGACAGGAGAGCGTCACGAGGAGCATCCAAACAAGGTACCTTACAACACTCTTGTTCTCATCAACGACAAGGGTGAGCTGGTTCAAAAGTACAGAAAAATCAGCCCGTGGTGTCCGATAGAGGGTTGGTATCCCGGCGACAGAACATACGTTACCGAGGGTCCTAAGGGCATGAAGATATCCCTTATTATCTGTGACGACGGCAACTACCCCGAGATTTGGCGTGACTGTGCTATGAGAGGAGCTGAGCTTGTTATCAGATGTCAGGGCTATATGTACCCCGCAAACGCACAGGAAAACAACCTTCTTCCCGTAATGGCTTGGTGCAACAATGTTTACGCCGCTGTTGCCAACGCAACAGGAAACGATGGAGTTTACAGCTACTTCGGTCATTCGCAGATTTGCGGTTTTGACGGTCATGTTATCGGCGCTTGCGGTACAGAGGAGAACAGCTATCAGTACGCTCAGCTTTCCGTCAGCGAAATCCGCGACGCTAGAGCAAACTGGCAGTCGCAGAACCACCTCTATAAGCTTCTTCACAGAGGCTACACGGGAACTATCAACTCAAAGGAAGAAAGATACGGCGCTCCCGAATGCCCCTTCGAGTTCTATAAAAACTGGGTAAATGACCCCGAGGGAACACAGAAGAATGTTGAATCAATGACAAGGTCAATGCCCGGCGTTAAGTGGGCTCCTATTGAGGGCATTCCTCACGAAGAATAAAAAGTTTTTTCCTTCCCCAAAAAAATATAGAATCAAACACCCCCCGCCCTGAACGGCAGGGCGGGAAGGATTTGAAACAAAGAACAAAAGAAAGGAAACAAATGCAATGAAAATGAAAAAGGTTCTTGCGGCGGTAATTTCCGCTGCGCTGATGATTACTTCCATGACTGCTTGTTCAGGCTCTTCCGGCTCGTCAGGCTCCACAGGTTCGTCCGGAGCTTCGTCCGCAGGCGGCACTTCCAACAGCACTTCATCCGACCCTATTAAGGTAGGTATTCTTTTCTCCGAAACAGGTTCTACAGCGCTTGTTGAAAAGACAATGACAAATGCCTGCGTGATGGCTTTTAATGAGATAAATGCTGCTGGCGGAATAAACGGCAGACAGATTGAGTACATACATGAGGACTACGCCTCTGACCCTGCTACCGCAACGGAGAAAATCAAGAAGCTGATTGAGCAGGATGAGGTAGTTGCAACGGTCGGCTGCTACACCTCGGCAAGCCGTCAGGCAACACTGTCCACACTTAAGGATGACAATTCCCTCCTCGTATATCCTACCTACACAGAGGGCGAGGAGGTTCACCCCAATGTAATATATGTCGGAAATATGCCTAATCAGGCAGCAACCGAATTTATCCCTTGGCTGATGGAAAACGTAGGCAAGAAGGTATTTCTTATCGGTTCTGACTATGTATTCCCAAAGACCTGCAACAAACAGGCGAGAAATCTTATTGAGATGTACGGCGGTGAGGTAGTAGGCGAGGAGTATGCACCTCTTGGCCACACAGATTTCTCTACCATTGTAAACAAGATTAAGGACAGCGGCGCAGAGCTGGTTTACTCCGCTCTTGTAGGCGACAGCAACACAGCGTTCTACAAGGACTTCAAGCAGTATGGTCTTGATTCCTCAACCACCCCTATCTGCTCTATCGCTATCGACGAATCTAACATTCAGGCTATCGGCAACGAGTATGCAGAAGGACATTACGCTTGTATGCCTTACTTCTCATCGCTTGATACCGAAGCGTCTAAGGCATTTGTTGAAAAGTACAATTCTCTTTACAGCGACGGCACTGTTGTTACTGTTCTTACAGAGGCAGCTTATGAGTGCTGCTACCTGCTGAAGAATGCTCTTGAAAAGGTTAGCGACCCGACAGACACAGACGCGCTTATTGCTGCTTTCTCCGGTATTGAGTTCGACGCTCCGCAGGGACAAATCAAGGTTGACGAGGAAAATCACTGCACATGGACATACTGCCGTTTCGGTAAGATAAAGGACGGCGCGGTTGATATTATCTATTCCTCCGATTCTGCTATCAGACCCGAGCCTTGGCCTTCTGTGCTCTATCCGGAGTACGCAGACAGCAACTTCATGCCCGCATGGGATGATCCGCTGTGCTACCCCTCTTAAGTTTACAGCCCCGCATAAAGCGGTGATCATTGTCGATTAACGCCAGACGCCTTCCGGCGAAGCAATAGACCGGAGGGCGTTTTGTTAACCGATACAAAAGGAGTGGAAAAGTTGGCAACCTTTATTTCACAAATCATTAACGGCTTGAATCAGGCTTCAATACTTGTGATTGCAACGATGGGACTTGTTATCATATTCGGTTATCTTAATGTAACGAACATGGCTCACGGTTCATTCATGATGGTTGGTGCTTTCTCGGGATATGTACTTATGCAGAATCTTGGGCTTCCTTTCGGTATAGCACTCATTGGAGCTTTCCTGGTTTCCGGATTCATCGGTATGCTGATAGAGAAAGTGATAATCAAACGCCTGTACAGTAAACCTACGGAAACCATTCTTGCGACCTATGCAATATCCATAATCCTTACGGAGATTGCCAGAATGATTTGGCCTCTTTCGCAGAATGTGGATATGCCTATTCCCGGCAGTCTTTCAATAGGCTCCGTGGTTATTCCCTACTACAACATCTTCGTTCTTTTGTTTGCTGCGTTCCTGCTTGTCATGATTATGTTGATGTTTAAGAAGACAAGGTTCGGCAAGAAGCTTGGTGCGGTAACACAGAACAGAACAATGACAGAGTGCCTTGGCATAAAGACAGCCTCTGTTGATACCCTCACCTTTGGGCTTGGCTCCGGTCTTGCAGGTCTTGCCGGATGTATCCTTGCGCCCACAACCGGTGTTTCCTACTCTATGGGCGATACTTATCTTACTGATTCTTTCATGACGGTCGTTATTGGCGGCGTTCAGTCCTTTGTCGGTACATTTGTATCTTCTGCAATCATGGGCGAGGGCAGAACGATTCTTGCGGGCTTCTCAAACGAAACATGGGCAAAGATACTTGTATTTCTTGCCGTTATCGTTCTTATCAGACTTAAGCCCGAGGGACTGTTTACAAAGGAAAGGAGATAACGCCTTATGAATCTTATAAAACAAAAGCTTGGCAGGATTGGCGTAAACCGATATATTGATATAATAATTCTCATCTTCCTCGCAATTTTTCCTCTATTTGTTAAGGAATTCCGAGTTGAGATGATGGGCAGGTATATCTGCTACGCTATCTTTGCTATGTCTTTGGACCTTCTTTGGGGTTATACCGGTCTTCTTTCTTTGGGGCATGCTGTGCTGTTCGGACTTGGCGGATATATGATAGGTATTTCCTATCAACTGCAGAGCGGTATTGCTCCATCGTTCATGCAGCGCGAGGGAATTACAGAGATTCCATGGTTCTATGTTCCTTTGGAGAACCCTATCGCAGCAGCAATCATAGGAATCCTAGTTCCTGCTGCATTTGCGTTCATACTTGGGTGCTTTATGTTCTCAAGCAAGATAAAGGGCGTATTTTTTACGATTATCACCCTTGCGATAGCACAGATTTTCAAAGACTTTATCATTAACCTTCAGAAGTACACCAACGGATTTAACGGACTCCAAAGCATAAAGCGATTTTCTATCAACGGTAGTGAACCTTTAAGCAAGGTTGCTTATTATTACGTTATTCTCGCGATAGCAGTTCTTGTGTTTCTGTTCTGCTTATGGCTCACAAAGAGCCGCTTTGGAAAGGTGGCAGTTTCTATCAGAGAAAACGAAGCGCGCCTTGGCTTCTTTGGATACGAAACAAGCAAGTACAAGATAATTATTTACACAATCTCCGGCGCACTGGCGGGACTGGCAGGCGTTCTATATGCTCCCGCAACAAGCACGATAACCACGGAGGATATCGGCGTAGCCGCTTCCACAATGGTAGTTGTTTGGGTAGCGGTAGGCGGCAGAGGCAACCTCACCGGTGCCGTTCTCGGAACTTTGCTTATCAATTGGACAAAGAGCCTGTTATCCGAGAATTTCTCCGATATTTGGCAGCTAATCATTGGCGTACTTCTGCTGCTCGTTATCTTCTTTGTTCCTAACGGAATTGTAGGTCAGCTCCTGGCTCTCCAAAACAAAATCAGGTCTCTAAAGATTAAGAATTCTATTGACGAATCATCGGAGCAGACGGTATCAGAGGAATAAGGAGGAGATTTCAAATGGGCGAAGCGGTATTAAAGATAAGAGGTCTTACGGTTTCGTTTTCCGGTTTTCATGCTATCTCTAATCTTGATATGGATGTGGAGAAAAAGAAGATTCATGTAATCATAGGTCCTAACGGTGCGGGAAAAAGTACACTTATGGACCTTATTACCGGCAAGACAAGAGCAACGGCGGGTACCATACAGTACAAGCATCACCAGCTTGTCGGGAAAACCCCCGGAACGATTGCGTCAAAGTATCACATAGGCAGAAAATTTCAGGGACCGAATGTTTTTGATAACATGACTGTTTATGAAAATATCGAAATAGCTCTTAAGGGTTATACTTCAATCGGCAAAGCATTTGCTTACAGACGAGGCAAGGAGCAAAAGGCGAAAATCAAGGAGGTTCTTGAGAAAATAAACCTTTTTGAGCAACGGGAAATGATGGCGACAGAGCTTTCGCATGGTCAGCGTCAGTGGCTTGAAATAGGTATGGTTATCGCACAAGACCCGGAGCTTATCATACTTGACGAGCCTGCCGCCGGTATGACGGATACAGAGACCTTCAAAACCGGTGAGATGATTAAGGAGCTTGTAAAAGACCATACGCTTATCGTTATCGAGCATGACATGGAATTTGTTGAGCAGATAGCCGACTATGTAACGGTACTCCACCACGGCATGAAGCTGGCAGAAGGCACTTTCAACGAAGTAAAAAATAACGAGAAGGTAATACAGGTTTACCTTAAGGACGACCTTGACGAGGAGGGTGACTAATGCTTGAAATAAATGACATCTATGTCAATTATGGCAAGAGCAAGGTCATCAACGACCTTAACCTGAAGATAGAAGAGGGCGAAAAGCTTGTTATAATGGGAAGAAACGGTGTCGGAAAGACGACCTTGCTTAAAGCTATGATGGGCATTCTTCCATGTGAACACGGCTCCATAAAGTTTATGGGTAAGGATATAACTAAGACCCAACCACACGAGCGTTCTGTTATGGGAATGTCTTATGTACCACAAGGACGTGAGATTATCCCGGATTATACGGTTGAGGAAAACCTTAATCTTGGCGGCTACGCTCATACAAAAGCTATTGAGGAGCAGAAGGAAATCGTTCTTGAGTTCTTTCCTGCTTTGAGAGAGCACATGAAGCGTAAAGGTGGTGTTCTTTCGGGTGGTCAGCAGCAGCAGCTCGCTATAAGCAGAGCTCTTATGTCAAGTCCTAAGATACTTTTGCTGGATGAACCTACCGAAGGCATACAGCCAAACATTGTTGCGGAAATTGCTCATATCCTCAACAGAGTACGCACAGAAATGGGCGTTACGATTGTTGTTGTAGAGCAAAATGTTAGATTTGCAACAAAGGTTGCAGACAAATTTATTATGATACAAAGAGGCAGAATTGTGGCAAGCGGCACAAAGGCAGATATGACGCCTGAAGTTATGCAGAAATACCTTTCAGTTTAATTAGGAGGTTTTATGAAATGAAAGATGTAATCACAATTTCCACAGTAACATTCAACGCGTTTTGGGGACAGAAGGAAAAGAACCTTAACAGAATCATGGGCTATATTGAGGCAGCGGCTAAAAAGGGAAGCGACATTGTTGTATTCCCCGAGATGGCTCTTACAGGCTACGATGATGAAGCAGACAAGCCTAAGCCCGAAAAGATGCAGTCTATCTTAGCAGAAACTATCCCCGGTCCATGCACAGACAAGGTAGAGGAACTTGCAAAGAAGCTTGGAATTTATGTTGTTTTCGGTATGCCCGAGCGTGACAAGGATGATTCGTCTGTTATATACAACGCGCTGGCAATTTTCTCTCCTTCGGGTCTTGTAGGCTCTTACAGAAAGATGCAGCTCCCTCCTCCCGAGCCTAATTGGGCAACAAGGGGCGATAAGCCGTTTATTCTTGATACAGAATGGGGTCCCATCAGTATTTCTATCTGCTATGATTCCTATTGTTTCCCTGAAATGATGAGATATGGTGCAGCAAAGGGTGCAAGAATTCACATAAACAGCACTGCACTGGCGGAGTGCCACGGTCCTTTTGCGGGTTCTTCTACGCTGGAGGCACAAGTTATTATGAATCAAATGTATATAGTATCTTCCAACCTTGGCGGAAAGGACCTTTACAATGTATTTTGGGGCGGAAGCTCAATTATGGGTCCTTCAAGAGAATTTTGGCAGGTGTTCTACTATGCCGGTCATAAGTTCAACGAGCCGGTTGCCCGCGAATCGGAGATGTTTACTGCTACAATTGACCTCTCGTTGGCAACCCTCGATGAATTTAAGTTTAATCCTGCAGTGGGTGGAACTGACTTCAGACCGGACAAATACATTGAGATGTACAAGGACGTGCTTAACGATTCGAATTTTGGAAAAGAGAAGCAGTTCAATCCGACTGCTTAATTACAGCGTTAAGCTTTTTAGTATTAGGAAACCTTGCACATTATTATTGAACTGAACAGGTAAAACAGACAACATTTAGTACATTAGCTTACATATCAGATTATCAAAAAAGCCAAGGAAACCCTCGGCTAAAATCATGGCGGCACGCCGCTCTCTCCCCGCAGCCTGCGGAGAATATCAGCGCCGTTCTCCTCCGACTTGCCCTCGCGGTCAAGCACGAACATCACCATATCCGGAACAGAAAAGGAGCCCTCCTCTGCGGAGAGCTCCTCGTTTGTTTTGTCGGGTGGCTTGTCGATTATCCTTATGTGCAGAAACAGGCTGAAAATCACGACTATTCTGTCGGGATATACCACCACATCACGAATGTAAGTGTTGACAAGCTGCTTTGCATTGGCAAGCGTGCCGTCTGACAGCGACCTGCGTATCTCGGCAAAGGCGCATTTCAGTTTCGTTTCGGAAACGCAGTTTTCCGCAAGCAGCTTCGTCTGTTCGGCAATATCCTTTTCAAAACCCGCTTTCTGCTTCTCAAGGTCGGACAGCTTCTGTTTCAGTGAAGCAGAGCCAACATCAATCAGCAGGACGATAGTCTTGTTAATTTTGAACTCCACCTCACGCAAAGCGTTTTGGTACTGCTCAAGCTTTTGTGACGCCGAACCGATTCGTTTGTTAAGATAGCGGTTGTAGCTTTCGGTTATCTTAGGCAGCATTACGTCTGTAAAGATGTAATCTGCCGGCTTGCCGAGCACATAGCTCTCAATATCAGGGCGGTTGACCGGGTATAATGACACATATTGCTCTCTGCTTTGGGTTGTGTGGGTGCTCCCACTATATCACGAGGTGCTTTATGTGTCATTATTTTTTGGTGTTGCACTTATATTATAAATCTATCTTGAAAAAAATATCCATCTGTGATATAATAACCTCATCGACATAGCGAAATCTATGGAAAAATCAATAAATAGTAGTTTGAGGGTAAAGATATGACAGTAAGTGAAAAAGCTTCTCTGATAATTAAGGATATCAGAAATGAAACCGGCACAAACCCTATTCACATTTTCAAAAAAATGGCTCAAAAGCCCTATGTAAGCATTCACGGTCCAGAGCATCATATTCTTGACGGGGCGAGCCTTTTGATTGCATACAAAAATGCAGGCGGAACTATTGATATAGACGAGGCTCTTGAAAAGCTTATGTATGAGGGCTTGCGTATGCCGGGGGCTATGTGCGGACTATGGGGTGTATGCGGTGCTGTTACATCAATCGGGGCGGCGCTTGCAATAATCGACGGCACAGGTCCGCTGTCTGCTGACGGTACATGGGGAAACCACATGCAGTTTACCTCCTGCGCAATCAGCGAGTTGGGCAAGGTGAACGGTCCCAGATGCTGCAAAAGAGACGCAATGATAGCGTTCAAGCATGGAATAGAATTTGTGAATAAAACCTATGGTGTTCACCTTGAACAGGATTTCGGCAAGTGTGAGTTTTCCGCACTGAATGAGCAGTGTATAAAAGAAAGATGCCCGTTCTACGCAGATTAAGAGAGGTATTTTAGCGCATGAATGTATTTGTGGTTTATTGCCATCCGAGCCAAAACAGCTTTACATTTTCGGTTAAGGAATCATTCATCAAGGGTCTGAAAGACGGGGGGCACAGTTTTGAAGTTTCTGACCTGTATGCCGACAAGTTTAATCCCGTAATGTCGGAGGAAGAATATCTTCGCGAGGGCTTTTACCACATAGATTACCCCATTCCCGAGGATGTACTGAACGAACAAGCGAAGATAAACAGAGCAGACGCTATTGCGTTTATATATCCCGATTTCTGGACGGCTTCGCCCGCTATGCTGGAGGGCTGGTTTCAGCGGGTCTGGACGTACGGGTTTGCCTATGGGGACAATCCGTCTATGAAATGCCTTGAAAAAGCGTTGTTTCTGGTTACAATGGGCGGCTCGCTTAATGATGAAATTCGTCGGGTGCAGCTGGAAGCCATGAAAACCGTTATGGTGGGTGACAGAATAAAGAATCGCGCAAAGAAATGCGAGGTATATGCATTTGACCGAATGACCCGTGGGTACGGCAATGACGCTGAAAGAGAAGCAAGAGCAGAGGTCTTTTGTCGGCGCGCTTATGATTTAGGAAAAACCATTCATTTATGATAATAGGCAAGGTCTGACGGCACATATCACAACTCGTTCCAAAAAGCCTGCGCACATCTTGCACAGGCAATCTTCCGTACCGCTCTTTATGGACAATCGTATCTCCGGAAAAGCCGCGGCAAGGTCAGCCTCGGATAATATATAAGTACAGACTTGCGCCTGCGGCGCACTCCGTGCGTATCGGACGATTATACCATAACCTTGCGGTTATGGTATAATAAACGCAGAGCGTTTATTATACATCAAAATGTCCTCGCACATACGTTCGCCTGCGGCGCACTCCGTGCGTATCGGACGATTATACCATAACCTTGCGGTTATGGTATAATAAACGTATCGACAAATTGGAAGTGGTTAAGAAGATGAGGCTGTTTGGAAAGATATCTTACTACTGAAAGCGATAAATTTATGTAGTAAATGAACGGAGTATCATAATGAAGAGATTCAAAGATTATATTAAAAGCGAATTGTTTTATGCCGGTTTGTCACAGGAAGATTACAGGCAAATTTTGCCTGATGTGCAAAAAGAAAACAAAAAGAGCCTATCAGTGCCATTGTGAGTACATATATGATGAGTGTAAAGTGCAAAAGATTTTTGTATGCGCACAGAGTGTATATTTTAAGTGAAACAGATATGCTGACCGGGTTATGCAACCGTAATTCCTACGAGCGAAATTTGAAAGAGTATTCTTCAATGAATAACAGACTTATATCCTGCGTTTATGTAGATGTCAACGGACTTCACGAGATGAATAATACAAAAGGACATGAAGCCGGAGATAAAATGCTTCAATTCATTGGAAAAGCATTACAGAATGAATTCGGAGAAAAGAATACATTCAGAATTGGCGGAGATGAATTTGTTGCGTTAGATAAAGATGAAAGAGAAGAATCAATTCAGCAAAAAATAAACTGTTTAATGAATCTTGTTGATTGTTGCAGATATAAAATCCTACGAAATATGACAAATCACCCCTTATTCTTTTTTGACGTATTTATATTGAGTTTTATAGGAAAAAGTGGTATACTATTCACAAATGTTTGTTATCGGTCGAATTTGATTTTTCGGCATTTAATTTACAGCAAAGAGGTGGCTGCTATGAGAAAAAGAATTATCGGTTTACTGCTTTTATGCGGTATGCTCTTTGGCGTTACGGCGTGCAGCGGCACCGAGAATATTTCGGAACCACAGGCAAGTATAAAAGAAAAGCTGCTGTCGGGAGTAGAGAGCCTTGAAAGGAGCAATCGGCTTTATTTTGAAAACGGGCTGACAATCACCGGTATGGGCGTGAATTTCTCCGGTGATGTCACAAAGAAAACCGACAACTTTTTCTGGAAGGCAATAGAGAAAAAGACCGGTGTGAATCTTGATATATTCTGGGAAGAAAAGGACAATTACATAACCGGTATTTCCACCATGCTGCTTTCGGGAATCAACGATATGCCCGATATTCTGAACGCCTCGGATTTCGGTATCATGGATTTGGCGGACGACGGCGCTATTATTGCGCTTGACGATTACCTTGACCTGATGCCGAATATCGTTGCCGCCGTCGGTGAGGACCGCATGAGCTACTGGCGGCAGGTTGACGGGCATATCTACACGATACCCAGCGTAATCAATGTTCCCGGCGCACAGACTATGATGGTACGAAAGGACTGGCTGGACAAGCTGGGACTTTCCGAGCCAAAGACATGGGACGAGTGGGTAAATCTCTGGCGGGCAATCCGCGACAACGATTTGAACGGCAACGGCGACACGACCGACGAGATTCCCTTTGCTGCGCAGTGCGGAGCAGACGGCGAACGCTGTTTTATTCCGCTGCTTAACGCCTTCGGAATAAAAACGTCGGGCGATACCCAGTTCTGCCTACCTATACTACAAGCCTGTTCCCGGAACGGACTGGATGGTGTCGGTAAGGCTGCGCCAAAGCGTTATCAGCACACAGATTACCGAATCAAGCAACGAAACGCTCATAGGCAGCCTGATACTGCTTTTGGTAGTAATCTTCTCAATGCTCGCAGTATTCGTTCTCACTCTGAAAAAGGTTCACAAAACACAATCCGAGCGCTTTGCAAAGGAAAAAGAGGAGGAACTGCTGCGGCAGGAGGCGAAAGCTACGGAGGAAAAGCTGAGATTGCAGGAAATGCTGCTTCAGGAGGAAAAAGAACTCAGCAGGCAGGCTTCTGTTCTTCAAATTCTCAGCAACGAGTATTCATCGGTACATTACATTGATTTGGAGGACGAAACCGCGATACCCATTCGCCTTTCGGACGCGTCGCTTAATGAATACGGGCTTCAGCTTAATCATACATACCCTTTCAGAAAGGTTTATTCAAGCTACATAAAAAGTATCACCGCCCCCGACCAAGTGGAGGAAATGCTGCGCTTCTGCGACCCGGATTTTCTGAGGCAGACGCTTATAGGCAGCGGCATGACCTCATATCTCTACCGTATAATCAGCGAGGGAAAAGAGCTGTACGCACAGCTTAGAATTGCTCGGGCTGAAAACAACGATAATTTCAGGCATATTGTTCTGGGATTTGCGATTGTTGACGACGAGGTGCGCGCTGAAAAGGAAAAGCAGCGCGCATTACAGGAAGCGCTGACGCAGGCAAAGAACGCAAGCCGCGCAAAGACTGTATTCCTCAACAATATGTCGCACGATATCCGTACGCCGATGAATGCGATTATTGGCTTTACCAATATAGCTCTTAAACAGGATAATGAGCTTTCTGGATACTAACGCCTTTCAGTAACCTGCGTATCTCGGCAAAGGCGCATTTCGGTTCTGTTTCGGAAACGCAATTTTATCAAGCGGTCTTGTCTGTTCGGCAATGTCCTTTTCAAGACCCGCTTTTTGCTTTTCAAGGTCGGACGGCTTTCGTTTCAGAGAATCAGAGCCGACATCAATCATCGGGTCGATAGTCCTGTTATTCTTGAGCTCCGCCTCGCGCAAAGCATTTTGGTACTGCTAAAGCTTTTTGGACGCCGAGCCGATATGGTTGTTGAGATAGCGGTTGACCTGTGGGTTACTGCAGCACATATTCATTATACTTTATAAATGTGTTGCAAAAAAAATAAAAATATGATATAATTATAAAGTAAAAAAGAAATTTACTTTATAAGGAGGAAAACAATGAAACCCAAACGACTTATAGCTTCTCTGATTTCCGCAGCACTTATGATTATGTCCGCGCCTGCTGTATTCGCGCTGGATGCAGACAATATTGAGCCGTGGGAGAGAAGCGCCGAAACGCACAGGGAAAACCTCGGAAATTCCATTGCATATCTTGAAGCTATGGACACCTCGGCGTATACTCCCGAGAGCGTAAAGGAGCTTGAAGCCGCAATTGCAGCGGCAAAGGCAGAGTATGCCGACGAGACACAGTCCGCAAAGTATTACCGGAATGCCCGCAATCAGCTTGAGTACGCAAGAGCAAAGCTGGTGTACAGCACTGTCGGCGAGGACGGTCCGAACAAGCTTCCGTTCAGGGAGCTGACAACTGATGAGGTTATAGCCGAAATGGGCGCGGGAATTAACCTCGGCAACACTATGGACGGACATTCCTCAATGATGCCAAACGAAAGAGCATGGCAGCCGCGCGCAATGACCAAGGAGCAGATAACCTCCATGCACGACGGCGGCTACAACACTATCAGAATACCCGTTACATGGGGCAAGAAAATCACCAAGGATGAAGAAACAGGCGAGTACAAAATCAACGAAAGCTGGCTCAACCGTGTAAACGAGGTCGTTGATTATGCAATTGACAACGGAATGTATGTTATCATCAACATTCACCACGATGGCGTAAACTGGAGCAAGGGCTGGTTCAATATCGGCAACAACGATATTGACGCGGTTATGGAAAAATACGCGGCTGTCTGGAAGATAATCGCAGAGCGTTTCAAGGATTACGACGAGCATCTGATTTTTGAATCCATGAACGAAATGACAAGTGCACAGACCGACGGCAGAATGTGGGAGGGCGGCGCATTTGAATATGATGTAGATATAATCCGTAATTTTAATCAGCTTTTTGTGAATACTGTCCGTGCGACAGGCTCGAACAACACTAAACGCTGGCTTGCTTCAAAGGGGCATTTTGCTTACACGGGCAAAACAACAATGCCCATTGACCCGCTGAATGATGGCGTTTCGCACCAGATGTATTCCGCGCATATTTACAACAGCGTTGAAAACCGTTATAAGGGAATAAAAGAGCTTGCCGACAACTACAAGGATTTAGGCTGCCCGCTGATTCTCGGCGAATGGACTACATACACGGGCGACGACGGCTCGACAGCGACAGGCTATAATGATGTTGAAAAGGCGTTTCAATCCGAAATGGTGTACAAATACGCAAAGGTGAACAATATCTGCGCGGTTGCGTGGGATATCGGCGTGTTTGAAAAGAACGGCAGGGTAGAGGGCGGAAATGCTGCGTACTGGAGCAGAGACGACCTCAAGCCCGGATTTCAGTCACAGCTTCGCGGAGTTATGCGCGGCGCTTACCTGCCGCTTACAGCCGAAAATCAAAGCGGCAATCTTGATGATGTATACAAGCAGTACGGCTTGAGCAGCAGCGGCGGCGTTGACCAACACCCCAAAACCGTCACCGAAACAAGCATTTCCTCGATTTCCTGCGAGGACGCGGTTGATATGACAATCGGCGAGATTAAAACGCTTGCACCCACTGTTTCACCTGCGGGTACAAATGATGTTCTTGTATGGACAACAAGTGATGACAGCGTTGCGGCGGTTTCCAACGGCAGAATTACCGCAAAAAAGGCAGGCACGGCAACAATCACAGCCTATGCTCTCAATACGGTGGAATACGGCTATTACGGGCATTATAACGCCGAGCCTTACGCAAATGCGGTTAAGAAAGAAATCGCTGTTACCGTGCGCAATACCGAAAGCTCCGCAGAAATTACGGGCTCGGACAGCGTTGATGTTACAGCCGATACCTCGGTACAGCTTGATTTATTCGGAAATGGTGAGCTTCTGACATACACCTCCGACAACGAACAGATTGCGGGAGTGAACAGCGTAGGCAGAGTTTTCGCCAAGAAAGCGGGCACGGCAAACATCACAGCCGTTTCTGCAAACGGAAAAACAAAAACGGTAAAGGTAACCGTAACCTCCGACAAAACCGAAAGCTCGGGGTATGTTAATGTCGGAATTTTCGTGCTGTACAATGACCGGGAGCATAACTACTGGGAGAATGAAATCGGCGAAACGGTAAAGATTTACGGCAACGGCACTTACACGCTTACATACGATATCGCGCAGCACCAGTCCGAGGCGGCAAAAGCGCTTGGTATTGACACTATCAACAATCTGACCGCAATTTACCTGAAAGATGTTGACGCTCATTCGGGTGAAATTCAGCAGTCGGCGTTCCGCTATTGCAGGCTGAAATGGGAAAAGGTTGAGATAAACGGGCAGGAGATGAAGCTTGTAGAAGACCGCCCCGCAACACTCGCGCCGATAAACGGCAGCGGCGTGTTCGATTCGGGAAAACCCGTCAATTCGTGGGAGGGAAACGATATCGAGGGCGTTGCGGTTTCCGACCATACGGCAGTGTTCACGGATATTGAAAAGCCTACCTCGGTAACACTCACCTTTACTATTACACAGGTAATGTACTCCGACAGCCCGATAAGCGGCTATGTTAAGAATGCGCTTTATCAGGCTGATAATCTGGATATTTCATCGCTTTCGGAGGAAGAAGCGGAGCAGTTCAGAGCAAACACCGAGAAACTCAGAGAGCTGCTTGATGATGAAAACACTCCCGAGGGCAAGCTGCTCAGCTGCTATTCAAAGGTAAAAACCGTAATTGACGACATCAATGCGCAGAGAGCCGAGAATGAAAAGGCGGAGGAAAGCGCCGCCGAAAGCAGCACGCCCGAGCCCGAAAGCGACCCGCAGACTCCCGAAAGCACTCCCGAGGAGCAGGCGCAGGAGACCTCAGAGGGCGGGTTCAATCCGCTGGTGATAATCATTCCCGCAGCGCTTGCTGTAGCAGCTGCTGTGTTTATCGCGGTTAGCAAAACGCGAAAGAAGTAACAAATAACACCTTTCTTAAACGCTCGGTGAGATTTTTCCCGAAATAACAATCTTGTCCTCATCGCCCGTTGAGCTTGCATACCATGACCAAATTCTTTGTGTAGCGCAATATTTGAAAAATGATAAAATTAGAATGGTGAAAGAATGCGTGTTTCTGTAACTCAATGAGCCGCAGGTATATTTTGATTTTCTCCGAAACGGCAAAAAAACTGCGGATTCCATAGATTTAACCTCGAGGGCGAAAGCGCATATTTTTTGGAACTCGCCCGAGGCTTTGCAGAGGATACAGATACTTTTTGGGAGTGATGAATAGTGAGTACATATATCAGACCGGCAGCAGCGTTCAAAAAGCTTGAAGCCGCAAAAATGACCAAGCAGAATGTATATATTTACGGAACGACAGGCTTTGGCAAAACCGAGCTTGTAAAGCAATTCCTGCAAAACGACAAATACATATACATACCCTGCTGCCGAAACAGCTGCGACCTGTCAGCCGTTCCCAAAAACAACAAGCGCACTCTCACAGTGGTTATTGACAATGTCAATGCCGTTGAAAACGACGAGCTGCTTCGTGAAATAAAGGCTTTGTGCAGCAGGAGCTCGCTGTGGGTGATAATCATTGGCAGAAGCAGAATGCCAAGCTGGCTTTATGATACCTTTATAACCGGTCACATGGTTCTTATCCCCGAGGAAGATTTGGCACTGACAACAGAGGGTATCGACAAGTATATGCGCTCGGAGGGGCTTATTCTGAATGAGGAAGAACTGAAATATCAGCGCAAATACAGCGAGGGCAATCTGCTTGGCGTGAAATATACCGCACAGCAGCTGCTTGCGGGAAAAAAGATGAGCAGAGAGCTTCACGAAGAAAACTGCATTTTGTTTCAGACGTATCTTGAAAATAATATCATCACCGAGCTTAATTCGGAGCTGGTGGATTTTTTGATGAAAATAAGCATCGTTGATGATTTTACTGCGGCGCTTGCTGCTATGATAACGGGTAATACAGCTGTAACCGGGCTGATTGAGCGAACGCTGGATGCGGGAAACTTTCTTGATTTCAGGGACGGAGTTTACACGCTGCGCAGGCACATGAGAGAAACACTTCGCCGAAAGGCTGTAAAGGAACTTTCGGAAAAAGACCTGCACCATTACGCGCTTCTGGCGGGCGGCTATTATGAAAGTCAGGGCGAGGACGACAAGGCGCTGAAGCTGTATGCCGAATACAACGAAACCAACCGCATTCGCGACCTGCTTATAAAAAATTCGCGGAAAAATCCGGGCAGCGGGTATTATATCGAAATGCGAAAGTATTATCTTATGCTGTCGGATGACGATATAAAAAGCAATATATACCTGATGTCGGCAATGTCTATGCTTAATTCAATGCTGATGGACTTTGAAAAAAGCGAGTATTGGTATGATGAGCTGAAAAAGTACAAGAGCTCGGTTAAGGGTTCAAAGCAGCGTGAAGCGTTGTGCCGGATAGCTTATCTTGATGTGGCTCTGCCCGGCAGAGGAAGCGTCAATATACTCCGGTTGATAAAGGAATACTATGTTCTGCTCTCGAAAGAATCTATTTCCGTTCCCGAATTTTCGGTCACAAGCAATTTGCCTTCTTTGATGAACGGCGGCAAGGATTTCTGCGATTGGAGCAAGCACGACAGAGAAATTGCGGCAGCAGCGGGAAATATCGTTTCTGCTTTTCTCGGAAAATACGGAAAAGGTCTTGTAAACGCTGCGCTTGCAGAAAGCTTTTATGAAAAAGGCGGCGACCCTTTTGAGATAATCTCCCTTGTTTCAAAAGCAAAGCTGGAGGCTGAATCGGGCGGCAAAACCGAGCTTACATTTGCGGCAACCGCAACACTTATCAGGCAGTATCTGAGCAACGGTGACCTTGAGGGCGCAAAGGAGCTGCTTAACTCCTTTGAAACAACTGCGCGCCGCGAGGGTCTGCATAAGCTGTTCCCGAATATCGACGCTATTAAATGCCGTCTGGCGCTTTATTCCAACGATATGAACACGGTTGAGGAATGGATGAAAAACGCTCCGGATGAGAACAGTATGTTCATTGCGCTGGACCGTTATATCTATCTTACAAAAATTCGCTGCTATATTGCCTGCGAAAAGCACAGTAAAGCATTCGCGCTGATTGAATCCATGAAGTATTATGCGGAGCGCTGCGACAGAAAATATATAAGCATGGAGCTGGATATACTTAAAGCAATAATTCTGTACAGGGAAAACAGCGAATGGAAAAGCGGATTTATTAAGGCGCTGGAAAAGATATGCGAATACCGATTCATTCCGATAATCGCAAAGGAGGGCGCTGCTGTTCTGAATATGCTTAAAGAATGCTCCGACAGCCTGAACGGCAACAAAAAGATAAACAAGGACTGGCTGGAGCGCGTCATAGATGAAGCCTTAAAATACGCAAGATTCTATCCCATGTATTTGAAGAAATCCGCAAAGGACTGCTCAAATCTTCAGCCCATTGATGTAAGGATTCTGTCTTGTCTTGCCGATGGCTTGTCGATACAAGATACCGCCGAAAAGCTGAATATCAGGTTTGAAACTCTGCGCTCAAGAATAAAAGAGATTTACCGCAAGCTTGGCGCAAGGAATAAAACCGAGGCTGTTATGACCGCGCGAAGTCTTAAGCTTATATAATGTTTTTTAAATTAAGGAGCTCTCCTTTCCGGAGGGCTCTTTATTTGTTTTGTCGGGATGAAAGTCGGTTATCATTCTGAAAAATGGGCTTATGATTCATAGCGGCGTAGGCATAGCAGTGAAAAATATGCAGTTTTCGGAGCGCAGCATTTTGCGTCTGCGATTGTTGCCAGAGACAAGTCTGCATTTTGCACAAAAACTTTAACAATAGCGTACTCCGATATGAATATTTTGCAAGATTTTTGTTTATAACTTGCATTTTTATGATATTTTTGCAATTTTGCTATTGACAACTTGCAAAAATAACGCTATAATGTAAACATAAAAAACAAGGCGACACAAAGGAAAATCCACTAATGACGGGAAGGGACAGCATTATGATACGAATGGAAGATGTACACAAGAGCTTTGGTGAGCTTGAAGTTCTCAAGGGCATAAACTTGCACGTCAAGGAAGGAGAAAAGCTGGTAATTATCGGACCGAGCGGCTCGGGCAAAAGCACCCTGATTCGCTGTATGAATTACCTTGAAGAGCCTACCTCGGGAAAGGTTTATGTACATAATCACCTGATGAGCCGCAAGCGCAGGGCGTTTATAAACAAGATTCATTCCTCGATGGTCTTTCAGCAGTTCAACCTTTACCCGCATCTGACCGTTCTCGAAAATCTGACGCTTGCGCCAATGAAGCTTAAAAAAGTGCCGAAAGCGGAAGCCGTTCAGACCGCAATGACTTATCTCAAGCGCGTTGGTCTTGAGGAAAAAGCAAATGTATACCCCACGACGCTTTCGGGCGGTCAGCAGCAGCGAATTGCAATCGCAAGAGCGCTTACAATGCAGAACAGGGTAATTTTCTTTGACGAGCCTACCTCCGCGCTTGACCCCGAGATGGTTCAGGAGGTGCTTGATGTAATGATTGAGCTTTCGCACGAGAACAACTTTACAATGGTGGTGGTAACTCACGAAATGGGCTTTGCAAGAGAGGTTGCGGACAGAATCGTGTTCGTTGACGGAGGAAAGATTCTTGAAGAGGGAACCCCCGAGCATTTCTTTACAAATCCCACCAACGAACGCACCAAGGCATTCCTCAGCAAAATAATCCGCTAGTCCGCCGAAAGGCTGATTATAAAAGAAACATATATACAGAAAGGACAAACAACTATGAAACTGAACAAATTATTTGCAGCTCTGGCTGCGGGAGCTATGATATTCTCACTTGCGGGCTGTTCGGGAAGCACATCCTCTGAAAGCTCATCTGCGGGCGATTCAAGCGCACCCGCTGCGGAAAGCAGTACACCTGCTGCGGAAAGCAGTACACCTGCAGCGGAGGGCGGAATCCTCAAGGTTGGCGTAAAGGACGCGGTTATCGGCTTTGGCTACAAGGACCCGCTGACGGGTGAATATGAGGGCATGGAAATTGAGCTTGCAAAGAAGCTGGCGGATAGTCTGGGTTACAGCGATGTTGAATTTACAACCGTTACGGCAGCCACCAGAACAGAGCTGCTGGATTCGGGCGACCTTGACTGTGTGCTTGCAACTTTCACAATCACAGAAGAGAGAAAAAAGAGCTGGGATTTCTCTACTCCCTATTACACAGACGCTGTAACGGTGCTGGTTGAAAAGGCAGACGGAATCACAGACCTTTCGGGACTTGTGGGCAAGAAAATCGGTGTTTCAACAGGCTCTACATCTGCTTATGCAATGGTAAAGGCAATGACAGAAAAGGGTCTGCTCGGCGATTATGTCCTGCCCGAAACCTCCGCAGATTTTGATATCTCGTCATTCAGCGCAGAGAACACAAGCTTTGAGCAGTTCGGCGACTACCCCGCAATTTCCAACGCTATGACCGCAGGCACGGTTGACGCATTCTGCGTTGATAAGTCCATTCTTGCAAACTACAAGAGCGACGACCGCGACTACATCACCGATACATTCTCTCCGCAGCAGTACGGCGTTGCCACCAAGAAGGATTCTCCGCTTTCCTCGAAAATCGACGAGCTTATCAGCGGCTGGCTGGCTGACGGTACGATTGATGCGCTTATCAATCAGTTTGGTCTTAACTGATATATAAACAAATGCTTATGGCGGCAGTATCGCAGCTGCCGCCATATTTCAGAGAGGCGGGATATCATGTTTGACGCAGAAAAATGGGGGCTTGTCTGGACTCACCGGCAGACCTTTATAGACGGCACGGTTTCAACTCTGCTTATGGCGTTGTTCGGGCTGGTTCTTGCTATGGCAATCGGCATAACCATCGGACTTATGGCAACAAGCCACGCCAAACCGCTGCGCGCAGTTTCGAGAGTATATGTCGAGGTTATACAGAATACGCCGGTTATGCTTCAGGCATTGTTTCTGTTCTATGCGGTGACTTTTGCGGGTGTGCAGGGCTTTTCGGCGCTGCTGTGCGGAATTATTGCGCTGGGAATCTACCACGGCGCATATATCTCGGAGGTCATTCGCACGGGTATTCAGTCCGTGCCTAAGGGACAGTCCGAGGCGGCATATTCGCAGGGGTTCGGGCAGCTTGCAACCATGGCGTACATCATTCTGCCCCAGACCATAAAGATTATCCTGCCGCCAATGGTGAATCAGGTTGTTAATCTTATCAAAAACACTTCCTGTATGTTTCTTGCAGGCGGTGCGGTTGACCTTATCTCTCGCACGAATGCATTTGCGGTCGGCGAGGGCACAGGCTCTGCGGCGGGTCAGGGCTACATAATCGGCGGAGTGATTTTCTTCGTGATTTGCTTCCCGCTTTCAATGCTTGCCGCGCGCTGGGAGAAAAAGCTAAAGGCAAGAGATGTCGCAGCTGTTCCCGTTCGGAAAAAAGCGGATGATGTAACAGACGCGGAGCTTGACATGATAATCAGCGGAAAAGGGGGCGAGAACTGATGAATGAGCTTATGGGCAGCCTTAAAATGATAAGCAACGGCAGTGTTCTGCTGTATATCCTGAAAGGCGTGGGTTTCACTCTGGGAATAGCATTTTTTGCGGTGGTTCTGGGCATTATTGTCGGCACGGTGCTGGCTCTGGCGCGAAATTACTGCACAAAGGGCTGGCTCAACATATTCCGATATATCGCCGTTGCGTACATAGAAGTATTCAGAAATACTCCGCTTATGCTGTGGATGTTTATAGGACTTGTTTTCTTCCCGTCTATCGAATTTTCGGCAGAGTTCACCAAAGCTTTCGGTCTTTCGCGCACGGAAATGGCGGTGCTGTTTAAGGCAATTGTGGCGCTGGTGCTGTTTACCTCGTCGGTAATTGCGGAGATAGTCCGCGGCGGACTGAATTCCATACCAAAAGGGCAGTTTGAGGCGGCGTATTCGCAGGGCTTCAACTTTGTTCAGACGCTTGCGCTTATCGTGCTTCCACAGACTTTCAGGAACATTGTGCCTACGCTGTTAAGTCAGGTTATCACAACCGTAAAGGACACCTCGTATATTGCGAATATTGCAATTGCGGAGCTTATGGGAAAGACCTTTCAGCTTATTCAGATTTCGCCGCGCTATACGGGCTTTACAACGCAAAACGTTTCGGATGTATTTGTGCTGTGCGGTCTTGCCTGCGTGATTTACTTTGCGATAAATTTCACGCTTTCGTGCATTGTGCGCCGTATGCAGAAGCCGAAAAAGCGTGTGGCTGCGGCTGTGGCATAAATAATCACAGAGGGATACCTTAAAGTATCCCTTTAATATTGAGGTGTTTATGAAAGTATGGATTAACGCGCCGTTTTCGGCAGAGAACATACAGCTGATAAGCCGCGCGGCAAAGGGCTGCGAGGTGTTCTCGGGAAACGAATTGATACCCGAAGCGGATATAATTGTGGGGCAGCCTGCGGAAAATACGGATTTTACAAGGCTGAAGCTTTTGCAATCCACCAACGCAGGCGTAGAGAAGCTGATTTCGGCGGGAATCCCCGAAAATGTTGCAATAACAAACGTTACCGGCGCGTTTGGCGAGGTTATTTCGGAGTACATCACAGCGGGCATTCTGGCGTTTTGCAGAGGTCTTTTCCGCTACCGAGACAATCAGCGGCGGCATATTTGGCAAATCGAGCGTCGGGAAATACTGCTTAACGGTAAAAACGCGCTTATTCTGGGCTGCGGTGATATCGGCGGCGCAGCCGCAAAAAGGCTGCGCGCTTTTGGCATGAGGATTGCGGGAATACGCCGCGAGCCGAAGAAAACCGAATATTTCGACAGTGTTTACGGTATGGATTCGCTTGACGGGCTGCTTTCGGACGCTGATGTTATAATCTGCTGCCTGCCACATACCGCGCAGACCTGCGGAGTGCTGTCCGCAGAGCGGATTTTGCGAATGAAGCACGGCGCGATTCTTGTAAACGTCGGCAGAGGCTCGCTGATTGACGAGGCGGCGCTTGCAGAGGCTCTGCAAAACGGCAGACTTTTCGGCGCGGTGCTGGATGTATTTGAAAAAGAGCCGCTGCCGGAAAACTCACCGCTGTGGGACATGGAAAATGTGATTATCACCCCGCATATTTCGGGTCCGTCGTTCGGGCATTTCCCCGAGGTTGAGCGAAAAATTGCCGAAATCTGCGCGGAAAATGTAGCGCGGTTTATAAGCGGAGAACCGCTGATAAATGTAATCGACAAAGCAAAGGGCTACGCAGAAAAGCGGGCGGGCTGCTGCCATGATTGAGTTAGATATTACTGTTTTTCTGATTGTCTGCCCGCTGGTAGGTCTGGCGGGATTTGTTGACGCAATTGCAGGCGGCGGAGGATTCATTTCGCTGCCCGCATACCTTATTGCGGGAATACCGCCGATAAACGCGGTCGCAACCAACAAAATCAGCTCTGCTATGGGAACGACACTTGCTGCTGTCAGATATGGACGAATGGGCTATATCAATGCGGGAAAAACCGTTCCTGCGGCTGCGCTGGCGCTTGTGGGCTCTTGGCTGGGCGCGCTGCTTGCGCTGAATATGAGCGACAGCTTTATTCGCATTGCAATGCTTGTATTGCTGCCGCTTATGGCGGTGTATGTGCTCAAAAGCAAGCGGCTTGCGGATAATGCCGCAGATGAATATCCCCCGAAAAAGGCAATGCTTATTGCAATGATAATAGCGTTTCCGATTGGCATATACGACGGATTTTACGGTCCGGGCACGGGCACTCTGCTGATGACGCTGCTTGCAGGCTTGGCTCATTTCAGGCTTAAGGACGCCGCAGGTACTGCAAAGGTAATTAACCTGTGTACAAACATTGCGGCGCTTGCTACATATCTTTTCGGCGGAAAAACGCTGTTTGTCCTCGGGATAACGGCTGGTCTGTTCAATATCTGCGGAGCGTATCTTGGCACAAAATTCTTCTCGGAAAAGGGCGCGGCAATCGCAAAGCCTATGATTATTTTTGTGCTGTGCGTCTTTTTCGTAAAAGTAATCGGCGAGACCGCAGGGCTGTTTTGAACCCATTTCCGCACAAAAAATCTGAAAAAAGGATTGAACAGGAATGAAACCGAAATTCACATTTCCCCCTGTGGGGAACCGCATTATTAAATCAGCCGTAGGCGTCTTGCTGTGCTGGTGCGTCTATCTTATCAGGGGAAGAAGCGGAATACCGTTTTATTCAATGCTGGCAGCGCTGTGGTGCATTCAGCCGTACATAAATACAACCTTAATCATGGCGCTTCAGCGAACGGTCGGAACGCTTATCGGCGCTGTTTTCGGGCTTATTACAATTATACTTGAGATTTATGTGTTTGATATCTATGACAGACCGCTTGGCTTTTTTGTCGTTGCACTGATGATTATTCCCGTAATCTATGCAACGCTGCTGCTAAAGCGTCCGAATGCAAGCTACTTTTCCTGCGTGGTATTTCTGTCCATCACCGTGAACCACATCATGGATGCAAACCCATATATCTTCGTGCTTGACAGGGTTATTGATACTTTTATCGGCATTGCGATAGGTATGCTGGTTAATTCAGCCCGTCTGCCGCGCAGGCGAATAAAGAATGTGCTTTTTACTGCCGAGCTTGACGATATGCTTTCGCCGATTTCGGAGCAGCTGACCGATTTTTCAAAGATAGAAATAAACCGTATGCTTTCGGAGGGTCTGAAATTCTCGCTGGTCACAATGCGCACCCCCGCTTCCCTTATGGGGATTCTGTCGGATGTTCAGCTGAATCTGCCCGTTGTGGTGATGAACGGTGCTGCATTGTATGATTTCCGCGAAAACAGCTATGTCATGGCGTATATTATCTCTCGTGACTCCTGCGAAAGGGTAAGGAATATCGCAAGCGCGGCGGGAATGAATGTATTTACAAATGCGCTTTGCGATGACAGCCTTGTGATATATTACGACAGGCTGGAAAACGAAGCGGAAAAGGCAATATTCTCATCGCTGAAAAAGTCGCCCTACCGCAACTATCTTAACCGCCCGCCGCATCCGCAGGACAGGGTAATCTACCTTATGATAATTGACCGCAGTGAGAAAATTGCAGGTCTTTTTGAGCAGCTTGAAAACAGCGAAATCGGCTCTGTGCTGAAGCTGATAACCTACCCCTCGCAGGATTACCCGGGATACAGCTACATCAAAATCTACAACAAAAACGCGGGCAAGCAAAACATGACCGAAATACTCTGTCGCGAATACGGCATAGAAAACTGCAGAGCCGTCAGCACGAACGGCTCACGCAGCCTTAACGCCATTGCGCGGCACTTAAAAAGCAGCTTTGAGCCCACGATTTTCAAAAGAAAAGCATAAATAAGCCGGCGCAGAACTTGAAAAAAACGACGGGGAATACGCTTTGAATTTGTGTTTAAGCACAATAAATGCAAGAACTTTACTGCTATTATTCAGAAACTACGAAATATAAGCGGTTTTTAGTAGAAATACACAACAATAATGAAAGTTAGAATAATTTTACTGTCATTTTCGCGATTGACAAGACTAAACGCGCGTGATATAATATAAACGTAGAAACAAAGGCGTTTCGGTTAATTCCGAAGCGCCTTTTTGTTATTCAGAAAAGAGATGATTTGTATGAACACACCTGTTGCAGACGCAGGCGCAATCAATGAACTGTTGGCGCGTTACGGGGTAAAATTCGGCATTTACAAGAACGGAACCTTTAACGAACAGCTGTTCCCGTTTGACGCAATCCCGCGCGTAATTTATGCGGGTGATTATTCCGCTATTGAAAAGGGGCTTATTCAACGTGTTGACGCGCTGAATATGTTTTTGCGGGATATCTACTCCGACGGCAAAATCATCAGGGACAAGGTCGTACCCGAGGATTTTGTGTATATCTCAAAGGGCTATCTCGCCCAATGCGCGGGGGTTACTCCGCCGAAAGGAATTTACAGCCACATCTCCGGAATTGACCTTGTTCAGGCGAAAAACGGCGCGTGGTACATACTTGAAGATAACCTGCGAATACCCTCGGGCGCAAGCTATCCGCTGATTGCGCGGGAGCTTTGCAGAATGGCAAGCCCGTCAACCTTTGAGAACAATCATATTGTCGATAACCGCAACTACGCAACGCTGCTGAAAAGCGCAATGGATTATGTAAACTGCGGCGGAATAAACGTTATTCTTACTCCGGGCAGATACAATGCGGCTTATTTTGAGCACAGCTACCTTGCGGAAAAAACGGGTTCTGTTCTCGTTCAGAACAGCGACCTGTTCGTTGAGGACAACGTTCTGTACATGAAGGATTATCAGGGCGGCAAAACACGCGTCGGCGCAGTATACCGCAGAATTTCCGATGAGTATCTGGACCCTCTGACATTCCTGCCCGAATCGCTTATCGGCGTGCCGCATATAATTGACGCATACCGTGCAGGTAATGTCGCGATAATCAACGCGCCCGGAAACGGCGTTGCCGACGACAAGGGTATATACTATTTTGTGCCGAAGATGATACAGTATTATCTGGGAGAAGAGCCTGTGCTGGAGAACGCTCCGACCTATCTGCCGTTCTATGAGCAGGACAGAAAGTACGTTCTGGATAATCTGGAGAAGCTGGTTGTAAAGGACGTCTCCGAGGCGGGCGGCTACGGCGTGGTATTCGGCAGAGATATGACTGCGGAACAGCTTGCCGACTGGCGAAAGCTGATTTCCGAGCAGCCGCGCAGGTTTATCGCACAGGAGGTAATCGACTTTATTGACCTGCCTGTAATGGATAACGGCGAAACCGTTATGCGCAAGGCGGATTTGAGAGCGTTTGTGCTTTCGGGAGAAAAGACACAGGTTTGGGCGAGCGGACTTACACGCTTTTCGCGCAAGGCGGATTCGTTTGTGGTTAACTCGTCGCAGGGAGGAGGATTTAAGGACACATGGGTGCTATTACCAGAATAAATATCAACAATCTTTTCTGGCTGGGAAGATATGTTGAAAGAGTTTTTACAACGCTGAACAGCTTTTTCAAGTACGCCGACAGATTTATTGAGGGCGGACAGGCGGCTTATGAGAAATACCTTGCGGATATAAATGTTCCGGATATCTACAAAAGCTCGGAGGATTTTTTTGACAGGTACGTTTTCGATTTGAATGACCCGAATTCTATTATCTCGAATCTGGACAGGGCTCTGGGCAACGGAATTGTGCTGCGCGAGGAGATAAAAACGCCTTCGCTTTCTTACCTGCAGCTTGCAATGGACAGGTTTGAGGCTTGCAGAGGTACGACCAAAATACGCTATGATATGCTGCCCGTGCGCGACGCAATCTACGCATTCTGGGGAAGCATTGACAACAATATGACCAACGCTGAAGCGTTGAGGATTATTCATCTGGGCAAGGCGGTTGAGCGGCTGGATATGTATTTGCGGCTGGGCTATCCGTCAGAGGATATTTACTCGCAGCTTGACAATGTTATTATGCACGTTTCACGCAGGTTTGATTCGGTTTCGCCTATAATCAATCAAGCTTGTCTGAACGAGCTGAAAAAAGCGGCAGCCTCGCGCAAAGACCTTGCGGAAAACCGCTGCGAAATTCTTGAATGCATTGAAAATCTTGTAGAGGTGAATTTCCTTGAAGCGGCTGCGGTTTGAGTTTGAAACAACGCTAGAGTTTTCGCAGCCGGTAAGCGGTCACTGCTTTACGCTGCGCTGCACGCCGTTCTCCGATGGGCGGCAGACTGTTGCGGAAGCTCTGTGCGAAATCGAGCCCAAAATCGGCGAGGTATGGCGCAGCCGCGACAGCTTTGGCAATATGCTTATCTGCGGAAGAATGGAACTGCCTCACGACCGTTTTTCTTTCAGGGTAAGCGGACAAGCGAGCATTATAAATTCGGGTGAAACGGTTGGCGGCGCAGCGCCGTTTTACAGCTTTCATACGCCGCTTACAGCCGCAGGGGAACAGATACTGCGATTTTACGAAAACAACAAGCCGCAGGGCGGCGACGCGCTTTCCAGAGCGCTGTCGCTTTCTCAAAGTCTTTACGGCAGTATGTCGTACCAAAAGGGTATAACCGCAACGGATACAACAGCCGAGCAGGCTCTGGAATTGGGCAGCGGAGTATGTCAGGATTACGCGCATATTCTGCTGTCGCTGCTGCGTCTGGAAAGAATACCATGCCGATACGTTTCGGGGCTGGCGTTTGAATCGGGCGAAACCCACGCCTGGGCAGAGATATACGACGGCGGAAAATGGATAGGTCTGGACCCGACGCATAACCGTCTGATAGGCGACAGCTACATTAAGCTTTGCCACGGACGCGATTATTCGGACTGTCCCATTGAACGGGGGATATACCTTGGAAATGCAGGCAGCGTTCAGACAATATCGTCGCGAATGACGGAAATTTGAAGGGAGCAGAAAAATATGACTACGGTTATAGCCGGAGCAGGTCTTGCCGTAAACGAAAGGATAGAAATCCGCAGAAACAGAATAACGGGCAAAAGCGCCGGCAAGCCCTCGGGCAAGCGCGTGTGCATTGTAACGGGAACACACGGCGACGAGCTGGAGGGGCAGTATGTCTGTGCTGAAACAGCGAGGATTTTAAGCGAAAATCTGTCGCTGCTGAACGGCATTGTTGACATTTACCCCGCGCTCAATCCTCTGGGAATTGACAGCATTACAAGAGGAATACCGCTTTTCGATTTGGATATGAATCGCATCTTTCCGGGCAGCAGCGACGGAACGATGGCTGAATGTCTTGCCGCCGATATCATTTCGGATATAAACGGCGCGGATATTTGCATTGATATTCATTCCAGCAACATTTATCTGAAAGAAATACCGCAGATACGCATAAACGAAATCAGCGCAAAGGAGCTTGTACCATACGCTGAAATGCTCAACTGCGACTTTATATGGATTCATTCCGCGGCAACCGTGCTGGAAAGCACGCTTGCGTACAGCCTTAACGAAAAGGGCACAAAAACACTTGTGGTTGAAATGGGCGTTGGAATGAGGATTACAAAGGAATACTGCCGACAGCTTACCGCAGGCATTTTCAACCTGCTGAAAAATCTCGGTATGTGGGCAGGCAGCACAGAAAAGGTAAGAACGCCGATAATTTCGGGCGAAGGAACAGTTGAATTTATAAACAGCGGCGCAGACGGCATTTTTGTCCCCTGCGTTGAGCACTGGGTCGATATCGAAAAGGGCGAGCATATCGGCGATGTGATAGACCCCGCAACAGGCAGTATAATGGAGCGCGTAACTGCGCCGTGCCGCGGCAAAATCTTTACTCTCAGAGAGTTTCCGATAGTATACGGCGGTTCGCTTATTGCGAGAATTCTGGGAGGTGAGGGCAATGCGTAAGCAGACGTTATATTCTGTACAATCGCCCTACCGTCAGCCGATGGAGATTACCGGATTCAGATTCGGAAAAGGCGAAAAGGCAATGTGTGTTGTGGGAGCAATGCGCGGCAACGAGGTTCAGCAGATGTATGTCTGCTCGCTGCTTGTGCGCAGGCTCAAGGAGCTTGAACGCGAGGGCAGTATCTGCGGCGGCAGGGAAATAATGATAATTCCCTGCGTAAATTACTACTCTATGAATATCGGCAAGCGGTTCTGGACAATGGATAACACCGACATTAACAGAATGTTTCCGGGCTACGACCTCGGCGAAACAACGCAGCGGATAGCGGACGGGCTTTTCAAAGAGATACAGGGCTATGAGTACGGCGTTCAGCTTGCAAGCTTCTATCAGCAGGGCGATTTTCTGCCCCATGTAAAAATGATGGAAACGGGCTTTACAAGCCATGATGAGATGTCGGAGTTCGGACTGCCGTATGCGTTTATACGAACGCCGCGCCCGTATGATACTACCACCCTGAACTACAACTGGCAGGTGTGGGGAACAAAGGCGTTCTCTCTGTATACAAATTCAACGGACAACATTGACGAAGCCTCGGCAAAGGCTGCGGTTGACTCGATTATCCGCTTTATGGTGTGCAAGGGGATTGTAAAAACGCGCGTGAGCAAGGGCTACGCAACCGAAACTATCAGCGAGGACAGGCTTGTGCAGATACATTCGCCCGTGTCGGGAATTTGCAGAAGCTATGTGCAGACGGGCGATGAGCTTAGAAGCGGGGATTTGCTCTGCGAAATAACCGACCCGCTTGAAGGCGAGGTCATTTCAAGAATTTTCTCACCGGTAAGCGGCACGGTTTTTTTCAGATACAACCGCCCGCTCGAATTTGAGAAAAGCGTACTGTATAAAATCATCAGTCTATGATGTATCTTTAAGCTGAATATATCCGAAAGCGGCAGAGTGAGTACTTAGCCGCTTTTGTTTTTCGGCACAATATAATAACAGCATTTGACATTTTTGAGGAAATGTGATATACTGTAAAAAACAGTGCGGATGGTCTGCGCTGTGCTTGTTCTGCCTATGAGAGGAGAATATCATGGCTGAAATCATTACCTTTGCAAAGCTGCCTGTAACCCTTGCAGAGCTCCAAGCTCTGCCCGAGGCGACGCTGGAGAATCCCGCTGCCGTTGCGGCGCTTACTGTTGCTGCGCTTGCGGCTTATCCCGCCGATAAAAATGCCGCTGCTGAGATGCTTAATTTTCTCAGAGGTCCGCGCCCGCTGACAAACTACGATTTACAGTTTATTTCCGACCGATTCCGCGGAAAGGACTACCTTATGAGGTCATATTTTGAGGGCAGTTCCCCCGAAAACAACTACACTCCCGCGCAGCCCTATTCCGTAGTGGTTTCGGAGAATCCGCACAGCAGAGATGCTTTCTCCGAGGGCTACATAACATTATATGTCAAGTGCTCCGGCGCTGATTCCCCCAGACCTGTGAAGCTCCGCCACAAGCCCTCCGTAAACAAGTGGTATCTGTGGGAGCAGTATCTGCTGACCGGTATCAGAATACCTGCTGCGCTTGATGATTGGTCGTGATAAGGATGAAAAAAAGATATGTTGCCGCGCTGTGCGCATTATCGCTACTGCTGACAGGCTGTAACAATTCCGCAAGCGAAAGCGTCGGTGAATCATCTCCGCAGACCGAATCGGTTGCTGCCGCCACCGGCGAAATCACCGACGAAACCGCCGCTGCCGACAATGTGGAATCCACTCCCGAGCCTGTCGGAACACCTGTTACACTTACGCCAATTTCCGCAGCGGAGAAGCTGGAGCTGCCGATAAGTCCGGGCAGCATCAGCAATGTAAACGACGGCAGAATGCTGGTTATTAACAGCACCGAGGATATGAAAGCGGCGCTGATAGACCTGAATGCGCTTACTTATGTCGTGACAGATATCAAGGTTGATAAGTCAAATGAGAACGAGGAATTTGGCTATTACTTCTCGCCGGTGTTTATCGGCGGGTACCCCGCGATTGTTGATATTTTCAGCGGCGAAGTGCGGCTGATGGATGATGAGCTCAACGTAATTGACACCTTTAAGCCCGGTCTTGACAATGCGTATCTGTCAGACTGCTGGGATAAGGATATGGTGTGCATCAACACCTATGGCAGCGATGAATTGATTGTTGTATCGGCTGAAAACGGCAAGCTTTCGCACCAAATGCTGCGCATGAATTCGGGCATTGATTATCTGCAATCTGTAATTTTCATCAATGAAAAGGAAAGCATTATTTCGTCGTATGATTCCGAGAATTACACCACCGATTATTATATGCTGGATTCGGAAAAGGGCGAAAAAACCGCTCTGAATGTAAGCAGCGACGAATGCGCGTACTATTCCGACGGCAAGATATATCTGTTTAATTATCTGGAAAACGAAATCACCATATTCGACCCCGAAAGACCTGCGATTAAGAGCTATTTCTCGTTCCCGAGAGAGGCGTGGATAGTCGGCGGTATCAAAAACGGGTCAATTATGTACTCCGCCGAGGACAGCGAAAAGGTCACGCTGTCCCGAATTTCGCTTGAAACAGGCGTGACAGACGCAACGCTTGAAATCCGCAAGGAAAGCGGCGAATGGGCAACAATTTGGAATACTGCCGAAAGCGGCGAATACATCTACATTCTCGGCTGCTTCAACGGCGAGAATGCAATTCTGCGCTGGAAGCCCGAACCAAGCTCCGAAGAAATTCCGTGGCAGGCGCTGGTTAAGCCCGATTACAGAAGGCTTACGGTTGAGATAGCAAACGAAATAGAATCGGAGTATGGAATCAGCGTTCTTTACGGCAATGAAGCTGTGCGGTACTTTAACGACTACGCAGTGGTAAGCGAAACCGACGAGCGTAAAATCTGCAATGCTCTTACCGCGCTTAAAACCGTGTTTGGCAAGTTCCCCGAGGGCTTTTTGCGCGAGCTAACAAGCTACAAGCCGATTGAGGTTCTGCTTACGGGAGATATTCTGTCGAGCGGTCAGTCGCGCAATTCAATCACCACTGCCGACGCATTCACCTCCTCGCTGGACGACAAGGAGGTTGTGGTAATAGACGTTGGAATCTACACCATGATGGAAACTATTGCGCACGAGTTTTTCCATGTAATGGAGGACACAATGTACAGTGTTATGCAAAGCAATCCCGAAGAGTCGTACGAGGTGTTCTGGTCGTGGAATTACCTTAATAAGCCCGATTTTGAATATGCGTTTATTTACACTCACGAGGATGGCTCGACGATTGACGATTACAGCCCCGATTACGGAGCCTATTACTATGAGGGCTGCGGAGTTGACCTGAACGATATCTACTTTGTTGACGGCTACTCCACCACATTCCCGTCTGAGGACCGCGCAAGGCTGTTCCAGAAAATGCTGGTGCTTACGGATGATATGCCCGAGTATTTCAAGGGTGAAAACATCAACAATAAGGCAGCATACCTCTGCCTTTGCTTAAGAGATTGCTTCCGCTCGCTTGACAACTGCGAGGATATCGTATGGGAGCGCGGCATAAGAATCGAGCACGACCTCGACTGGTACCGCGAGCAGTACTCATGGGAAAAATACGCGGTTGGATAATCCGCAGAAATCCAATGTAAAAATACAGCCGCCCTTTGCTTGCGCGAGGGGCGGCTGTTGCTATATGTGTAATGCTGCGCAGGAGATAGGCTTTCGCTGTTATCCATAGCTGAAGGATAATAAAATCACCAAAGACTGCGGTAAATCTCCAGAATGTTCTCTTTTGATACAGGCTTTGCGGTGTTTGCTGGACTTCCGCTGTCCAGTGCGTCAGACGCCATTTTATCCATTGCTGCGAAGAATTTGCTCTTGTTTATGCCGTATTCCTCCAGCGTAGGCACCTCACACACCGCACAAAGCTCATGTATAGCGCCAATCAGCTTTTCTGCGGCGGCTTTATCTTCATCCTGCGCGGTGGCTGCGCCGATTGCTCTCGCAAGCTCCGCGAACCGTTCGTATGCGCCGTCCAGCGCAAAGCCCAGACATTTCTCAAGCAGCATTGCGTTTGATATTCCGTGAGGAACATGAAACAGCGCACCTATCGGACGGCTCATGCCGTGTACGATTGTAACGGATGCGTTATTGATTGCAATTCCGGCTTCCAGCGCCGCAAGCGACATCTCGGCACGCGCTGTGATATCCGAGCCGTTCTTGTACGCTGTGGGAAGATGCCTGAAAATCCTCTTGACGGCAGAAAGCGCAAAGATATCGGTCAAAGGCTGCGCTTTGCGTGAGGTGTAGCTTTCAATCGCGTGCGTGAGCGCGTCAAGACCCGAAGCTGCGGTTATGCCCTTTGGCGAGGATGCCGAAAATGCAGGGTCAACGATTGCAAGCTTTGGAATAAGCGTTGCGCCGCTAAGCAGCATTTTGATATCGGTTTTGGTATCGGTGATAACCGTGAACCGCGTAGCCTCCGAGCCCGTGCCTGCCGTTGTGGGGATTGCCGCCATAAACGGCAGCTCCTCGGTGATTTTTTTGCCCATAAAATCGGAAATCTTCTTACCGGTTGCTGCGCGTACAGCAGCGGCTTTCATGGTATCAATCGCACTGCCGCCGCCCACTGCGATAAGGCTGTCGCAGGCGTTGTTCTTGTAGCACGCGTGAGCCATATCCACAATCAGGTCGGTAGGCTCGCTGTTGATATCGCTGAAAACAATGTACTGCTTGCCAAGCTTTTCAAGCAGTGCCTTCACCTTATCGAAGCATTCCAGCTTTACAATTGCGGGGTCGGCAACCAGCAGGATTTTGCTGCCCATTTTTTCAATTACGGCTGAAGCGCCCTCAAGCGCATTTTCTCCGGTATAAATATACTGCGGAAGAAGCATTTCTTTGCTCATATTTCAGTTCCTTTCAAATGCAAGCGGACAGGTTTGCGCGACCTGCCCGCTTTATAGCTTTTTACTCTGCGTCTGCCTTAAGAACAGCGTTAAGCATTACGCTTGCGCCCTCTGTGCAGTGTTCAACGCTGGAGAACTCAGGTTCGCAGTGGCTAAGACCGTCCTTGCTCTGTACAAAAATCATTGTTGTGGGCAGCATATATGCCGCAAACTGCGCGTCGTGACCCGCGCCCGAGTGAATGTACTGATGCTTTACGCCCAGCTCCTCGGCAGCGGCTTTTACATAGCCCACGAGCTTCTTGTCCCAGTATACGGTATCTCTGTTCCACGCCTTTACAACCTCGCAGGTGCAGCCTGCCCATGTCTTGTCTGCGCAGCTCTTTACAATTGCAAGCACCTTTTCCAGAACCTTGGGGTCCTCGTGGCGCGCGTCAAAGCTGAAATCGAAGAAATCGGGAACGCAGGTATGTACGCACGGATGACATACAACCTCGCCCGTTGTATAAACAAGGTCGCTGTAACCCAGCTTGTCGATTTCCTCATGCAGATATACCAGCGCCTGAGAAGCCGCAAAGAACGCGTCCTTTCTCTTGGGCATGGGGAATGTACCCGCATGAGTGGTCTGACCGTAGAATTTAAGTCGGTAGTTGAACATACCCAGCACGCAGTCCACAACGCCGATATCATTGCCCGCGTCCTCAAGAATGGGACCCTGCTCGATATGCGTTTCAAACATATACAGGTATTTGTCGGGGCTGATACGGTATTTCTTATCGCCCTTGAAGCCCGATTTGTCCAGCGCCTCGCCGAAGGTCTTGGTGCTGTCAAGTATGCTCTTGGATTTCATCATATCCTCGTATTTGAACTTGCTTCTGATATCCTCGGGGAGATAGTCGTAGCAGACGATACCCGAGCACATCATAGCGGGGGGATAAAGCGAGCCCTCCTCGTTTGTCCAAATCATGGCGGTGAGCGGATGCTTGTGCGGAATCTTTTCGGAGGCTACCGTTTCCAGCACCTCCATTGCGGACATAACGCCCAGAATGCCGTCGTAGTTACCGCCGTTCTTTACGGAGTCGCAGTGTGAAGCCATAACAATGCGCTTAGCGTCGGGGTCTGTGCCGGGGAGCGTTGCGTACATATTAGCAACGTCGTCGATTTCGATTACAGCGCCGATTGCTTCCATGCGCTTTCTGAACTCGTTTCTTGCCATGATAGCCTCGGGTGAGAGCGAGTAACGGGTGATACCGCCGTGACCCGCGTCGCCGAATTTTGAAAAGGTCTTGATTTTATCTTCCATTCTGTCTTTGCTGCAAGTATACATAATCATTTTCCTTTCTTGAATATGGATTTTTTCTCTGCGGAAATCTGCTCGGGAACGCGCCTGCAATTTTCAATTAGCTCCAGCACCTCTGCGGGCGTTACAAAGAACGGCTGTTCCTCGGTTTCCTCCGTTCCCTCAAACAGCAGCTGGAATTTGTCATCCCAGTCGGAGAGGGTAATGCGCGTGATTTTTTTCATGCTTCCCAGCCGTTCAATGATGTCTTTCTTTCCGCGCACAAAGCCGTAGAGTATGCCGTCCCATTCTACGTTAAAGCTGAGTTTCTTTGCAAAGGGCCGCTTCATGTGTATTTCAACGGGGATTTCGGTAATGCCGCCCTCTATATGCCGGTGCTGTGGCAGAATAGTTCTGAACTTATCTGCGGGGATATAGTCGGAAAGCACTGCTCTTTCCGCATTTCTGAATGAATTAGCCATATTGCATACACCTCACATCAGATTGTAGCGTCTGTTTCGGTAAGAACCTCGTCTACCTTTGCCATTTCCTCACGCAGCTGCGCTTCGGTAATGATAAGCGGGGGAGATACGAAAATCATGTTTTCGTGCGAGTAGGTCATAAAGCCTCTTGCCTTAAGCGCGCCGATGATTTTGCCCATTCTGCCCTCGGGGTCCTTGCCGTAGGGTACGAGCGGCTCTTTGGTTTCCTTGTCCTTAACAAGCTCGATTGAGCTGAACAGACCGATGTATCTTACATCGCCCACGCAGGCGTGCTTTGCCTTAAGCTCCTCAAGAATCTCGCCCAGAACCTTGCCGACCTTGTTTACGTTCTCCAGAATGTTGGCTTCCTTGTAGTAATTCACGCAGGCAACTCCCGCTGCGCAAGCAAGCGGATGACCGCTGTAAGTAAGTCCGCAGGAGAGCAGGTGGTCGTCAAAGTAGGCTGCGATATCCTTGCTTACAACCACGCCGCCAAGCTGAACATAGCCGCAGGTTACGCCCTTTGCAAAGCTTACAATATCAGGCTTTACGCCGAAATTCTCAAATGCAAACATCTTGCCCGTTCTGCCCCAGCCTGCCATAACCTCGTCGCAAATCATCATAATGCCGAATTCATCGCAGATTTTTCTAACGCCCTGCAAATAGCCCTCGGGCGGGATGATTACGCCGTTAGAGCCTGTGATGGTTTCCATTACGATAGCGGCAACGGAATCGGGACCCTCGTACAGAACCTGCTCGCGCAGCTTTGCAACGTAGTATTCGGAAGCTGCTTTTTCGCTCTCAAACTTAATCGGCTCACGGTAAATGTAAGGGTCGAAGAAATGCACAAAGCCCGGTATTCCCGGCTCAAGCGGGTATCTGCGCGGCTCGCCGGTGAGGTTGCCTGCGCCGAAGGTTGAGCCGTGATAGCTTCTGTAACGCGAAAACACCTTGTTTCTGCCGGTGTACATTCTTGCAATCTTGATTGCGTTTTCGTTGGCGTCAGCGCCGCCGTTGGTAAAGAACACCTTGCCCATGTTGTCGGGCATGAGGTCTATTACCATTTTTGCAAGCATTGCGCGCGGCTCGCTGCCGTAGCTGGGTGAAAGGTAGCAGTACTTTTCTGCCTGTTCCTTGATTGCCTCGATAATCGGGCGGCAGTTGTGACCTACATTGAGGTTAACAAGCTGGCTCGACATATCGGAGTAACGGTTTCCGTCGAAATCCCACATATAAATGCCGTCTGCCTTTTCAATGGGAATCGGATTGATGCCCCTCTGCTTTGCCCACGACTGCAGGTTGTAGCTTACCTGCATTTCCTTGATTTCTTGCCCGTTCATTGTTATTCATTTCCTTTCAGAATAAAATTATGATGATACATTGCTGTGTCATTTGCTGTTAAGAATTTCTCTTGCCCGCAGCGCAAGCAGAATGTTCATGCGCTCTTCCTCGGTCATCTCAATGTTCATTATCTCGCGGATAATCTTCATCTTGTAGTTTACGGTGTTGCGGTGAACGCCCAGCTTTTCTGCGGTCTGCTGTACGCTGCCGCTGCATTCCAGATACATTTTCAGAGTGTCCTCAAAATCCGTGCCGTTCATGCTGTCGTACCGTATTACGTTGCCAAGAACGGTTTCGGCAAAGTCCGAGAGTATGCTGATGTTTTCCACACCGAAGAGCAGCTTGTAAACGCCTATATTGCGGTAGTAGACGCAGTTTGTGCCTTTTATCTGCGCTGCTTTAAGCGCTGAAATCGCCTGCTTGTAGCATACAGGCACCTCAGCAAGACTTTCGCTGCTGTCCGATACTCCGATATTCAGCTGCGAGCCGAATTCCGCCGCAGCGATATCGTCAATCAGCCGCTTGATTTCCTCGGCGCTTACGCTTTGCCTTATAACGATGAGTCTGTCCTCCTGAAAGAACATTGCCGAGGGTGCGCGCGACCGCTTGAAAATCCGCCAGAGGGCGTAATCGTTGCTTCTCAGCAGACCCGAGGTGCTTTTGCCCTTTACCGCCGATACCGCGATAACGGTGTAGGATGCGTTCTCTCTGAAACCGCTGCGTTCCAGTGCGGCGGCGTAGGTTTCGCGTCGCTCGGGCGTGAAAATCAGATTGCGGAACGCTTCTGCAAGACTGGTTTCGGCTTCCTCGTTGTCGATTATGCGCCGACAGAAATTGTAGGTGATATCAATTATCTTAACCTGCCACGGCAGCGTAAACAGCGGAAAATCGTTGTCCTCGCAGAACACAATCAGCCTTGCGGGAACAGACTCGATATGCGGTCCCAGATTTATCACAAGACCCGCTGCGTGGTGCTCCTTCAGCGATTTTACAAACGGAATCAGCCAGTCGCTGCCCGTGTGACCTATTCCTGTGGTGAATACCAGCTCGTTTCCGTGCAGGAAGTCGGGAACCTCGCTGTCCTCTACCATGTGAACCCAGCGAACGGTGTTGTCCAGACCGTTTCTTCCTGCAATCAGCTTCATCTCGTAGCTCTTTTCAGCGTTTCGGCAGAGCTGCGCCAGTGTTATAGCCAAACCGTCCGCCTCCTTTTTTAAGGTTTATTTATTCTCTTTGCGGCTTCAATCGCGCCCGTGGGACATACCAGCCTGCACAGGTGGCAGCCCACGCATTTTGCGCCGTTCAGCATGGGCTTTCTGTCCTCGCCGAACGAAATCGCCTGATGTCCGCCGTCAAAGCAGGATATGTAGCATCTTCCGCAGCCCGTGCAGCGCTCGCGGTTGAATTTCGGGTACACAACGGTGCTGCGGTCAAGCGAATCGGCGGGAACAAGCCGTTCAAGCTCTGTGCCGACCAGCTGCGTTACGGATGAAATTCCGTTGTCGCTCATGTATCGCGAAAGACCCGAAATCAGGTCGTCGATTATGCGGTAGCCGTACTGCATTACCGAGGTAGTAATCTGAAGATTTGAACATCCCAGTGCCAGAAAATCCAGTGCGTCGCGCCATGTTTCAATGCCGCCCATGCCGCTTATCGGCACTCCGTTCAGCGGAGCGTACGCTGCCATATCGTGAATGAATCGCAGCGCAATAGGCTTGATTGCCTTGCCGGAATAACCCGAAACGGTATTCTTGCCGTCAACCCTTGCCTCGGCGGAGGTTGTTACGCTTTTTATAGTGTTGATTGCCGCCAGACCGTCTGCGCCGCCCTGAACCGCCGCCAGCGCGGGTATCTCGATATGCGAGATATTCGGCGTCATTTTTGCAAGCACGGGGAGCTTTGTTCCGCGCTTGGCAAGCTCTGTGTAGCGCTTTACCAATTCGGGGTCCTGACCAACGTCGCTGCCCATACCGTGGGCGCTCATGTGCGGGCAGGAGAAATTGCACTCGATTATGTCCGCACCCGCTTCCTCGGAGAGCCGCGCAAGCTGCGTCCACTCCTCGTCGGTCTGACCCATAATGGAGGAAACCAGCACCTTGTCGGGGTAGTTCTTCTTCAGCTTACGGAATATCTCAAGATTCTCCTCCAGCGTGTGGTCGCTTATCTGCTCCATGTTGCGGAAACCGATAAAGGGCGTACCCTCTTTGCCTGCCGCGTCAAATCTGGGGGAAACCTCTTGGGGCATATAGTAGCCGATTGTCTTGTAAACCGCACCTGCCCAGCCCATGTCAAATGCTTTTGCTATCATCTCGTAATCGCTTGCGACAACCGATGAAGAAAGGAAGAACGGATTCTCGCACTTTACCCCGCAGAATGTTATGGAAAGGTCTGCGGCGGGCTTTTCGGCGGGCTTAAGCTGCTGTGAGACCGCCTTTATGCGTATCGGCAGGTCGTAGTGAATGCAGGCTTTCTCGCAGGGGGCTTCGCAGCCCTCGCAGCCGTGCAGAAACTCACCTGCACTCGCCTCGTTTTCAAATCTTACCGCTCTTATTCCGCGTGCGGGGTCAAGACCCTTGGGGCAGGCGGCGCTGCACGGCGCATTCTCGCACAGTAAGCAGCGGGAAGCCTCCTCGCGGATATTCATAGCTTTGTAGGACATAGCTTTCATTCCTTTCAGCGGGAATTATTTTGAGCCGTGCTTTGCGCACTTTACAAACTTACCCCAGCCGCGCTCACCGACAAACTCGCCGTTGTCGAATACCAGCCTGCCGCGCGAATAGGTCTGTACGGGGTATCCGTGAACCTCAACGCCCTCCCAGATTGTATGGTCGCAGTCGGAGTGCATATTACCCTGACTGATAGTGAAATGCTTCGCAGGGTCGTAGATTACGATATCCGCGTCCTTACCGACAGCGATTGAGCCCTTGTCGGTGCAGCCGAAGATTCTCGCAGGGTTGGTGGAGCAAATCTCGACAGCCTTTTCAAATGTGATTACGCCGTCGTTTGCCTTGCCCAGCATATAGGGGTACATATTCTCAATGCCCGCGCAGCCGTTGGGAATCTTGCGGAAATCGTTCAGACCCCAATCCTTTTCGCTTTGCATAAACGGGCAGTGGTCGGTAGCAATCGTGTCGATATCGCCGCGCTTGATTGCCGCCCACAGCGCGTCCTGCGACTCCTTGCCCTTCATAGGGGGCGAGCAGACAAAGTTTCTGCCGTCAGAGCGCTTGTAGACATCGCTTGTAAAGTGCAGATACTGCGGGCAGGTTTCAGCGTAGATTTCATAGCCCTCATCCTTTGCCTTTGTTACAGCGTCAACGCCCTGCTTGTTGGCAAGATGAACTATGTACAGCGCAGCACCCGCTGCCTTTGCCAGCGAGATTGCCCGCTCGTCTGCCTCACCCTCGACAAACTCGGGACGGCTCATGTAGTGATACCAAGCGTCGGTTTTGCCCTCGCCGATATATCTTTCGGTGAGCGTATTAACAAGCTCGTTGTTCTCTGCGTGAACGGCAATCAGCGCGCCGAAATCCTTTGATTTTTCCAGCAGCTGATAGAACACGCCGTCCTTTACGCCGAAATCATAAACCATGAACACCTTGTAGCTAGTGATTCCAAGCTCGCAGGCGTCCGCGATTGTGTCAAGCAGCTCGCCGTGAATGTCCTTTACGCCGATATGGAACGAGTAATCAACCGCTGCATCGGGCGCAGCCAGAGCGTTTCTGCGGTTAAAGGTATCAACCATGCTCTCGTCGAAATTCTGCAGAGCAAAATCGAATACCATTGTTGTACCGCCGCAGGCTGCGGCTCTTGTTCCGGCGAAATAATCATCCGAAGAAATTGTGCCGCCGAACGGCATTGCAAGGTGCGTGTGCGCGTCGATTGCGCCGGGAAGAACCAGCATTCCCGAAGCGTCTACGATTTTGTCGGCGCTCATATCGGAAAGGTCAGCTGCAACAGCGGCAATCTTTCCGTCTTTTACGGCTACGTCAGCCTTGAACATTTCCGTGGCTGTTACTACCGTACCGTTTCTGATTATCATATCCATAGTGATGACCTCCTGTTTTAATCTGTTATGTTATCGGGATTACTCCCATCATTCGCCGGAAAACCTGCCCACTGTGAGCAGGCTTTCCGCCGAACCCGCAGACCGAGGTCTGCGGATAAGGGGAAATCATTTTGAAAGGGAAGCCGCTAATCAGCTCTTGAAATTGTCGTTCTTATAAACAAGTACCAGACCCGAGCGCTGATATACCTGCGCTACCTCAAGAAGCTCCATGCCGCCTGCATTGGCGTTGATGAGGTTAGATACCCATGTTACGCCGAAATCAACTGTGCCGTTGTAAACCGCTGTTGTCTCGGAGATATCGCCGCCGCCGCTTACGATTGTTACATCCAGACCAACCTCGTCATAGTAGCCCTTTGCTTCTGCTACATAATAGCCCATAAACTGTGCCTGCGGCAGCCACTTCAGCTGAACCGAAACGCTCGTCTTTTCGGGAGCGCCGTCGGCTGCGGGGTCGTATGTGAGGTAAGCGGTGCTGCGGATATCGTCAAGCGTCATTGCAGCCAGCTTTTCCTTTGCTGCGCTGTCCTCAAGGAGAATGTACTTCTTTGCAAGGTCGAGAGTCTGCTGCATTGCGGATTCATCCATATTGCCCACATCAGCTGCGGGAACAGAGCCGCCGTTCATATCGGTTGTAACCAGCTTTGCAACCTCGCCTGCCATATACGCCTGATGGTCAGCGGATACGGAGGAACCTGCGGCAAATACGATTTCAGCTGCCTCTGCGGGATTTTCGCAGGCGTAAGCCCAGCCCTTCATAGAAGCGGAAACGAAAGCCTTAACGGTGTTCGGGTTTGCCTCGGCGAACGCCTTGGAGCAGAACAGGTTATCCTCCAGCATTGCAACGCCCTCGTCGTTCATGTCGATTATCGAAACTGTATCGCCGTAGCCGTAGCCGCCGTCGTAGCCGTTCTTTACCAGACCCAGCTCGTTGTAGGTCATTGCAGAGGCAAGCGTTACAGCGTCTGTATCAAACTGGTCCATGGTGAAGTCCTGTGTCAGATAATCCGTGGGCAGACCGTACTTTGTAAGCAGTGCCTGAATCTCATACTCGTTGCCAAGACCCCAGTTACCCACCTTGCCGGCGTTTGCGGCTGCCTTGACAATCTCCTCGGATGTCATCATGCCGCCCTCGGAGGAAACCTCTGATGAAACCTCGGAGGAAGCGCCCGACGTGCTTTCAGCGGGAGCGCTGCTTGAAGAATCGGGGGTTGATGTGCTGCTTGTGCCGCCGCTGCAGGCTGTAAGCTGTGCAACAGCGAGGATAGCTGCCAGTGCGCCGAATAATTTTGTCTTTTTCATAATGTTCAGTTCCTTTCTTTATATCTGTTATCTATGTTAAACGCGGAGCTTATGCTGCTCTTCTGCGCTTAAGCACTAATCTTTCCGCAATCATCAGCAGCGCGTAGAGTATTATGCCTATTGCACACGCTACTGCGATATACGCCCATGCCGTCGGGTACTGACCCTTTACGATATTTTCGCGAATCTGCCTGCCTACGCCGACCGTTTCCTCGGCGAAATACTCCGTTACCAGCGCGCCGATTACACACGCGGGAACGCTCACTCTGAGTGCCGTAAATATGTACGGCAGCGAATTTGGAAGCCGCAGCTTAAGAAACACCGTAAGCTTGCTTGCTGCATAGGATTTCATCAAATCCTCCGAGAACGGCTTAAGCTCGGTAAGACCTCTGAACGCGTTTACACTCATTGCGGCGGTGCAGGATATCGTAACCACCAGAATCTTTGCAACCGTGCTGCGAATGCTTACATCGGTGCTGACGTCGCGCGTCCAGTTGTTGATTACCGGAGCAAGCGCTACTATCGGAATTGCGTTGAATGCGCTTACTATTGTGAGACCGCCCGCACCCCACTTGCTGAAAAGCGCTGCCGTAACCGCGATAAGATATCCCAGAACAGAGCCTGCGACCAGTCCGCCCAGCGCAACAATAACCGTTATAACGATATGCCCGCTGATTGTGCCGAAGTTTTCGGTGATTATCTCGCCTATTCTTGTCAGCAGCGGCAGTGTGATGAGGTCTGTGCCCATCAGCTTGTGCAGCACCTCGGTCTGCCACAGCACCGCGATTATCACGCCGAACAGGACAGGCAGCGCAACGCCCGATATTGAATCAAGCAGCTTTTTGGTTTTCATACAATCACCCTCCCGTCAGTCTGATTTTTTTCTCTTGTAGGGGCAAAGAAGTCTTTCTATAACACCCATTACCCAGAAGCTAAGTATTCCGATTGCTGCGCTTATCAGCACGATATCCCAGAACACAAGCCTTGTCATGCCGCCCTTAAGCGACTGCGAAAGCATACAGCCCAGACCGTTGCCGCCTTGCAGCGTATCAACCAGAATTGAAGCCGTAATTGCCATAGGCGCGGAAATTTTGAGCCCCGTGAACAGGTACGGAATACACGCGGGAATCAGCGTTTTGGTGTACAGCTGAAATTTATTCGCCGCGTAGGAATACATAAGCTCGTGCTTTTCCCGCTCAACCGCCTTGAATCCCGCCAGAACATTTGTTGAAACGGGGTAGAAGGTAAGTATTGCGGCGATAACAATTCGCGAGGTGTTGATGTCCTTTGTGATTGCCAGAATAATAGGCGCCATGCCGAGAATCGGTATCATCTGAATAATCATCAGGTACGGGAACGCTATTTTTTCAACCGCCCGTGAAAGATTCATCAGCAGCGCAAGCGCAAAGCCAAGCAACGTACCGATTGCAAATCCCAGACCCGCGCGAAGAAGCGTCTCCTGACAGCTCTGACCGATAAGCTCTGCCATTGTAAGCTGACCGCTCACCTTTGCATCCGAGAAAAACGAGCCGATAATCTGATACAGATGCGGCAGCACATTTATCGGGGTGCGCTTTGTGTTTTCAACGATAATCGCGAAAATCTCCCAGATTACGATTATGCCAATCACCCAGACAATGGTGACCATCTTTTTTGATTTCAGAAAAGCCTTGACCTTTGCCATGCTTCTCCCCCCTTTATATACCCTCGAAGCTGTTTCTTACCTTTGCGACAAGCGCTGTAAACTCCGGAGTGTTCTTTATCTCCATTTCACGCGGGCGGGGCAGGTCGATATCAACCACCGCCGAAAGTCTGCCGGGGTGCGGCGAAAGCACGCAAACCCTGTCCGAGAGGAATACGGCTTCCTGAATATTGTGCGTTACGAAGATTATCGTCTTGTTTGTTTTTCGCCAGATTTTAAGCAGGTCTGCGTGAAGCTTCTCGCGGGTAAATTCATCCAGCGCCGAAAACGGCTCATCCATCAGCAGAATCTCGGGCTGGAGCGCAAGCGCTCTTGCAATGCCCACACGCTGCTGCATTCCGCCCGATAGCTGATTGGGATAGTGGTCCGCGAAATCGGTAAGACCAACCAGCTCCAGCATTTTCTCGGCTCTTTCCGCGCGCTGTTCTTTCGGAACGTGCATAATCTCCAGCGGGAGCATAACATTCTTCTTAACCGTGCGCCAGTCGTACAGCACCGCGCTCTGAAATACTATGCCGTAGCGCTGTTTCAGCCGAGCCTGCCGCGGGGTTTCTCCGCCAACCGTGATTGTTCCCTGTGTGGGCTGCAATAGGTCGGCGATTATGCGAAGAAGGGTGGTTTTGCCGCAGCCCGACGGTCCCAGCAGCGAGATGAACTCTCCCTTGTTGATATCCAGAGATACGCTTGTAAGCGCCGTGACATCTTTACCGTCATTTGTTTTATAGGTCATGCCTATGTTATCCAGCACGATTTCCTTATTGTTGCTCATGGCTAACCATCCTTTCAATACATTGCAAAAAACAAGACAAGGGCATCCGAATGGACGCCCTTGTCATTGATAATTATGAATTTTTTGAATTTGATTCTTGCAATTTCTTTATGTGCTTATTATATCAAAGCCGTGGCGAAAAGTCAAGAAATCGGACAAGGTTATTGATTTTTCCGTATATATTACAGCATAATTTTCAATTTTTGAACGCTGTTTTTGACGTTTCTGATATCCGATTATGCAAGCACAAGATTTTTCAGCCCAATTTTGTGCGTTTTTCAGCGGAAAATTTGGGCTGTAACACAATCAAAATACTGCCGAATTTTAGGTTTGGATACAATATTCAAATCCTTCGGTGCAAAATTCACGGCAGGATTTTTGAAAAAATGAAGGATTGAGCAGAGTGATATTCATAATGTTAGAAATGGAGACACAGGAAAAATGCAGCCGAGCGTCGGGATTCAACCGGCTGGCAGCGCTGCTTTCTGTTTTGCACTTATTGATTTATGAGGAGAGATAATGTATAATAGTAAAAAGAACCTCTCGCCGTTTTCCGAATCAATTATAATTACGAAAAATATTGATTAGCTATTGAAAGGAACAGATATGAATTACAGAATTCTTATAATTGAAGATGATGAAAGCATAAACGAAATGGTGTCGCTGTTTCTGCGGCAAAATGGCTTTGACACGGTATCTGCGTTAAACGGTACGGCGGCAGCAGCGCTTATGAAAAAGCAGGACTATTCGCTTGTGCTGACGGACCTTATGCTTCCCGATAAGAGCGGGGAGGAGCTTATCGCAGAGCTTCGCGGATATTCGGATGTGCCGGTTATAGTGCTTTCGGCGAAATCAATGCTTGAAACGCGCTTGGAGGTGCTGCGGCTGGGCGCTGATGATTACATACTTAAGCCTTTCGACCTGAACGAGGTGCTGGTACGCATACAGGTGGTACTTCGCAGAAGTGCTGCACAGAAAAAGGGCGCAGTACTTGTCTGCGGCGAGCTTCGTCTTTCCCCGTCCGAACACACGGTTACCTACCGCGGTGAAACAATCCCGCTGACGGCGAAGGAACTTATGCTGCTGCAATTGCTCATGGAGTATCCCACAAAGGTGTTTTCCAAGGCAAATCTTTACGAATCTGTCTGGAACGAGGATTATTTCATCGAGGACAACACTATAAACGTTCACGTCAGCAATTTGCGCTCAAAACTGAAAAAAGCAACGGGCTGTGACTATATTGAAACCGTCTGGGGAATAGGATACAGATTTAAGGAGAACTGATGGAATTACTTATTATTGTAGTTGTTCTTGCGCTGCTACTGATTGCTGCTGTGCTGCACCTGCTTGCGCTGAAGCATGAGATGCGGCAAATCAAGCGTGAGCTGCTGAAAACCCGCAGCAAGTCATACAACCGCCAGCTTACGATTGCTCTGTTTGACCGCGACCTTAACGATATGGCTGCTGAAATTAACCGCAATCTTGCCTATCAGAAGCAGCTGAAGCTGCAAGCCGAGCAAGCAGAGAAAAAACTGAAGCAATCCGTGTCGGACATTGCGCACGACCTGCGAACGCCGCTGACGGTTATAAAGGGAAATCTGCGTCTTATTGAAACAGGCGAGCAGCTTTCGGAGAACGGTGCAAGGCAGCTTGGATTATGCTGCAGAAAAACCGATGAAATGAAGCAGATAGCGGATGATTTCTTCGAGCTCTCTCTGCTTGAAAGCGACAGCGCGCCCGTAAAGCTTCAGCCTGTAAACATCACCAATAAAATCGTGCAGCTTCTGGTCGATAATGAAGCTGTAATCAATGCGCAGGGGCTCACTCCCGAGGTAAAGCTGCCCGAGCATACTGTTCTGGTTAGGGCTGACCAGCAGCTTTTGCAGAGAATGCTGGAAAATCTGCTGAACAACGCGCTGAAATACGCTCGCGGTTCATTCACGGCTGCGGTAACGGAGCCTGCGGAAAACCGCTGCCGTATCAGCTTTTCCAACGAAACAAACGGCATCTTGCCCGATACCGAGCGTATTTTTGAACGAACCTATCGTGCGGAAAAATCGGGGAAAAGCAGCGCGGGTCTCGGTTTATATATAGTAAAGCTCCTGGCGCAGAAGCAGAATGCTTCTGTTGGCGCTGCGACCGAAGGGAATACTCTTTCGTTATGGATTGAGTTTGATACGGCGGAAAGAAACCGATAATTTTTTAAATTTATAATTTTTCTTAAGAATTTCTTTATAATTTCGATTTAGAATTAACCTATAAACCACAAGGAGGTCAGCTATGTCGGAAATTTTGATAGACGCGCAGGGGCTTGGAAAGCAATATATGAAGAAAAAGGCTGTATCAAACGCTTCTTTCCGGATAAAGGAGGGAATGATATGCGGTCTTATCGGTCCTAACGGCGCAGGAAAGACTACTATTATGAAAATGCTGGGCGGTCTCGCACTGCCGACAGAGGGTACGATTTCCCTCTTTGGAGAGACATCCGAAAAGGGGCTTGCAGCGGCGCGCAGCCGTATGTGCTTTATGATTGAAACCCCGTACGCAAAGGAAAACCTGAACGCTCGCGAAAACCTTGAAAAGCAGCGTATTCAGCGCGGAATCCCCGATAAAAAGCGCATAGATGAGGTTCTGGAAATCGTCGGGCTTTCCGACGCAGGCAAAAAGCACGTCAGGAACTACTCTCTGGGTATGCGTCAGCGCCTTGGAATTGCCATTGCGCTGATGTCGAGCCCCGAATTGATGATTCTGGATGAGCCGATAAACGGGCTTGACCCCGAGGGTATTGTTGAAATCCGCGAGCTGCTGCTAAAGCTCAACAGAGAGCAGCACATCACAATTGTAATCTCCTCGCACATTTTAAGCGAGCTTTCGCTGCTTTGCACCGACTATATCTTCATTAACAAAGGCGAGATTCTTCAGACGGTTTCCGCGTCGGAGCTGAAGCATATATGCCGTGAATACTATCACATCAGCACCGACAACAACCCGCTTGCGGCTGCTGTGCTCGGTGAAAAGCTGGGGCTGCATCAGCTTGAAATTGAGCGTGACGGAAGCATACGCCTGTACGAGGGCTTTGACGATATGGTGACGATATCGAGAACGCTTTTTGAAAACGGCGTAACGCCCACAACCCTTCACATGAACGAAGCAAATCTCGAGCACTATTATATGAATATGGTAGGTGAAGCAAATGCTGAACATAATCAAAGCGCAGAATTATCAGGCAAGAAATGACCTTGTTATTGTCGTGGCACTGCTGTTTATAGGCGTGATATACGTTCTTTCGCCGCAGTTAAATAACGTACCTTTCAGCGAGCTTACGGGAAGTATGTATGCGGTAAACTCCGAGAAAACGTTTCTGCTGTTTATTGTGCTTTTCATTACTGCAAGGATTTGCGGCTGGGACCAATCGGACAAGACGATAAATTATGAGATTCTGGCGGGACACGGCAGGGCGGCTGTCTACTTCGGCAGAATAATCACGTGTCTTATCTGGACGCTGGCTTCCTGCGCAGTGCTGATGTTTGCGCCGCTGGGATTTTGCTCTGCGGTAAACGGCTGGGGCTATTCCGCGGATTTTTCTTGGGTGATGATTCGCTGTCTGCTGGCTTTCCTGCCGATTATCCGCGTGACTCTGGAGCTTGCACTGTTTACGTTTCTGCTGAGAAGCAGCGGACTTAGCATTGTGCTTGGCTATTTGCTTATCGAATTTTCGGCATTGGCGGATTTCCTTTTCGGAATGGATTCCGACAGCGGAATTTCATGGGCGCTTGGTGTGCCGAACCTTATGCACGTTGCGGGATTTTCCGATTACAGCTACGGCTATGTAAACGGCGAGGACGTGGTTGTGTATAACTCTGCGCTCGAACCGCCGCTTATTTTCGGCACGGTTGCGGCGTCGGTTATTGTCGGGGCGGTTTGCCTTTTACTCGGATACGTCGTTTTCAAAAAAAGAGATATGAAGTGAGGAGCGGACATGAAGAATATACTGAAAGGGCAGCTGTTTATGCTGCCGAGGTACAGAATATCACACCTTACATTTATCGGAATCGCCCTGCTTCATATTTGTATGACTTATTTCACAATACAAACAACCCCGGAGATGATTCCGAATGCGGGAGTTTTCGCTTGTGTTGCGGATAATGCCAACTCGATGCTGTCGGTGGTGTATATCTTCATACTGACCGCGCAGTTTTGCCTTGCGGATTTCTCCGACAAAACCTCATACTATGAGATTATGGGCGGGCATACCCGACTTGAAGTCTTTTTCGGCAGAGCGATTCCCTGCCTTGTTCTGGGAACGCTTGGCACGCTTGTGCTGATGATTATTCCCGATATCACAGCGACTGTTTTGCTTGGCTGGGGCAGCGATATCCCCGTCGGACAAATTGTAATCCGCCGACTGCTGCTTGTTTTCCCGATTTTCAGGCTTGGCTGTGAGTTCGTGTTCATATCGTTTCTTATGAAGAATATGATTGGCGTTATGGTAACGGGCTTTGCGGTATACATGACCGGCTGGTATCTTTCGGTTGTCAGCCAAAGCCCGTGGCTCGGAATGACTACGATTTCTCTGCTGTATCAGACGGATGTGTGGGTTACCTACGGGCTTGACGCCGGTATTCATTTTTCTTACGGCGCGTCGCTTCAGAGCGAAACAGTGGTGCCTGTGATTCTGCTTTCGCTTGCCGCTGCTGCAATATGCCTTTATATGGGCTATTTTTTCTTCGCCAAAGACGACATGAACTAAGGAGGAAATACTATGATTAGAAACGATATTATTCTCCTTGCTGCAGAGCTTGTGCTGGCGGGCGGCTTGTTTGCGCTGGCGGGAATTGCCGAAAAATTCATCTCGCCGAAATGGCGGATTTGCTACGCTGTTCCCGTGGTGTTCTGCATGATTATGCTGGCGGTTGACGGGTTTGAAAAATACCTTCTGGGCGTGTATATCGGCGCGGTGCTTATGCTTGCGGGATTTTTCCGTGACAAGAAAAATCTGCGCAGACTTACAAGCGCTGCCGCGGCGTTTGGCATGGCTGTTTCGATTCCGTTATGCGTACTTTCAAGGGACTACCGTGCGGCTGATTATGTCAAGGACTTTGAAACGGGCTTTCGCATCATGCGCGAGCGCTATGTGCTCGCCGAGCACAAGAAAATCGACTGGGATTCGCTCTATGACGAGTACCTGCCGAAGTTCAGGCAGGCGACCGCAGAGAACGACGCTTTGCAGAATCAGATTGCATGGATGGAATTCTGCGCGGAGTTCAGAGACGGTCACGTCGGATATGTGAGCAGCGATGATACCATGTATGACAAAGCGGAAGAAGTCCTCAGCGGAAACGACTACGGGCTGTCGATGATGACGCTTGCAGACGGCAGAACAGCAGCCGTGAACGTTGACGAGACGCTGTCTGCAAAGGGCATACACAACGGCACGATAATCCTCTCATGGGATGACGAAAAGCCCGAAAATCTTGCAGAATATTCGCGCGGTTTTAATGCTGCTCAATTTGCCGATAATGAGAACAGGGATTTCTACCGTGCGGTTTATGCGGCGGGAGTAGGCGGCGACAGCGTAACCGTGCGCTATATAGACGACAGCGGCGCAGAGCGGACAGCCGTTTTAGAGAAAATCGGCAATTACTGCGAGCGGCTAAGCAAAACGCTCGATACTGTGAATCAGGGTCTTGACGCAGGGCACATGACATGGACAGAGCTTGACGAAAAAACAGCCTGCCTGCGCATAAAGCTGATGGATTATGACAGCCGTTCGGCGCAGAATCAGGACTTTTCCGCAATGAAGTACAACATTGAAGCAAAGCTTGAAGAGCTTAACGAAAACGGCTTTGAAAAGCTTGTGATTGACCTGCGCGATAACGGCGGAGGCTCGGGAATTATGGTCAGAACGCTCGGCGAGGTTTTCGCGCCCGTGGGTGAGCATTACTACTGCACCGACGGCAAATGGGACGACGAGAATTTCTGCTATGCCGTTGATGAAAACGGCGGCTATGTTCCGGACATAAACAATATGTACATTGGCGAAGATAAGTGGCTCGGAAAGCCGATAGTCATTCTTGTCAATTCCAACAGCGCGAGTGCTTCCGACCATTTTGTAAAGGTTATGCGCGGCTTTGATAACGTGACCGTAATGGGCTTTACAAAGACAAACGGAAGCGCACAGGGCGTTGGCTCTGTTTTTCTGGATAACGGAATGCTGGGCTTTTCCTCGTCGCTTATTCTTGAAAGGGACGGCAGCATTTTCGTGGATGCAGCCGCAGACGGAATATGCGGCAACGATGTGGACATCAAGGTGCCGTTTGACGAAAATGCTGTGCGTGTGCTGTTTGACGAGGGCGGCGATTATCTGATGCAGCAGGCACTTATCGCTTGATTCAGCGAACGAATGCCCGAATATGCAATCGACAAATTTCAGCATAATACCGGACGCAAAAGCGGAGGATTGTTACATTCTCCGCTTTTGCGTTTTGGGTGAATTATTGTAACACCAATAACCGACTATATCCCGCACATTTTTTGACAATATTCTTGACACGGATTGCAAAAAAGAATATAATAAAATTGTTCATATCAATCATCCGGTTTTCTCCGATTTGATACCATACAGAAAAAGGAGATTCATCAATGTTAAAGAGTAAGTTTTCCAAAAGCAACACTTTGTTCAAAGCGCAAAAGCTGTTTACCGACCGCGTCGAACCATCTGCGGTATTCACGAAGAGCCTGCAGATGATTTCCGCAAAGCCGCAGGAAATTCTGGTGTATTACGGAAAAGGCGGCATAGGTAAATCCAGCCTTTTGAAAAAGCTGTACCTGCTGGCGTCGGATATTTATTCGCAGATTGCCGAATACAAGGTACATCCTGTTTTTGTCAGCCTTGACGCTTATGATTTTGCTAATCCTATCAATATCCTTATGGCAATCAGAAACGGAGTCGTCGGGGATTGCGGGCTGTTTGATTACGCTATGCTGCAATACTGTTCCAAGGCAAAGCTTAATGTTGAAGAAATCATGCAGAAGAACAGTGTGCTTTCATCACCGATAATGGGGGTGCTTAACGAGCTTATCTCACTGGGCACAATGTCTGCGTGCATTCCGACTGCGACGCTCCAGAAGTGTATTTCGCTGATTAAGGACCATCGCATGATGACAAAATATAAGTCTGAAATTGAAGAAATCAACACACTGAACGAGTTTGAGATTTTCGAGCGGCTTCCTTATTACCTCGGAATCTGCATTTCAAATGCGGCAGAGAAGGGTAATTTTCACGTTCTGTTTCTGGATTCCTACGAAAGCCTGCTAGCGCGTACAGAGTACGGTACATTTTCCGTGGACTGCGAGGATTGGCTGCGGGAGCTTTTCCTGTCCTCCGAGGCAATACGGTTTGTGATTGCCTCCCGCGACAGGCTGCGCTGGGACCACGTTGACAGCGAATGGGCTGATTTTATGCAGCAGCATCTGCTGAACAATCTTTCGGATGAGGACAGCCGCTGGTTTTTGCAGCAGGTGCCGATTCGTGATGAGGCTGTAATTGACAGTATTGTAGAGAATGCGGGCGGTGTGCCCTTGTACCTTGATATGTGCGTGAGCATTTACGAGGACGATATAAATTCGGGCAAGCCCTTTGAGATGACCTCTGTTCGTAACGGCGAGAAAATTATCAGCCGATATATTCGTCATCTTTCGGCAAAGGACAAGCTGGCAATCAGTATTCTTGCCGCATTGAAGAGCTTTGACTATAAGTTTGCGGATTCCCTGCTAAAGCGCAATCAGGTGATATATGAAACAGATGAATTGAAGGAACTGATGGAAAAATCAATTTTTCTGTCTATTGACAGTGCGCGGGGCTTGTGGAAAGTAGACGAAAGCGTGCGTTTGCATCAGCGGGCGCGCGTGGGTCACGAAAAGGCGGCTGAAATTCTCGGCAATATTCTTGCGTGCCTTATGGAAGCCTCCGAGGGTCAGTATTATCAGCACCTTTCTCTTGTTATCGAAACTGCCTGCGATTGGCCCGATGTGCTGGACAGCATTGAAGAACGCTGTATAGAAGCGATTGAATACTATGCCAATGTCGGTTTCTGGGGAGAGCTGCACACCTTGCTTTCGGGCTGCGTCGATAATGAGAACGAGCGGCTGCGCACTCTGGCGACGGTTGAGGAGCTTATTTATCTGCGCCGCACAGGCAGGCTGAAAGAAGCAGAGCAGCTCGCTGATACTCACCCGTTAAGCAAGGAGATTCTCGGCAACTGGTACTATATGTATCGGTTCATCTGCACGCAGATAAAGCATCTGTTGGGCAATTATGATGAAAGTCTCAATTCATATCGTGCGCTGATTGAGGAAATGGACCTTATACGCCCGTTGATTCCGAATCACATATATATTGCACCGTGTATGAAATATGCAGATATTCTCTTCCTGAAAGGGCGTTTCGACGAATCTCTTGAACGTGTGCAGAAGCTTGAGGCAGAGAATGCATTAAATCCGGGAGACAGAATCGAGCTGTTAAGAATCAAGGGTCACATCTATCGTTTTCAGAAGGAATACAAATCGGCAGAGCTGATTTACCGTTGTGCACTCAAGCTGGCGGAGGACCATGGTCTGCGGGCGTACTGCGGCAAGCTGTACACTAATATGGCTGAAGCGCTGTGCGTGGTTTCGCCCGAGGAAGCTCTGGAGTGGTTCAATAAGGCGCGGGAGGAAAACCTTTCAACGGAAAACGACATTGAACTTGGCAAGGCGTTAGCCGCTGCTTCTGCGGCATATACAACGCTTGGAAGCTTAGACGAGGGTGTTATGTTTGCAAAACAGGCGGTTTCTACTGCAGAAAAAACAGGCTATTTATCGGGGCAGGCATTCGGATTAGCAGTATTGTACTACGCACTCAAGCAGTCCGACAGAATTGAAGAAGCAGAGCATGCAAAGGCTTCGCTTTGTCAGATTATAGAGCGGATTGGCGTTTACAGATATTTGTCAGAGCGTGTTGCCGAATGATAAGGCTGGGAGTTATTGGTCTGGGCAGTATTTTTACAACGCAGCTGCAAGCGCTGCGCACGCTTTCGGAGACTTTTCGGATTGCTGCGGTGTGCGACGCGGACGCACAGAAAAGAACCTTGTTCTGCGAAAAGTTCAGCGCCGAGGAATTTGATGTATCTCCGAGAATTTATGAAACTGCCGACGAATTATTTGATGATGCGCAGATTGACGCAGTATTGATTTCTACTCCGCCCGCAACGCATTTCTCGTTGGCGCGGTCGGGGCTGAATAAAGGCAAAGCGGTTCTTCTGGAAAAGCCCGCAGTACTGAATACGGACGAGCTGACACGCTTATATGCGCTTGCCGACAGCAATAACGCTTTTCTGCACATTGCATTTCACGCCGCATTTGCCCAAGAGCTGGAATGGTTTCTTGCGCGGGCAGATGAAATTATTCCCTCGCCCGTTTCCGAAATTGAATGCAGGTTTTATGACCCGTATATGCAAGGCAATTCGGTATTTCCCGAAAGACGCGCGCTGGGAGGCTGCTATATAGACAGCGGTGTAAACGCACTCAGTGTATGCGCTCGTCTTGCTGACCTCAAAAAATTCAGGCTGCAGCAAAAGCACGAGCTGTCCGAGAATATACCCGACGGCGTTGTGTATGAAGCCTGCCATACCTTTGCTTCGGCGGAACAGAAAATAGTAATAAAGACAGGATGGAATCTGGGAATCAACCACAAATCAACGCTTCTGCGGTTCAGTCATTCCGATACCGAAATCCTGCTTGACCATTCACAGCAGCAGGTGGTTTGCCTGCGCGGAGATTCGCAGCGGGTTTTATTCCGATACACAGAAAACGAACGGCTTCCCGCACAGTATTGCGGCGTGTTTCGCGAGTTCGCTCAAGCGTATTATTCCGGAAAGGACAATCGGGAAACTGCAAAGCTTGTGCATGAGCTTTTGCTTTTGGGACAGACCTGTGCGAACACATGATTTCCGATAGAATCAAAAACGCTGTTGCCGCTATGGATAAGGGAGATATGCTATGAGTGAATTGAGAACAGCTTATGTTTATGTAAGAGAAGCCTTTGCAGGCTTGCTTTGCGAAACAAACGCGGGCTATTCCTTTGCTTATGACCATGATTATCTTAAAGCAGAGGGCGCACGCGCAGTGTCTCTGACGCTCCCCTTGTCCGAGGAAATCTATCTTTCAAATACGCTGTTTCCGTTCTTTGACGGACTGATTCCCGAGGGCTGGCTGTTTGATATCGTCACTCGCACTTGTAAAACAGACCGCAAAGACCGATTCGGGCTTCTGCTTGCTGCCTGCAAGGATTCAATCGGCAATGTGAGTATAAGGGAGGCGCGGACATGAATTGCTTATGCTGCGGAAAACCGTTGGAAGCAGAAGAACCGTCAGGCTGGCATAAAAGCTGTATCATGCGCTTTTTTGGCACGACGGAATTTCCCGAGCTTGATACTGCGGGGGCTTCTCTTGAACGGCTTGCTGCCGAAAGCGCCGAAAAAGGCTTGACTGTTACGGGAGTGCAAAAAAAGCTGCCGATTCATCTCAAGACCGAGGGGAAACGGCATACGCTTACAGCCGGAGAATATCCGACAGGCTATATACTCAAACCTCAGGTAAAAGATTACAGAGCGCTGCCCGAAGCCGAGCAGCTTGTGATGTCATTGGCGGACGAAGCGGGAATCAGCACCGTGCCGCACGCACTTGTAAAGAGCGGCGGCAGTTATGCTTATATCACCAAACGTATTGACCGCGTGACGGATGAAAGCGGCGTGAAAAAGCTTGCTATGGAGGATTTCTGCCAGCTGGAGATGCGGCTTACTTCCGGCAAATACAGGGGCTCTTACGAGCAGTGCGCAAAGCTAATCAAGCGGTATTCGTCGCGCGGTGAACAGGATGTGGCGGAGCTGTTTTACAGAATAGTCTTTAATTTTATTACCTGCAATTCCGATATGCACCTGAAGAATTTTTCGCTTATTGAAACCGAGGTAGGCAGCGGAAGCTATGTGTTGTCGCCTGCGTATGACCTTGTGCCCGTAAATGTGATAATGCCCGAGGATAACGAGCAGACAGCGCTCACAATAAACGGCAAAAAGCAGAATATCCGCCGCAAGGATTTCCGTGTGTTCGCCTATCGGTGCGGGATAACACAGGAAAGCGAAGAAAACATGATAAATCGGCTGGTTTCTATGAAGCCGAGGTTTATCGCTATGTGCGGGGAATCCTTGCTGCCCGAGGATATGAAAGAGCGTTTTGCTTATCTTATTGAAGAGAGATGCAGGGTATTTGAATGACGCTCGGGCAGCAATAAGGAGAAATGGGAGCAGTAAGTATGATTATTCTGATAACGGGCGCATCGCATACAGGCAAGACCGCTCTGGCTCAAAGGCTGCTGGAAAGGTACAAATTTCCGTATTTATCAATAGACCATCTTAAAATGGGATTGATTCGCAGCGGAAAGACACAGCTTACACCGATAAGTGATGATAATGCGTTAACGGAGTATTTGTGGCCGATAGTCTGCGAAATGATAAAAACAGCGATAGAGAACAATCAGAATTTAATTGTTGAAGGCTGTTATATCCCGTTTGACTGGAAAGCATATTTTACAAAGCCGTATTCGGACAGCATAAGGTACTATTGTCTGGTGATGAGCGAAAGATATATCAGAGCGCATTTTGATGATATAAAGGGGTATGCGAATGTGATAGAAAGCCGTATTGATGATGGGTACTGCACATTGGAAACGGTATTGTCGGATAATGCGAGGTATTTGGCGCTTGCCGAAAAGCATAATGCAAACTATATTCTGATTGATGATGAATACAAGATAGACATTGATTTATAAAGTCACTGCAAAGACAGGAATGTGTGAAAAATGGATAAATACGAACACAGAAAAGCTAAAGCAATAATCACGCTCACCGACAAAAACGGGCGCAGGCTCTGCGGCGAAAAGGTAACCGCGCGGCTCGTCAACCACGAGTTTTTGTTCGGCTGGGGCGCGTTTGATGTTGTGGAATGCGCAAACGCCGTAACCGAGGAGCAAAGGCTGCGCTATACTCCCCGTGCCGAAAGGCTTGAGGATATTTTCAACTACGGCACGACAACCTTTTACTGGGGGCTTTATGAGCCTCGGGAGGGTGTGGTTCGGCGCGAAAGAATGATGAACGGCGTTTCGCGGCTTTGCGGCAAGGGTATTGCGGTAAAGGGGCACCCGCTTTGCTGGCATACGGTCTGCGCGGATTGGCTGCTGAAATACTCCGACGAGGAAATTATGGCACGGCAGCTTGACCGAATCACGCGCGAGGTGAGCGATTTCAAGGGCAAAATCGGGTACTGGGATGTCATTAACGAAACGGTTATCATGCCCGATTTTGACAGGTATGACAACGCAGTTACAAGGCTTTGCCGAAGATACGGCAGAATCCCGCTGATAAAGAGCGTTTTTGAAGCCGCGAAAGCCGCCGACCCGAACGCTGTTCTGCTGATAAACGACTTCAACACCTCGGAGGACTACGCGGCGGTAATCGAGCAGTGTCTTGACGCGGGCGTCCCGATTGACGCAATCGGTATTCAGTCGCACCAGCATCAGGGCTACTGGGGCGCGGAGAAGCTGGAAAGCGTGCTTGCACGGTTCGAGCGGTTCGGGCTGCCTGTTCATTTTACCGAAAACACGATTATCTCGGGCAAGCCCATGCCGCCCGAAATCGTTGACCTGAACGACTTTCAGCCGGAATCGTGGGACTCTCTGCCCGAATATGAGGAGCAGCAGAAAAACGAGCTTTCGGAGATGTACCGCATACTGTTTTCGCACCCGCTTGTAAAGGCGGTAACGGGCTGGGATTTCACCGACGGCGGCTGGCTTAACGCTCCGAGCGGGCTGCTGCGCAGAGATAATTCCCCCAAGCCTGCCTACGATATGCTGAAATCGCTTATCAAAGATGAGTGGACAACCGAGCTTTCTGCCGTAACAGACGAAAGCGGGTGCTTTGAGCTGTATGGCTTCAAGGGCGAGTACGAGCTTACTGTCGGCGGAAAAACACGCAGAGTGAAATTGAACGGCAGCGGCGAGCAGTGCGTGGTTTTCGGATAATTCGGCTGAAATGAGACAATCGTCTCGCTGCAAGTATTGTAAAAGTGGTATTACTGCAAAAAATCAGAAAAATTTTTAAAAACCTATTTACAAATCAGAATTGTTGTGGTATAATACTTATGTTGTGCAATAACGCACACAAGAGCTACCGCTCTCGCGGACTGCGGATTCCGCTCCGAAAGGAGAAACACCATGTCCCTTTGCTGCGACTGCGGAATATATTTAATGAGGTGTTATCATGCTTAGAAAAGAAGAAAAAACAGCAGTAATCGAAGAAAACCGCCTGCACGACACAGATACAGGCTCGCCTGAGGTTCAGATTGCAATTCTCACCAAGAGAATCAACGAGCTTACAGAGCACATCAAGGTTCACCAGAAGGACCACCACTCCCGCCGCGGTCTTCTGAAGATGGTAGGTCACAGAAGAAACCTGCTCAACTACCTGCAGAAGAAGGATATCGAGCGTTACCGCGCAATCATCGCAAAGCTGGGTATCCGTAAGTAATCACTGCGCGGATAGTCCGCACGGCAAAAGGATATAAGGGCAGCGCTGCGGCAACAGTTACAGTTCTGCCCTTTATTGCTTTATAAAGGTATCGGAGCGCAGAATTTAGCATAAAACTGAGCAATCGTCATACGGCTGCTGAGTTTTTTGCTAAGGCTGTGCTTCACAACGAATTATTTGGAAAGGAAAAGAAAAGAATGTTTGAGAATTACAGAGTATTCAAGACCATGTTCGCAGGCAGAGAGCTTACCGTTGAAACAGGTAAGGTATGCGGTCTGGCAAATGGTTCGTGCTGGGTAAGGTACGGCGAAACGGTTGTAATGGTTAATGTTACCGCAAGCGCAAAGCCGCGCGACGGCGTGGATTTCTTCCCGCTTGCTGTTGATTATGAGGAGAAGCTGTACTCGGTAGGCAAGATTCCCGGCGGCTTCCTCAAGAGAGAGGGCAGACCCTCCGAGAAGGCTATTCTTACCTCGCGCGTTGTTGACCGCCCCATGCGCCCGCTGTTCCCGAAGGATATGCGCAATGACGTTGCAATCACCATGACAGTGCTTGCTGTTGACCCCGACGCTTCGCCCGAGATACTCGGCATGATTGGCGCGTCTATCGCTGTTTCTATCTCCGATATTCCGTGGAACGGTCCTATCGGCGGTATTTCCGTAGGTCTGGTTGACGGCGAGATTATTCTTATGCCCACGCTTGAGCAGAGAGCAAAGACCGACCTTAACCTGACCGTTGCCTCCAGCGAGAAGAAGGTAGTAATGATTGAGGCAGGCGCAAACGAGGTTTCGGATGAGAAGATGTTCGAGGCTATAATGGCAGGTCACGAGGAGATTACAAAGTCGCTCATTCCGTTTATCAAGGATATTCAGGCGCAGATTGGCAAGCCCAAGTTTGCGTTTGAGAGTCAAGAGGTTGACCACGATATGTTCGACGCAATCTCCGAGTTTGCAATTGAGAAGATTCGCTACGCAATGGACACCGACGACAAGAATGTACGCGATGAGCGCCTTGCGCCCGTTGTTGATGAGATTCACGCAAAGTTTGACGAGGTTTACCCCGAAAAGACAGCTATGATTGACGAGGCTATCTACAAGCTGCAGAAGTTTGTTGTACGCCGCTGGCTGCTTGACGACCACAAGCGTGTTGACGGCAGACAGATGGACCAGATTCGTCCGCTTGCGGCAGAGGTAGGCGTTCTGCCCAGAGTACACGGCTCGGGCATTTTCACCAGAGGTCAGACGCAGGTTATGACAATCTGTACGCTGGGTCCCGTAAGCGACAGCCAGAAGCTGGAGGGTCTTGACGAGGAAGAGGGCAAGCGCTATATGCACCACTACAACTTCCCCGCATACTCCGTAGGTGAAACCAAGGCAAGCCGCGGTCCCGGCAGACGTGAGATTGGTCACGGCGCACTCGCAGAGCGCGCACTGCTGCCTGTTATTCCTTCGGTTGACGAGTTCCCTTACGCTATCCGTCTGGTTTCGGAGGTGCTTTCCTCCAACGGCTCGACCTCGCAGGGCTCGGTTTGCGGCTCCACGCTCGCACTTATGGACGCAGGCGTTCCGATTAAGAAGCCCGTTGCGGGTATTTCCTGCGGACTTATCACAGAGGGCGACCGCTGGGATACAATGGTTGATATTCAGGGCGTTGAGGACTTCTTCGGTGATATGGACTTCAAGGTAGCGGGTACTCACGATGGTATCACGGCTATTCAGATGGACCTCAAGATTGACGGTCTGACTCCCGAGATTATCAAGAACGCATTTGAAAAGACTCACAAGGCGCGCAACTACATTCTTGACGAGATTATGCTCAAGGCAATCCCCGAGCCTCGCAAGGAAGTAGGCAAGTACGCTCCGAAGATGATTTCCACCAAGGTACCGACCGACAAGATTCGCGAGGTTATCGGTACGGGCGGCAAGGTTATCCAGAAGCTCTGCGCTGACTTTGATGTTAAGATTGATATCGACGACGACGGCAATGTATTTATCTGCGGTATCGACATGGAAAAGGCAAAGGCTTGCGTAACCGTAATCGATACAATCGTAAATCCTCCGGAGATTGGCGCAATCTACAAGGGCAAGGTTGTTCGCATTATGAACTTCGGTGCATTTGTTGAAATCGCTCCCGGCAAGGACGGTCTTGTTCACATTTCCAAGCTGGAGAACAGACGTGTTGAGAAGGTAGAGGATGTTGTTTCAATCGGTGACGAGATAATCGTTAAGGTTATGGAGATTGACAGCCAGGGCAGAATCAACCTTTCGCGCAAGGACGCTCTCGCAGACATTGAGAAGAAAAGAGCCGCACAGAACAACGGCTGATGCAATTTAACAGCAACGGGGCTGCGCAGATGGTATTCCATGTGTGCAGCCCCTTTTTCGGAGGCAGGATGAAGAAAATTCTCTTTATTGCCACAGGCGGCACAATCGCCTGCGCAGACACCGCAGAGGGGCTTTCACCAAGAGTCTCCGCGCAGAGCCTGCTGGATGCTGTGCCCGAAATCGGCAAGCTTTGCAGCGTTGACGCAGTGCAGCCGTTCTCGCTTGACAGCACCGATTTGCGCCCGTCGGACTGGGCTGCGCTTGCGGGAGAAATTCACAGGGCGTACGGCGACTACGACGGCTTTGTAATCGCGCACGGAACGGATACCATGGCATACGGCGCAGCAGCGCTTTCCTGCCTGATTCAGCGCAGCACAAAACCGATTGTTCTCACGGGCTCGCAGAAACCGCTCACAGATTCCGACTCTGATGCGGCGCGGAATCTGCGTGACGCATTCGGGGTGGCTTGCGATGAGACCTCGGGCGTAATGGTGGTTTTTGGCGGCAGAATTATCGGCGGGCAGAGCGCGGTTAAGGTTCACACAACGGATTTTGACGCGTTCCGCAGCATAAATGCTCCGCAGCTCGGCACGGTTTCAAACGGCGTGATTACATGGCACGAGCCGCATTGTGAGGACGGCGCACCGGTGTTTTTCACGCGGCTGGACAGCTCTGCAATGCTTATAAAACTGACCCCTGCAATGCCGCCGCAGCTGCTTGAGTTTGCCGCAGAGCATTGCCGCGCACTGATTATCGAGTGCTTTGGCATGGGCGGAATACCCGATTACGGCGCAGCCGAGTACGAAAGCAGAATCGGAAATCTTGCAATGGCGGGCGTTCAGGTGATTGTCACAACGCAGGTGCAGCGGGGCGGCTGCGGCTTGGAGGTTTACGAGGTGGGCAGACGTCTGCAAAAATACGGCGTGATTGAAGCCGGCACAATGACCTCGGAATTTGCGCTGATGAAAGCAATGTGGGCGCTTGCGTATTCTGCTGACAGCAATGATTTCCGCGAGCTGTTCTGTCGGGAAATTTAGCGGGTGCAGGTGAGATTTTGCAGTTTTTGTGCGAAAAATACTTGTAATTATAATCTGAATATGATATAATAGACTTGTGGTATGGCGCGCTGTTTGCTGCGCCAAAATAATCAGCGCAGGAATGCGCTTACGAAATGAGGATTTCAAAATGTCATCAAGTGTTATTGTCGGAACCCAGTGGGGCGACGAGGGAAAGGGCAAAATTATTGATATCATGGCGGCGAAGGCTGATGTTGTTGTGCGCTCCAGCGGCGGCAACAATGCAGGTCACACGGTTGTTCACGATAACAATGTTTACAAGCTGCATTTGCTCCCCTCGGGTATTCTCTATCCCGAAACACTCTGCCTTATCGGCAGCGGCGTTGTGGTTGACCCTAAGGTTTTGCTTGAAGAAATAGCTGAAATGAACGAGCGCGGCAACAGCTGCGATAATCTGCGTATCGACGCCCGCGCCGATATAATCATGCCGTGGCACAGAGATTTGGACAGACTCTCCGAGGAATTCAAGCAGCGTCAGACGGGCGTAAATGTAGGCACAACCGGCAGAGGAATCGGTCCGTGCTACACCGACAAGGACGAGCGTATAGGTATAAGAATGTACGACCTTGTTCACCCTGAGGTGCTCAAGAAGAAAATCATGGAAACAGGCGAGCTGAAGAATCTGGTAATAACCAAGGTTTACGGCGGCGAAGCGTGCGACCTTGACGCAATCTATGAGGAGTACAAGGGCTACGGCGAAAAGCTTGCAAAGTATATGGCTGATGTTTCGGTAATTACCTTTGAGGCTTACAAGGCAGGCAAGAATGTGCTGTTTGAGGGTGCGCAGGCTACACTGCTCGATATTGATTTCGGTACTTATCCGTTTGTAACATCCTCTCACCCGATTGCAGGCGGCGCCTGCGTGGGCACGGGTATCGGTCCGAAGATGATTGACGAGGTTATAGGCGTAGGCAAGGCTTACACAACGCGCGTGGGCAACGGTCCGTTCCCCACGGAGCTTAACGACGAAACAGGCGCGCTTATCCGCGAGCGCGGCGGCGAGTACGGCGCTACCACCGGGCGTCCCAGAAGAACAGGTTGGTTTGACGCGGTTATCATGCGCCATGCTGTTCGAGTAAACGGGCTTACCTCGCTTGCAATCAACAAGTTTGATACACTCAGCGGAATCGGCAATCTCAAGGTTTGCGTTGCGTACAAAACCGACGACGGCAAGACGCTGAACGATTTCCCCGTAACGCTTGAGGAGCTTGCAAAGTGCACTCCCGTTTATGAGGAAATTGAGGGCTTTGAGGGTGATTTCTCTGCTTGCAGAAGCTTTGATGAGCTCCCCGAAAAGTGCAGGGCTTATGTCAACAGACTGGAGGAGCTTTGCGGCTGCCCGATTAAGATTCTTGGCGTTGGTCCGGGACGTGACCAGATTATCATTCGGTAATACATGAAAATTCTATTCATTGGCGATGTTGTCGGAAAACAGGGCTGCGAGGCTCTGCAAAAGGGACTGATACAGCTTAAGCGCGAGTATGCCGCTGATATCACGGTGGTAAACGGCGAAAATTCTGCGGAGGGCAACGGAATCAATCCGCACTCGGCGCAGATGATTTTCGACGCGGGCGCGGATGTTATCACAACGGGCAATCACTGCTTCCGCCAAAAGACCATGGAAGATGAGTTCGAGCGCAACGAGCGGATTGTTCGCCCTGCGAACTACGGCGACGAGGTTATCGGCAGGGGAATGTGCGAGCTTGATTGCGGCGCTTTCGGTATTGCGGTGATAAATCTGCTGGGCACGACCTATTTGCAGCCGCTGGAGAATCCGTTCAAATGTGCTGACGAGATGCTTAAGCGTACGTCGGCTAAAATAAAGCTGGTGGATTTCCACGCAGAGGCAACCTCAGAGAAGCGCGCAATGGGCTTTTATCTGGCGGGCAGAGTGACAGCGGTGCTGGGAACGCACACCCATGTTCAGACGGCAGACGAGCAGGTGATTGACGGAACGGGTTACATCACCGACGCAGGAATGACAGGACCAAAGGATTCCATTCTGGGTGTACAGAAGGAAATCATAATCGAGCGATTTTTGACATATTATCCAAAGCGGCACGCTTTTGCAGACGGCGACTGCGAGATTTGCGGAGTGTGCATGGAAGTGAACGTAAAAACCGGCGAATGTGAATCTATTGAGAGAATAAAGAAAACAATAGCGGTATAACCGCATTAAGTGTAAAACAAACATAGAAAGGGCAGGCTCGTTTACGGGCAGGCAAGGTGAATAATATGGAAGTAGTCAAGGTATCCGCACATTCTGTTCCCAAGTCGGTAGCGGGCGCGATTGCGGCTGTAATCCGCGAGAACGGCGAGGTTGAGGTTCAGGCAGTAGGCGCAGGCGCTGCAAATCAGGCGGTAAAGTCCATTGCGATTGCAAGAAGCTACATGGCGCTTGTGGGCGTGGATTTAATCTGCATACCCGCTTTCACAACGGTCGATATCGACGGCGAGGACAGAACGGCAATGAAATTCATTGTTGAGCCGCGCTGATAAGGCGTAGGAATTTGGGCGAATGGCGGCTGCTGTTCGCCCATTATTGTAAAGCGGCGTATTTCACAAAAAGGAGAGCAGGGTATGAAATGTATTCCAATCAGTGAGCTGAACAGCTCCGAAAAGAGAGAAATTGTAGAGCAGGGCGAGCGTGTTTACGCCGAACAGCTTCTTGCTGCGGCAGAACGTATCTTTGAGGAACGCGAGCAGCGCCCGGTTGTGCTGATTTCGGGGCCTTCCGGTTCGGGCAAGACCACCTCGGCAAAGCGTGTGGAGCGTCTGCTGGAGGAGCGCGGCGCGCAGACGCATACAATCTCTATGGATAACTATTTTCTGCCCATGGAGGAAACCGAAAAAGCGCGCGACGAGAACGGAAAGATTGATTTTGAGTCCCCGTACAGGCTGGATATCCCGCTGTTCAGGGAGCATCTGGAAAAGCTGTTCCGCTGCGAGGAGATAGATATTCCGACCTTTGATTTTGCGAATCAGCAGCGCAAGCCGGGTATGCCGCTCAAGCGAAACGAGGGAGACCTTGTAATTCTGGAGGGAATACACGCGCTTAACCCGCTGGTTACGGGCGACAGCGAGTCGTTCACCAACTGCATATATGTATCGGTAAGAACGCGTCTGGAGGATGAAAACGGCGAGCTGCTGCACCCGTCCAAAATCCGCCTTATGCGCCGCCTTATGCGCGATAAGCTGTTCAGAGGCAGAAGCCTTGCTGAAACCTTTGAGTTTTTCAAATCGGTGGAGCGCGGCGAAAATCTGTACATAATGCCGTTTAAGGGCAGAGCTAATTTCGATATAGACACCTTTATCAGCTACGAGGCTATGGTATATCGCAATATTCTGCTGCCCGAGCTTGAACAGACCCGCAGCGCGTATGACGATTACGCACAGTATGCGGATATTGAGAAATTCTTGGAGAAGCTTGCGCCCGTGGGCAGAGAGCTTGTTCCGGAGTATTCGCTGATAAAGGAGTTTATCGGTTGATGACAGAAAATACACAGTTTGACACATTTTTGTTTGACCTTGACGGAACGCTGACAAATCCGTACATGGGCATAACCAACGGCATTCTGTACGCGCTTGACAAGCTGGGAATCGCAGCGCCGCCGCGCGAGGATTTGAGAAGCTTTATCGGACCGCCGTTGTTTGATGAATTTACCCGCCGTTTTGGAATGGACGCCGAAACCGCAAACGAGGCGGTGCGGCAGTACCGCGTGTATTACAGCGAAACGGGGCTGTTTGAAAACGAGCCGATAGACGGCGCATCCGAGCTTCTTGCTGAACTGAAACGGCGCGGTAAGCGGGTTTGCCTTGCCACATCAAAGCCCGAGCCGTTTTCGGTGCGAATATTACAGCATTTCGGGCTTATCGGCTATTTCGATTTTGTGGGCGCCTCGGATATCGAAGGAACGCGCGGAACAAAGGCGAAGGTAATAGAATATGTGTTTGAAAAGACAGGGCTTGACAGAAACTCGGCGGTAATGGTGGGCGACCGATTCCATGATATAGTCGGCGCGCATACGGCGGGCATTCCGTGCATAGCAGTGCAGGTAGGCTTTGGCTCACGCGAGGAATTTGAGCGCTACAACGCAGAATATATTGTTGAAACGCTGAACGACGTGTTAAAATTTAGCTGAAAAAATGTCAGAAAATGCAGGAATATCAGAAGAAAATCCGCAGATAATACTACTGCGGCGGTGATAAAAGCCGCCGCATTTTTTATTCCTATTCAAGAAAGGAAGTACAATTATGTCAACAGAATACGCAAACAAGCATATCGGCTGTACAATCCACAACTGCGAGCATCACTGCTCGGGCGAGGATTATTGCTCTCTTGACAAGATTCAGGTGGGAACACACGAAGCAAATCCCACAGCGGTTCAGTGCACAGACTGCCTTTCGTTCAAGGCAAAGTGCTGCTGATAATGCAGAATAAGCAGCTCCCCAAGCGTGATGATACCGCGCCTGATTACCCCGACCGAGAAGAATTGGTACGGGCAGCGGCAAGCGTGTTCAATCGCTTTTACGGGAGCAGATAGTTCCGTGGCTTTGCGGGGCAGCCGGCCCCGCAAAGTAAGAGCTTTTGCGAGCTCCCGCCGTATTGCTGACTGTTTTATACAGTTGGCAGACGGCGCGGAACACCGGCAGTATCGGGCTGCCGTTATGATAGTCCTCTTAAAATGTTGCGAATCAACCCATGGCTCTTGTCTATGGGTTGATTTCTTTATGCCGCAGAGCAGGGGGTGCATATCTGCCGCTTTGCATGAATAAGTAATGTTAATATTAACAAATTTGTTCGTTTAAATCCTATAAATAAGTGAGTTATTATTGACAATAATATGTGGGATGTGCTATAATAAATAAAAATATAGAGTGTATTTTGTCGAATTATGTACTTTGGCAGGCAGTGGGCAGTTTACAAAAAAAGAGGTGTTTAGTATGAGCGTATCATTCAGCGAACGGGATTATACTATTCTTAATGCATTGGCACTGAATTACGCGTCTGTTTACTTCATCGATTTTGATGTTGACGAGGTAATTCCGTACAGAATCAGTCAGGTTATTGAGGAACAGAGCGGCAGTTATTATCGCTCAAAGCCGCGCTATTGGGATGCGATTTCTTCTTATATCGAGCGCAACACCGCGCCCGAGGACAAGGAAGAAATGCTTCGTGTTGTTTCCTACGAAAATCTGTGCAGGGAGCTTTCTGACAAAACGCTGTTCATGTATGACTACCGCGTTTTCAGAGACGGCAAGACCTCGTATTTCCGAATGAAAGCAGCGAATGTGTCAAAAGAAGAAGGTTTGCACCAAATGGTGCTGGGCTTTGCCGATATCAGCACCGAAAAGACCCGCGAAATAGAGCGGTATGCGTTTACCTCCGCAGTAACCGGGGGCGATAATTATATCAGGTTCAAGGAGAACATGAGCCAGTGCGATAAGTCGGGATATCTTGCGGCTATGGATATCTATTCGTTCAAGATAGTCAATTCTACCTGCGGTGTGCGCAAGGGTGACGAGGCATTACGAGTTGCGTGGGAATGTGTTTCGGCTGCGCTGGGCGAGGATGATTACGCGGGACATATCAACGCCGACCATTTTGTTATTTTCTTTGCGGGCAAGGACCGCGAGCAGGCAAACCGAAAGCTGGACGATATAACCGCTCGTCTTGAGCGCGCCAGCAAGGAAATGGAGATTCCGCTGCTTGCGCCGTACTATGGCTTGACGGAGATTGAGCCGGGCGAGGATATCGAGCAGGTTTACGGACAGGCAACATTTGCCAAGCACATAATAAAGGAAAAGAGCGGCATAAACTACGGCTATTACAGTCAGGATGACGCCGAAAATGCGCTCGTTTCAAAGCAGATGGAGGATTCCTTTGAAAGCGCGATTGAAAACCGTGAGTTTGAGGTGTGGTATCAGCCAAAGTACACCCCTAACGGCGGTGCGCTTATCGGCGCAGAGGCTCTGGTAAGATGGCGCAGAAACGGCAGTCTGGTGCCGCCGAATAAGTTTATTCCGGTATTTGAGAAAAACGGCATGATTCGTCGCCTTGACGAGTATGTTTTCAGAACCGTATGCAATCAGCAGAAGCAGTGGAAGGAACAAGGCAAGAGCATAATCCCCATTTCGGTCAATATCTCAAGAGTGAGCCTCTATTTCCAGAATATAGTAGAGCAATATACCGCGATTCTGAACGAAACAGGCTTGCTTTCGAAGTATGTTCCGCTGGAAATTACCGAGAGCGCAGCGGCTGCGAATGCCGATATCAAGGCGCTTACGGATTGTTTTTTCAGCGCGGGCTTCGCGCTGCACATGGATGATTTCGGCACGGGCTATTCGTCGCTGTCGTCGCTGAATCAGCTGCATTTCAACACGCTTAAGCTGGATAAGAGCATGGTGGATTACATAGGCAACTACGGCGGCGATAAGCTGCTGGAGCATACAATTGCGCTTGCCAAGGATTTAGGTCTGCACGTCACCGCAGAGGGCGTTGAAAACGAGTCGCAGGTGAATTTCCTGCGCGGTTTGCGCTGCGACAGCATACAGGGCTATTATTTCTCAAAGCCGCTGCCGCTGGATGAGTTCACGGTGTGCCTTTCCGAGAAGAAGCAGTCCATGCGCGGCAGTGCCGACCGCTACAACAGCGAGATTCTTGCAGCGCAGGCGTATCCGATTCAGGATACAATCAGCGAGGCGCTGGAATACGCGGGCAAATATGCAAGCGAGCACGGCAAGAGCTTTGTCGCAAATCCGATAACGCTGCATGAGAGCGTTTATCAGAACAA
>JBJESB010000112.1:0-34636 GCA_051882575.1 Oscillospiraceae bacterium
CCCGACCCAGCAGTATGCTTCACAGCCAAACAGGACTATCCTGTAGCCTGTTACCCTTAGGTATTACAATTATATCAGAGAAATCTGCTTTTGTCAACACCCTCACATTCATTTTCTGTAAATTAAAAGGGAGAAGCTTTGCCAAAGCAAAACCTCTCCCCGCTGACTGATTTTTATAGTCGCTCCGGTCGACCAACTCTATACCTACAATAATAGGTACTAGTGCATACTATACTTTCAAGTAGCAGTGAACCACAGAGTTTCGGATACGCCCCATTCTTGCGAATGTGCCCCTAAAGTGTCAGCCGCACTAACAAAAGCTAACGGATAACTTTTATCACAGATATTATATCAGATAAACCCGATTTTGTCAATACTCTCACATTTATTATCTGTAAATTAAAAGGGAGAAGCTTTGCCAAAACAAAACCTCTCCCTGATGACTGATTTTTATAGTCGCTCCGGTCGACCAACTCCTAAAAAGCACCTAAAGTAACGACGATAGGTATGAGCAACGGAGTTTCGGATACGCCCCATTCTTGCGAATGTGCCCCTAAAGTGTCAGCCGCACTAACAAAAGCTAACGGATAACTTTTATCACAGATATTATATCAGATAAACCCGATTTTGTCAATACTCTCACATTTATTATCTGTAAATTAAAAGGGAGAAGCTTTGCCAAAACAAAACCTCTCCCTGATGACTGATTTTTATAGTCGCTCCGGTCGACCAACTTCTAATACCCGCCATAAATGGCACGAACCACAGAGTTTCGGATACGCCCCATTCTTGCGAATGTGCCCCTAAAGTGTCAGCCCACTAACGATATCAGCGTACCTTTACCGTCACTTATATTATATCGGATAAACCCGAATTTGTCAATAACCGCAATTACTTTTTGCGAAATCCGGCTCAAAATCCGTCGGCATAAAGATACTTGTTCTCAAACTCCTCAACGGGCATGGGACGCGCGAAGTAATAGCCCTGAAAAACATCGCTTCCAAACTCGGTCAGATACTCTACCTGCTCCAGCGTTTCCACGCCCTCGGTGATTACCTCAATACCCAGCTGCTTCGACAGCATGATTATCGCCCGCAATATCGCTCTGCTGCGCTCGTTATTTTCTGTCTGGCGCAGGAATGCCATATCAATTTTAAGAGTATCAACAGAAATGTCCTTGAGCATATTCAGCGACGAATAACCGCTGCCAAAATCGTCCATCTCAATCTTAAAGCCATATTCCCGCAGACGCTCGATAAGCGCAAGCTGCGACTGAAAATCGCTCATCATTGCGGTTTCGGTTATCTCCAGCCGCAGATTCTCGGGCGAGATTTCATACCGCTCAACCAATCCCGTAAAGGTATCAAAAATGTCCGTAAAGTAGAAATCCTTGGGTGAGATATTTACCGAGATATGATAATTGGTTCTGCCCTCTTTTTTCCACTCCGCAAGCTTTCGGCAGGCAAGCTCCCAGATATACATATCAAGCTCGCAGACAAGCCCGGTACGCTCAAAAATCGGGATAAACTCCATAGGCGGCACAAGTCCGCGCTCGGGGTGATTCCATCTTACAAGAGCCTCGCCGCCCAGCACCTTTCTGCCGTCTGCGGCAACCTGCGGCTGTATGAATATTGTAAACTGCTGCTCCGCAAGCGCTGTGGAAAACGCGCTTGTAAGCTGCTGCTCCGCAATAATTCTGTCGCGGAGGCTATCATCATAGTGACCGATGCTCTCGGTATAGCTGTCTTTAATTGCCTTAATTGCCATAAAGGCTCTGTCACACATAATTGAAGGCTCTATGCTGTTATCGGAAATAAAATATACTCCCATCTGAAGATTTATAGTATATGCATTGCCGACAATATGCGAAAGCTCGTCAATATGTCTCCTCAACAAAGCCTCGTTATACGCCTGTGCGGGCAGACACAGAGCGAACTTATCTCCGCTTAACCTGCCAAAAACAGTAGTTTTGGTATCATTCTGCCTGATAATATCGGCATTATGCTTAAGTACCATATCGCCGGTTTCAACACCGAAAATATCATTCAGCAGCTTGAAATCCTTGATATCAGAGCAGACCATGCAGTATGTGTTATCTTCCTTATCCGCAAGCAGCTGTGAAACACATTCGTAAAAATGCTCCTTATTGTACAAGCCGGTAAGACTGTCGTGCGTTGCGCGATAACGCTCCGCTTCTATCTGGGCAAGCTGCTCGGTTTCGTCATGCTGAATAAAAAAGCATCCGATAAGAATATTTCGGTTATCATACAGCGGCTTGAACTGCGTATCGTATGACCTGCCGTCTATGCGTTCTTTCCAGCTAATCTCGCCTATATCCTCGACCTTTCTACCGTCAAGCCAGTCTTCAAAAAACGCATTGATTACGGTCAGCTTGCCGTTAGGCTCAACCCTGTAAAGCCTGCGCGCCTGGTCGTTTGCATATACCGCGTTGCCTGCCTCATCCATGCAAAGAACACCGTCATTCATGTTCTTCATAACATACAGCTGAATGCCCTGAATCAGCTCACGCGGAACATAATACAGCCTGAAATAGAAGATTGTAAGCGCGGTAAGCCCGTAGAATGCAAGCGAGAAATCAAGCGCGAAGTGTGTCTGAAGCGAAATTATATTTACCGTAATGATTATAACTACCGTTGCAAATACCGCGATATATTTGTAGCGGTAGGTCTTTGCACAGGTAAATATCTTCCACCCAAGCAGAATAAGTATTACAGCCACAAGGCAAATCACAAAGAATCTGTGGAGATTATACAGCTCACCACGCTTGGTTACGCCGAAGAATCTTGCACCGGTAGCGTCGTTGTCCGCGTCGCAGGTGAATACATCCCCCGTGAACACATTCATTATCATCATAACGGCGTCTGCAAGGGAAATAATCAGCATTGCAATTATAACCGGCTTGCCCTTGCGCACCAGACCGATATACTGCCGCGAATATATCACCATGCCTATCAGCAGAATATCCGAGGCAAAATAATAAAAACCATACGTCGCCGCCGCGATTTGCCGATTCGGCACAATTATCGCAAACGTATATGCGGCAATCGTCAAAGAAGCCGTTATCATAAGGTTTCTGACGCATTTTCCCAATGCAGAGCGGTCTTTTCTGACGATTACTATACAGCAGAAAACTATAACCGCAATAATTGCTATCAATGTCCCCGCGTAGATGTTTCTAATCATTGCAAATCTCCGTCAGTGAGTTTCATTGTTTTGTGATTTCCCGCAAACCCGAATCACCCCGCCACTATGCAAATGGCGGGGTTGAGCGCTTATATCTTATCGAGCGCCTGTGCGATATCCGCAATAAGGTCCTCTGCGTCCTCAATTCCGCAGGAATACCTTACAAGGTTGGGGAATACGCCGCAGGCTGTAAGCTCTGCATCTGTCATCTGGCGGTGCGTTGCGCTGGCTGGATGCAGGCAGCAGGTCTTAGCGTCGGCAACGTGTGTTTCGATTGCGCCGAGCTTAAGATGCTTCATAAATTCCTCGGCAGCCTTTCTGCCGCCCTTCATACCAAAGCTTACAACACCGCAGGTGCCGTTTGGCATATACTTCTGTGCGGTCTCGTAATACTTGTCGCCCTCAAGACCCGGGTAGCTCACAAACTCGATTTTTTCATGCGACTTGAGGTACTTTGCAACAGCAAGTCCGTTTTCGCAGTGCTTCTTCATGCGCAGATGCAGGCTCTCCAGACCGAGATTGATAAGAAAAGCGTGCTGGGGGCTCTGAATTGAGCCGAAATCTCTCATAAGCTGCGCTGTGCATTTTGTAATGAACGCTCCGCCCATACCGAACCTTTCGGCGTAGGTTACGCCGTGATAGCTGTCGTCGGGAGTGCACAGCCCGGGGAATTTATCTGCATGAGCCATCCAGTCAAATCTGCCGCTGTCAACAATACAGCCGCCTACGGTAGAAGCATGACCATCCATATACTTTGTTGTGGAATGTGTTACGATATCGCAGCCCCACTCAAACGGGCGGCAGTTTACGGGAGTAGCAAAGGTGTTGTCAACAATCAGCGGAACGCCGTGAGCGTGGGCAGCCCTTGCAAATTTCTCGATATCCAGCACTGTAAGCGCGGGGTTTGCAATCGTCTCGCCAAAAACAGCCTTGGTGTTGGGACGGAACGCAGCATTAAGCTCCTCCTCGGTAGCGTCGGGGCTTACAAACGTGAAATCAACGCCCATTTTTCTCATGGTGACATTGAACAGATTATATGTACCGCCGTAAATTGAGTTTGATGCCACAACATGGTCGCCGCAGCCTGCAATATTAAATACAGCAAAGAAATTAGCCGCCTGACCGGAGGAAGTCAGCATTGCAGCCGTACCGCCCTCCAGCTCGCAGATTTTCTTTGCAACATAGTCGTTGGTAGGATTCGCAAGGCGGGTGTAGAAATAGCCGTCTGCCTCAAGGTCAAACAGCTTGCCCATATCCTCGCTGGTATCGTACTTAAATGTTGTGCTCTGAACAATCGGAATCTGGCGCGGCTCGCCGTTTCCTGCGGTATAACCGCCCTGTACGCACTTGGTGCCTAATTTATAATCGCTCATTGGATTAACCTCCATATTTGAAATGAATTTCATGTATTATTGTAACACATTTTCAGCGCAATGTCAACACATTTCGACTGCTTGGAAAAGATATCCGCATATCATCTGCGCTAGCTTGATTTCTTTTGCTGCTGCGATTCCTCCCTGCCGGCGCGGTTGTTGTATTTATACATTGCAAAAGCAGCCGCTACAATAATCACATAGCCCAGCACGCTCCACCAGTCGGGAATCTGATTTAGCACAATAAATCCCACCGCCGCCGAGAAGATTATCTGCGAATAGTCGTAGATTGACACCTCTTTTGCGGGAGCGTAGGAATACGCCGTGGTAATCGCAAACTGCGCTGCCGCAGCACTAATGCCCGAGCCCATCAGAAACAGCAGCTGTTCCATTGACGGAATCATAAAATCCGAAATCATAAGCGGGATTGCTGCAAGCGTAGAAAATGCCGAGAAGAAAAACACAATGTAATAGCTTTTTACACCCTTTTGTGTTGCGCGGCGTACAAATGTATACGCTGCACCCGCGCACATTCCGCCGATAAAGCCAAGTGCGGAGGCTAAAAGGTCGGCGTTCTGAAAGGTCGGCTTGATTACAAACAATGCGCCGATAAACGCCGTAATGATTATCGCCCACTGATATCTGTCCGCAGCTTCTTTAAGCAGGAATCCCGAGAACACAATCGCGAAAAAAGGCGACATTTTATTCAGCAGCGAGGCATCCGAGATATTCAGTCTGCCAATCGCATAGAAATTGCAGCAAACACCCAGATATCCTATCGCTGAACGCAAAAACAAATCCAATCGTGCGCCTTTTGGCGGAATAATCGGGTGCTTGTTTTTTATCATTGCGCCCGAGGCTATCAGCAGCGCAAAAAAGTTGCGGAAGAAGGTCTTTTCTATCGTTGGGACATCTCCCGCAAGCCGCACGAATAAATTCATAAAGGTGAAGCACAGCGCTGAAAGCACTATACAGATTATCGCCTTATGCAGACGCTTTAATTTAGGCATTGCCATCTCTCTTTTCTATTTGCTCCAGCAGGCGTATATAATAGCCCAGCGCCTGCTCAAAATGTATTCCGTAAAATCGCCTGTCGGGCGCTTGCGCGGTTACTCTCACGGCTTCGGATGTAAACTTCTCGGCTATCGCAGCGGCTTGTGCAACGTCGGCTCCGCGCATTACCGCGCCAAGCAGCGCCGACGCAAATACGTCGCCCGTACCCGAAACGTTAATCTGCTCCCGCCCGCTGAACCGCTCAAATCGTTCGCCGCTAAGCAGCTCGCCTACAATTCCGATTTCACTGCCCCTGCATACTCCCGTGATTACTGCGGCTCCCGCACCAAGCTCCAACAGCTCGGCTAGCATTTTGTCCAGTTGTGCCGCGCTCGGCGATTCACAGAAGTCTCTGCCCGTAAGCAGGCAGGCTTCGGTGAGGTTTGGAGTAATAATATCCGCGCAGCCGCACAGCGTTCGCATATTCTCGGGATAATCCGAGGACAGAGCCGGATAAATCTTGCCATTATCGCCCATTACGGGGTCTACAAAAATCAGGGTGTCATTCGTGCGGAAATCATCTATAAACCGCTCTATCAGCTTCATCTGCGGCACAGACGCAATATAGCCCGTATACACCGCATCAAACGTGATTTTCTCGCGCTTGAGCTGCTCTCCTATCGGTGCAAGCCGGTCTGTCAGGTCAAGGCTGTAAAAGCTGCTGAACCCCGTGTGATTCGACAACAGCGCTGTAGGAATCGCGCAAGCCTCAACGCCCGCCGCAGATATAACGGGAATTGCCGCGGTAAGCGAGCATTTTCCCACACACGAAAAGTCCTGTATTGATACTATTCGTTTCATTTGTTCCCCTTTTCGCCGCTGCCGAACCACTTTGTAAGCTCTGCTGCAAGCTGCGGTATCTCTATCGGCTTCGCAATATGACCGTTCATACCTGCTTTCATTGTCTTTTTGATATCCTCTACAAAGGCGTTGGCAGTCATTGCAATTATCGGTATCGTCTTTGCGTCGCCGCGCTCCATAGAGCGGATTGTACGCGCCGCCTCGCAGCCGTCAAGCTCCGGCATGATTATATCCATAAAGATAAGCTCATAATAGCCCGGCTCGGACTGCTCAAACATACGCACAGCCTCTGCGCCGTCACGCGCAACCTCGGCTGTAATATTTGCCTGATGCAAAAACTCTGTCGCAATCTCCGCATTGAACTCCAAATCCTCTGCAAGCAGTACGCGCCGCCCGCCGAAATCGTAATCCGACATTCGTACCCGCTTCTTCGGTGCATTGAGTTTTTCCTGCTTGATTACTTCTGCCGCGCGCTTCAGGCACACGGTAACAACAAACCTTGAGCCTTTGCCCTCCTCGCTCTCAACCGAGATATCGCCGCCCATAAGCTTCGCCATGTTATGGGCAATGGCAAGACCAAGACCCGTTCCCTCTATGCGCGAGGTTCTGCGGTCATCGGCACGGACAAACGGGTCGAAAATGCGTTTCAGGAATTCCTGCGACATACCTATGCCGTTATCGACAACAATAAATCTGTACTCGCAGAAATCACCGCGCTCCTCGCCTGTTTCTTCTGCCGTAAAGGATATTACTCCACCGTCGGGAGTGTACTTTACCGAATTGCCCAGCACATTCATCAAAACCTGACGCAGCTTGCCCTTGTCACCCATAACCGAGGTATTTTTAAGCCTTATGTCCACGCGCAGGTCATGGTGCTTGCCCTGTGTAAGCGAGCCAATCATCTTCAATGTTTCATCAACACAGCTGCCCAAATCAAACGCTTCACTTGCAAGCACAGTTTTGCCGCTTTCTATCGCAGACAGGTCAAGAATATTGTTTATCAGCTCCAGCAGATGTCTGCCGGCAGTTTCAATCTTCTGCATGGAATCAGCTACGCGCACAGGGTCGTCAGCGTATTCCTGCGCAATCGCCGCCATACCCAGTATGGAATTCAGCGGCGTTCTGATATCGTGGCTCATCTGCGACATGAATACCGTTTTAGCTTCGCTTGCGTGCTGTGCCTGTGCAAATGCGTCACGCAGCGCCTGCTCTATTCGCTTGCTTTCATCACGCTCGCTTGTGATATTGCGCACATAGCTTATTCCCCACACATCGTCGGTCTGCAAATCCTTGGTGAGAATTACCGCCTCGCGGAAAACGCCGTTCCTTGTTCCATCGGGACTGGGAAATTCATACTCAAAATCAAAGGTTGCCAATTTGCTATCAAACATATCAAGCAGCGTTTCACGCGCAAACAGCTTGGCAAAACGCTCGCCTTCTTCCTTAATAGAACAGATTGCACCCTTTCGCCTGATATATTCGGAAAAGTTGCAGGGAATACTCATTCCCAGCCTTGGAAGAAGCGCCGTATAATACTCGCTGTCAATAACCTCGTCAACAACGATATCCTTGGTTACATTGAAGGTGTAAACAGCAAAAGCATTTGACAGAATAGCCTTTTTGTACTGCTGCTCCGAGCGCAGCGCATACTCCAGTGCCTGCTTGTGCTGAAGTTCCTTGTTCTTTTCCTCGTCGATTGACTGAATCGTAAGCATTGCGCTGGTAGGCTCGTCGCCTTCAAACGAGGTGGGATATGCCTGAACTCTCACCCACTCGTAGTTGTCGTTTTGAGATGAATACAATAACTCGTCCTCGACTATTTTCGTTCCGCTGCGGAAAGCCTCCGCAAGCGAACGGTACATAAAACGGCTGATGAACGAAAGCCGCTCCGATTCGCTGCAATCGCATTTGTACAGGAATTTTGTCAGCGCGTCATCAAACCAGCCTTCTTCCTCGGGCTGCAGATTTTCAACCGAATTTTTTGAAAAGTACCTGCCTGTGCGCAGATTCACAAGGTCAATGATAATGTACGGAACCGCAAGACCTTTGATAATCTGCATTTCAAGCCTTGTTCTGTAATCGGCGTGGTGGCTCTCGGTGATGTCACGCATGACAAAGAACTCGTGATATCGGTCGGTGAGGCGGTTTTTCATCTTTACAAACTGCAGCTTAAGCCATCTGACGCGTCGGGTGGTGGGATTAAGGCAGCGGAATTCAAGCGTCACCTCGTCGCTGTTATCACGGAAGAACACTGCAAGCGATTTGCGGTCGGTCGCTTCGTTAAAGCTCTCGACATCCTCGCGCTGAACAAGTCCCTCAAAGGTTTCACGCCACATATCGTATGTAAACTCGTTGCCAAGTACTCCCGAAACCGAAAAAACATCTCTGATGAGATAAATCTGATTGCTTTCGATATCTGCAAGCGCACACAGCACATAGCTGTCCATCATTGTATCGGAAAGCAGCATTCGCATAAGGGCAATATTGGTGTCGTTGCCACGCTCGCGGCGGTCATCTATCGTTCGGTAATAGCCGCGAATCACATAACAGCCGTCAACAAGCTCGCTTTGTACGCTTACGACCTTCATGCGTATTCTGCCGTACATAAAATGATTCCATGTATAGACTGCCTCGGCATTCATTCCTTCCACAGCGGTCCGTATTCCGCGCCTGATAAGCTCGCGGTCCTCGGGCTCAACCAGACGCTCCCACTCATAATACAGCTTCTCGCCGCAATGCTCGTAGTCCAGCCCCAGCTGCTCGCAGGAGCCTTTTTCCAGATACAGACCCACTGACTTTGTTTCTTCGGAAACCTTAATTACAAACAATCCCGAGGGACGTTGGCTTTCAGACATATTATTTTCCTGTTCCATAAGAACACCTGCTTTCGGTTATCATTTCAGTTCTGCAACGGTAACACCCGACTCTCCCTCGCCGTATACGCCAAGTCTGTAACTCTTGACGGAGGGATTAGTCTTGAGCGCCTGATGAACAGCCGCACGAAGCACGCCCGTTCCCTTGCCGTGTATTATTGTAATGGTCTTTATTCCGCCCAGAACCGAGCTGTCAATAAACTGCTCGACCTCCATTACGCCCTCATCAGCGGTCATTCCGCGGATATCTACCTCCATAGAGCCCTTGCGCTCCATGTTGGACTTAATCTGCTTTTTAACCTTTCCGCCTGTCGGCGCAGTCTGCTTTTTCTTGTTCTCAATAAGGCGCAGGTTCTTCTGATTGGTCTTAATCTTCATCAATCCAACCTGAACATAGCACACGCCCTGCATATTCGGCGCGGTCAGCAGGCTGCCCTCGCGCTTGGTATCGGCAAGCATTACAAGGTCGCCCGCCTTCAGCGGTCTGGGCAGAACATAATCCTCGTCACGCCGCTCAATAACGGGGTTTGCGTCATCATGCAGCTTGTCAAGCGTGCTTCCCACGCGTGACTTTGCCGCGCTGTGCTTTTTGCGAAATTCTTCCTTGTCCTGAGTTTTCTTTATCTCGTCAAGCTCATTGAGCAGCATATTCGCGCGGGTTCGTGTTTCCTCAATTATGCTCATTGCGCGCAGTCTTGCCTGCTCAAGCTCTTTCTCTTTCTGCTTTTCAAGCTCGTCCAGCTTCTGATGCAGCTCGCTCTCGGTCATTCGCGCGTTGCGCTCCGAAACTGCGGCGCTTTCTTTCAGCTTTTCAAGCTCCTGCCGCGTCTGCTCCAATGCGTCAACTACCTGCTCAAATCGCTTGTTTTCTGTGCTTACAAGCTCCTTTGCGCGCTCTATCACAAACTCCGGCATACCCAATCTCTGCGTTATCGCAAATGCGTTCGATTTGCCGGGTACTCCGACGATTACGCGGTAGGTGGGCTTAAGCGTGTTTACATCAAACTCGCAGCTTGCATTCTCCACGCCCTCGGTTTCCAGCGCAAACATCTTTACCTCCTGATAATGCGTTGTTGCGGCAACCTTTGCATTGTAATTCTTAAGCGTTGTAAGAATCGAAACCGCAAGCGCAGCGCCCTCTACGGGGTCAGTACCCGAGCCCAGCTCATCAATCAGCACCAGCGATTCTTCATCGGCAAGCTCCAGAATTTTTATGATATTCGTCATGTGCGAGGAGAACGTTGAAAGGCTCTGCTCAATGCTCTGCTCGTCGCCGATATCAACATAAATCCCCTTGAAATGCCCTATTACGCTTCCGTCTGCGGCGGGAATCATCAATCCGCACATTGCCATAAGCGTCAGCAGACCGATTGTTTTAATCGCGCAGGTTTTACCGCCGGTATTGGGACCCGTTATAATCAGGCAGTTGTACTTGTCGCCGATTTCAACCGAAATCGGAACAACAGCATTGGGGTCAATCAGCGGGTGACGCGCGTTGTTGAGAATCACCATCGGCTCGTCGCTGATAACAGGCGCAACAGCCTTCATTTTTGCGCCGAGATTTGCCTTTGCAAAGTACAGCTCCAGCAGCTGCGAAAGACGAAAATTATTTGCAATGGAATCCGCATTCGCTCCCACCTGCTCGGACATTTCACGCGTGATTCGCTCAATCTCTGCCTGCTCCTTTGCTTTCAGCACACGGATTTCGTTGTTTGCCTCAACCACGCTCATAGGCTCGATAAAGAAGGTCTGCCCCGTCGAAGAGGTATCGTGAACCAAGCCTGGAATCTCATTTTTATACTCCGAGCGCACCGGCACAACATATCTGCCGTCGCGCATGGTAACCAGCGCATCCTGCAGGTATTTCTGCGTGGATTTGCTCTTAATCAGCTTGTCCAGCTGCTCGCGGATATTCATTCCCTGCCGCACAATACGCTTGCGAATGCTTGAAAGCTCCGCGCTTGCGCCGTCGGACATCTCTTCCTCGGAAATAATGCTCTCGCTGATGCGCTGCTCCAGCGAACGAACGGGGTACAGCTCGCCAAAATACTCGTCAAGCGAATTTTCTATATTGCTGCACTGGCTGTACCAATCGGCGAGCATTGCGGTTTCGCGCAGAACATCCGCAATATCAAGCAGCTCGCGAAAGCTTAGCATACTGCCTGATTTCGCTCTTTTAAGCGCACCCGTGATATCCTTTATCTGCCTGAATCTCGGCGTGCCGAATTTAGCCGACAGCGTGAATGCGTCGTCGGTCTTTTTCAGCTCTGCGCGGATTTTTTCCGCGTCAAAAATCGGTTTGAGCTTTAACGCCTGCTCACGGCAGGCGTCGCTGTAGGTCTGGTCTGCAAGCAGCTCCAGCACCTTGTCAAGCTCCAGCTTTTTATAGTATTTGTTCATTGTTATTTCCTCTGTACGAATAACTCGCGGTACTTCCCGCAGGAGCGGCATTCCGACTCCCCGCGCGGATTGAAATAACCGCATTTACATTCCCATTCTCCGTTGTTTTCGCCGCGAAGTGCCTTGATGCGCTTGTCCATAGGCGCATAATAGCCCTCGCCGCTGTCCATTTTCTGAATAAGCCGCACTATCGTATTATTTGCGTGAATCATCAGCAGGCAGCTAATGAAATTACCCGTAAACAGGCAGACATACACGTTGCTGTAAAACGCCTCATTATACTGCCGCAGACACCATTCCTTTCTGCGCAGAAAAGCTATGCTTACCGCAGCGCAGTATGCCTCAAACAGTATCACAAGCGAGCCGATAACCGTTTTAACCACAGCAGTATTACGCAGCAAGGGAATATTCTTTTCCCTCTGCTTCTCCGCCTGCAAAATAGGGTTTTCAGAGCCGTCGGAAAATGATGCCAGAATACCGACTGTGTTCCAGTAATTGCGGGCGATTTGAGCTGTTTCGGGGTTGTACACCAGACCCCTGTCATGCAGATACATCAGGTACTCCTCGTAGTCCTTAAACTGCTTCATTTCTTCTTTTGAGGGGTAGCCCTTGTAAATATCAAATTCATTGTATTCTTGCTTCGCGCTCGATTGGGCAGCCTGTGCATACTCCGCTTGCTCAACATTCACACTGTGATAACCCCACGCAATTACTATCGCACACAGAGCAACTATAATCTCAATCGCAACGCATATCAGGCTTATCTTCGCAGCATAGGTGAGCGCGGTTTTGTCCTTGTTATTAAGCCGCGTATCGCTTTCCAGCTTTTCGTATATGGAGATAGGCTCTGCGGGCAGACCGCACACCTCGCAAAACGGCTTTGTGGAATCCGCAATTTTCTGCTTGCAGTGAGCGCAGTATTTCTTCACAAGCGATTTTCCCGCGCTGCCAACACCTATATTCCTGATACCAAGCTTGTTTTCCCTCTCCATACCGACCACTCCTATTTTTCCAACCGAATACCCTTGTAATACTCCAATGCAGAAAGCGCGCCCCTTCTGCGCAGCGTATTTTCTCCGCTTTCGCTCCTTGAAAGGAAATAATGCTCCGTGATGTGCGCAATAAGCGCAGTATCGTCGCTGTCGGCGGTGTACTTAAAGCACCTGTCAAGCGGCGCGTAGATTATGTTTCTTAACGCCGAAAGCGCGCCCGCCGTAAGCTTTGTGTAGCCGCCGTCGTAATCCCTGTCAAAGCAGCCGCCGCAGAAAATCCTGCCCTGCTCGGGCAGAAAGAAAAACTCCTCATGCTCATAGCAGCCGCAGTTATCGCAGCCGCGCAAGTCGGGGCGAAAGCCCATATCCGCGGTAAACCGAAGCTCAAACGCCGCGCGGATTTGCTCCAGACGCTGCTCATCCTCCGCTTTGAGAATCTCAAAAAGCGAGATTGCAAGCAGCCGCACTATACTCTCGCTGTCGTCGCCCGTCTGCTCGGTCATTGTGCAGAAGCGGACCGCCTGTGCAAAATACGAGGCAAGAGCAAGCTTTACAATATCACTGCCCAGCTGATGAAAGCTGTAAATCGGCTTGGCGGAATTAACTGTTCTGCGCTTGCCGCTGCTGAAGCAGAATTTTGCATACGAAAAAACCGCCGAGCAGCCCATAAGAGCGCTGTTCATCTTTTTTACGCCGTGCGCGGAAGCCTCCACAATACCAAGCTCATCCGTCAGAATGTCAAGATAGCAGCCCGTGTCGCCCGCCTCGCGCCTGCCTACGACTATTCCGCTGTACGTTTCCAGCGGAGCTGATGATTTACTCATCCGCAAGCCCCATATCCGTTATAAAACGCTCGCGGTTGCGCCAATCCTCCTTGACCTTTACAAAGCACTGAAGATTCACCCTAGCGCCCAGCAAATCCTCGATATCCTTACGCGCCATTGTGCCGATTTGCTTCAGCCGCTCGCCGCCCTTGCCTATTATCATGCCCTTGTGCGAATCCTTTTCGCATATTATTACAACGCCGATATCAATAAGCTCCTCGCCGTTCTTTTCGCGCGTTTTGAAGCTTTCAACATCAACCGCCGTACCATGCGGAATCTCCTCCTGCATGGTCCACAGAATCTTTTCGCGCACTATCTCTGCGCACATAAACCGCTCTGTGCGGTCGGTTGCAATATCCTCGGGGAAGAAATGCTCGCCCTCTACTGCGTATCTCTCCAGAACAGGCAGAATCTTGTCGGTGTTTATGCGGTTCTTTACCGAAATCGGGATTATCTCCTCAAAATCGTAAAGCTCCGAATACTGCTGAATTATCGCCAGAATATCAGACTTGCTTTTCAGCAGGTCGATTTTGTTCAGCAGAAGCAACACCTGCGTTCCGTGCTGCGCAAAAGAGCGTATCAAATCCTGCTCGATTGAAGACAGCTTTTTGGTTACATCAGCCATAAGAATTGCGCAGTCCACATCATCAACGCTGGTGCGAATGGACTTTACCATGTGCTCGGAAAGCTTTGTGCGCGGCTTGTGCATACCGGGTGTATCAATAAAAACATACTGAATGTCGCCCTTGGTCAGCACGCCGTTTATGCGGTTGCGCGTTGTCTGCGGCTTTTCGCTTACTATCGAGACCTTTTCGCCCACCAGCAGGTTTGTAAGCGAGGATTTGCCCGCATTTGCGCGACCTGTTATTGCAATAAACGCATTCTTTTTCATATCTTTTCCTTACCTTTCTCAAAAAGCGGCAGCTCACTCAATATCGCCGAGCCCAGCACCAGTACCGCGCCGAGTATTCCCGCCGCCGACAGCCGCTCACCCAGTATTACAGCCGAAAGTATTACTGCCGAAATCGGGTCTATGTAGCTGAAAATCGCCGAGGTCTGCGCGTCAAGCCTGCCCAGCGCGCCGAAATACAGTGTGTAGGCAAGCCCTGTGTGAACTATTCCCACAACGGCAAGCAGAATTATCACCGACGGGCTGAACTCCACTGCGGAAAAATCCGTTGTAAGCAGCGCGTACGGCAGAATTACCGCCGCAGAGCTTGCAAGCTGCATTACCGTGCGCTCAAACGAGCCGATATTCTTCAGGAATTTATTGATAAAAATTACCGCTGCATAAATCAGCGCAGCCCCCAGCGCAAGAAGTATTCCCTCTAAACCCGAAAGTCCTGTCTGCAATACACCAGATACCGGTATCATTCCGATAAATGCCGCAGCAGCGCATATTCCGCGCTTAAGCGTCACCCGTTCCTTAATAACAAACGGCGAGGCAACCACCACGAATACAGGCGCCATATAATAGCTTAGCGTTGCCGCAGCAACCGTAGTATAACGATAGGATTCAAACAGCAATATCCAGTTTACACCGATAAGCCCGCCCGATATTGTCAGCAGAACCAGATTGCTCTTTATTGCCTGCCATGACAGCTTTTTTCTTGCAATCAGGCAGAATGCCAGCAGAAACGCCGTACCCACAGCGCCCCGTACAAATGCGATAAATCCCGAGGGCAGCGGGATATAATGCACAAAAATCCCAATCGTGCCCCAGATTAGCATTGCCGAAACCAACCGTATCATGCCCGACATTTTATCCTTCATCCGCTCACCTTGTACACCAGTCTGAACTCTTCAAAAATAACCGGCATATCCTCGCTGAACTCATAGCCAAGCTGCCTGCCCTCCTCGGTAAAAAACCGGATGTGGCTCTCGCGCCATGATTCAAGCGTATCATCCTCGCCCTCGCGGCTGCAAATATCAAAGGTTATTTCATTAAACGGAACTACACGAACCCGCGTTGTCTGAATTACACATCTCGGTATGCCGTCCCAGTCGGTTACAATGCTGTAATTTCCCTGCTCGGGCAGCTTATCGCCCTCTATCTCATAACCCCACAGGCTGCTTGCCGTAGCACGCTTTTTTCCTCGCATAACCAGCTTCAGCAAGTAATTTGCTGCCTGTTCATCAAGCTCAAAATGAAAACATTCCGAATAAACCGTATCCTGCGGCAATCCCTTTGCGTTCAAAAATCCCTGCCAGAAGTCCTCAGTTAGCCTGCGAAGATACCTCTCGTGCATATCCGGGCGCTTTTTTGCCGTAACGCGCAGCGCAGCAGAGCGCTGCCAATCAGAAACCGCCCTGTGGCTGCCGCCAAGCAGCACCTCGGGGACCTCTCTGCCCCGCCATACCTCGGGGCGCGTATACTGCGGATACTCCAGCAGACCGCTGAAATGGCTCTCTATGCTGTATGCGTCCTCGTTCGGAAGAACGCCCTTCTGCATTCTCGCAACAGCATCCGCAACTATAAGCGCGGGCAGCTCGCCGCCCGTCAGCACATAATCCCCCACCGAAAGCTCCTCGCAGCCAAGCTCGTCCAGCACGCGCTGGTCCATGCCCTCATAATGCCCGCACAGCAGAATCAATCCATCCTCTGCTGCAAGCTCCTTGACCTTTGCCTGCGTCAGCACCTCGCCCTGCGGCGACATATAAATCACACGCGGGCGCGTTTTGTGCTGCGCAATTATCGCCTGTACGCAGTCATACACGGGCTGCGCCTGCATTACCATGCCCGTTCCGCCGCCATAGGGCTTGTCGTCAACGCGGCGGTGCTTGTTCTCGGTGTAGAGCCTTATATCGTGCGTGTGTATCTCAATATACCCGCCCTCTATCGCTCTGCCGATTATACTTGTGGAAAGCACACTGTCGCACATCTGCGTGAACAGCGTTGCAATATCAATCCTCATCGGGCTCTCCCGCATCGTCAAACAGTCCCGGCAGCGGTCTGATAATCATTTCGCCGCCGTCAACATCAATTGATAGCACAACCTCGTCAATGCACGGGAACATCAGCTCTGTGCCGTCTTTTTTCTTTATGGAATACACATCGCTTGCGCCATTCTGATAAACGTCGGTTATCTTGCCGTATACAGCGCCCGTGTCGGCGTCCTTTACCGTCAGCCCTATTATATCCTGTATAAAATAGGTATCCTCATCAAGCTCTGCGTCGTCGCGGTTCATGTACAGCATTTCGCCGATTAGCGGCTGCGCCTGCTCGATTGTATCAATGCCCTCAAGCTTTATTACCACTACATTCTTGTGCGGAAACGCCCGCAGAACATTTACGGCGCGCTTGCCCTTTTCAAGATACAATGTGTCAAAGTCACAAAGAACCTCGGGACTGTCGCAGTAATACTGCACACGCATTTCACCGCGGATTCCCTGCGTTGCAACGATTTTTCCTATTTCAAGAAACTGCTTTTTCATAGAACTACCCTCAGAAATTCAGCTTGATTATCTCGTCAAAGCCCTGCTGCTTCGCCTTTGAATACGCCTTATCCACCTTCTTGGGATTTGCAACCGCGATAAGCGTAACATCCGAATCTGCCTCAAGCTCTGCGGACTTGGCAATTGCCGCTGCGATATCCTCTTCCTTGTAGAGAATTGCGGTCTTTGTGCGGCTGCCTGCCAGCTGAATGTTGTTCTCCTGTACGATTGAGAAAATGCGCTCAAAGCCGATTGAGAATCCAACCGCGGGAATGCTGTCGCCTGTAAATCTTCCGATAAGGTTGTCGTAGCGACCGCCGCCTGCAACCGTGCCGCCAAACTGCTTGCTTGCAACCTCAAATACCGTGCCCGTGTAATAGCCCTGACCACGCACCAGCGAGGGGTCAAACTCAACGGTGTATTTGTCGGAAAGCGAATTTGCGGTATCAATAATTGTGCGAAGCTGCGCCAGCGTCTGCTTTGCCTCCTCCGAGCAGTACTGCTCCATGTCCTCAAGCGTGATTCCGCCCTTTTGAAGCAGCTCGCCCAGAGCTGTAACAGCATTATCGGGCATTCCCTTTTCGCGAAGCTCTGCGGCAACGCCTTCAGCGCCTATCTTGTCCAGCTTATCGAACGACACGCTGACCGTATCAAGGCTGTCCTCGGGGAAGCCCATCGTAACCAGTGTGCTGCGCAGAATCCTGCGGTCGTTTACTCTGACGATAAAATCGCCTATGCCTATTTTCAGCAGAGCTTTCGCAGTTACGGAAATAAGCTCTATCTCACAGCAAATCGAATCCGAACCGAGTATGTCGATATCGCACTGCACAAACTCACGCAGTCTGCCTCTCTGGGGGCGCTCTGCGCGGTAAACCTTGTCAATCTGTATTACCTTGAACGGATTGGGCAGGCTGTTTCGATTGTTTGCATAGTAGCGCGAAAGCGGGAGCGTAAGGTCGTAACGCAGACCAAGGTCGCACAGCTCCTTTTCATCCACAGGCGTTTTTGCAAGCGCCTCCGCCAGCTTATCTCCGCGCTTCATTATTCTGAAAATGAGATTCAGATTGTCGCCGCCGTCGCTTTTGTCAAGATTCTCTGCGCTCTCAACCGCAGGCGTATAGATTCTCGTAAAGCCGCTTGCTGTGTATGTTCCGAGAATGAGATTCATAAGGCGGTCTCTTTGCGCCGCCGCTTCGGGCAGATATTCCTGCATACCCTTTTGTGGTTTAATGTTCATTTTTGTCACCTTTCCGCTGATAATCAGCCACTTTTTATTCCTGTGCCGCTAATTGCACATATTTATTATATCATACCATATTTTCGCATAAAATGCAAGCAAAACAGCCGTCAATTCTCCGTGACCAACAAAAAATCAGCGATTTCTTAATGAGCGGAGATAAGCAAAGAAATTGAACGCTCTGCTGATGTTGCTTCTACACCGAAAAAATCAAGCAAAAAGCGCGCCCTTTACGGACGCGCTCTGCAAGTACGATTTTTTCAGGAACGCATATATTCGCGCCAGTCAAGGTCGCCGCGCTCCAAAGCATGAATCAGCGCTTCTGCGGTTGCAATGTTTGTCGCAACGGGAATGTTGTGAACATCACACAGACGCAGAATATTGATGTCGTTAGGCTCGTGCGATTTTGCATTGAGCGGGTCTCTGAAAAATACCAGCAAGTCAATCTCGTTGCAGGAAATGCTCGAAGCAAGCTGCTGGTCGCCGCCCTGCGCGCCGCTTAAGAATCTCTGAATGTGCAGACCTGTTGCCTCTGCTACAAGCTTGCCGGTTGTACCTGTGGCGCAGATGCTGTGACGGCTTAAAATTCCGCAGTATGCAATACAGAACTGAACCATCAGCTCCTTTTTAGAATCGTGTGCTATCAGCGCAATATTCATTCGTGGAGCCTCCTATCAGTTGATGTTGATTGTAAGCGGCACTTCCTCGCCGAGAAGTCGCTTTGCAATAGCAGCGTATGCCTTTGCACCTCCGCAGTTGGGGGGCAACGGAGCGCCCTTCGCACCGCAAATCTTGATATTCTGGTCCTCGGGTACAACGCCGATAAGCGGAATACCTACGCTGTCCATCACCTCGTCAAGGTCATATACAATATCCTCATCCTTAAAATTCGGGCTTACCTTATTGATAACAAGGCGCTGATTTGTACAATTCTTAACATACAAAAAGTCCGAAAGAATTGCGCCGTCGCGCACGCAGACAGTATCGGGAGTTGTAACCATAAGGATAAGCTCGGCAGCCTTGATAACGCTGAATACGGAGCTTCCCACACCTGCGGTATCAATGATTATGTAGTCGAAGTGCTTGCGCATTTCCTCGCATACGCCCATAATCTTCTCGGGGTTGATATCCATAAACGGGTTTCTGGTAGCGCAGACAAGATACAGATTATCAACGCGGTCTACCTTTGTGGTAGCTGTAAGAATATCAATCTTGCCCTCGAGGTATTCACCGATATCGTGCTTTACCTTATCTTTAATTCCCAGCATAATATCAAGGCAGCGCAGACCAAAGTCCAGCTCTACCACAAGAGTCTTTTTACCAAGCGCAGCAAGTCCGGACGCAACATTTGCCGAGGTTGTGGATTTACCCGTGCCGCCCTTACCGGCTGTAACAGCAATAATCTGAGACATACTTAATTCCCCTCTCCGGGAAAACACGCCTCGAAAAAGCGCATAATTCCCCTCATAAATCTATTATAGATATTGTATCACAAAATTCTACTAAAGAAAAGGACTTTTTTAGATTTTTCGAAAATTTTGTGAAAGGAATAGTAATTTGTACCACTTATTTTGTGCATTTTTACCCAATCGCCAATAATTTTCCGTTACAGCCCAATCAGCGGGTCGCCATTTTCGTCGTATGTGGGGTTAAATTCACCCGTAACGTATGACGAAATGATGTTTGCGGCGATATGTCGGCTGAATTCTGCTTTTTCCATATAGATACCGAAAGCAATCTCGGGCTCGTCTGCGGGGTAGAATCCGATTACGGCGGAGTTGTACTTTTTTGCGGCGTACTCGGGCGTTCCCGTTTTGGTGGCAACCTGTGAGACATCCAGACCCTTGTACTCGTAGATATTCATAAACGGGTAGGAATAATCCGGTCCCATAAGAAATGCCGCATTCTGTGAAACCAGCTTCATACCCTCCGTTACCGTATCGAAAACATCATGGTACTCCGACATATCCTCAACAATTTCGGGCTGTGTTTCGTACAAAAGCTCGGTATAGTCGTAGTTGTAAACGGATTTTACGATATACGGGCGGTAGCGAATGCCCCTGTTTGCAATGGTCATTGCCTGCACAGCGAGGTTAAGCGGCGTTACATAGGTTTCGCACTGACCTATTCCCGCCTGAACTATATCGCCCTCGTTCCAGTCCTTGCCAAGCGCCTCGTACGATTCAAGCGAGGTCATTCTGCCTGTTTCGCCGCCCAGCTCAAAGCCGAGGTCGGTGCCTATGCCGAAACGCGCCGCCCATGACGAAAGCCTGTTGATTCCAAGCAGCCGCGCGGTTTCGTAGAAGAAAATATTGCAGGAGTACTTCAAGCCGTATTCGACAGTTATGGATTGATGAAATCCCGTACATTTGGGCTTGTAATCGCTGTAATAATTATATACAGTTCCGCAGTAAATATGCGTCTGCGGCGTGATAACGCCCTCTGCAAGTCCCGCGGTTGCGGTTATCGTCTTAAATGTAGAGCCGGGGCGGTAAACGCCGCTGATAGCGCGGTTGAATATCGGGGAATAATCTGCGTTGAGAACCTCGCTGTAATTATTCACAAGGTCATTAAGGTCATACCCCGGATTGCTTACCATTGCCATTACAGCGCCCGTTTTTACATCCAGCACCACCGCAGCTCCGCTGTAGCATTCCGTGCCGCGGTGCTGCGCATCGTGAAGCGTCGTGTAATTCGGGGAGTGTAAATAATCAATGTGATACTGCACAATCTCCTGCACCATGCGCTGGAAATCGCTGTCGATAGTAAGCATTACGCTGTTGCCTGCCTGCGGGGACTTTGTAACCTCGTCTTTCAGCGCTACTCCGCTGCTGCTGCGCGTAATGCTTCTTACTCCGCGTTCGCCCCGCAGCACCGATTCCATTGCGGATTCAATGCCCGAGGTTCCGACAATATCGCTCATCAGGTAGCCGCTGTCTTTCAATTCGGTGTACTTATCGGGCGAGATAAGTCCAACCGTTCCGCGCAGGTGCGGAGCAATCGTGCCGTCGAGATAAACGCGCTCCCAGCCCTCGGTGATATCCACTCCCGCAAGCATTATGCTCAATTCTTTCAGCTCTGTCATGGTATCGGTTGAGATGCTGTCCGAAAGAACAAAACGATTCTGATTCGAAAAATCGCGCAGCGTCATCTCATAGCGCACGCCCGCAATTGCACGGCGCATTTCCTCGGTATATTCCTCGCCGATTTCATACTTGGCGTACAAAGCGTCCATACAGTTCTGCTCTGTGGCGTAAACTCCCAGCTTATATGAGGATTTTAACGCGTCTATGGCGCTGTCCCTGCCGGTTTCAAATCTGTACGGCTTTGTACGGCTGATTGGCAGAGTATCGTTCCACTCCTCGCCGTTCTTTTCAAGCACCGTCAGCACGCGGTATAATATTTCGTTCTCCGTGCCGCGTATCAGCGAAGCCCTCTGCAGATTCACGCTGTAACAAAGCTTGTTCGTGTTGAGAATAGTACCCTCGCAGTCTGCCACCTTTCCGCGCGCCGCTTCAATGGTCTGCTCGGCAACATAGGTCGCCTTCGTCATGGAAAGATACTTGTTGCCGTCGGCAATCTGTATCTGAAGCAATCTTATTCCGCAAACGAAAGCAGCCGCGATTACAAGCGCGGCAAGAATTATTGAACGGAGAAATCCCGATATCTTTGACATTTCTATCCCCTCTGTACGCCCTAAATCTTACGCTCCGAGTTTTCCTCCGCAGTATGCGCGGATTCTTCCAGACTGCGCTCTTCCTTTACGCGGAATCTGCGCGAAATACCTCTTACAAGGAAATAAATCGGTACAGAAAGCACAATCGCGCCGATATATGCGGGCAGGACCAACCGGTTAAGCGAGATTACCGACTGATTTCCCTCCCATACCCAATGCAGAAACAGAAAATCCAAAAAGCCCATTACAATGCATACTCCTGCATTAAGCAGCAGGTGGCTGAAAAAATTCACCTTAATCCAGAACTGCGCCAGCAAGGAAATAAACGGGCACAGAACCAGCAGCCACAACGAAGAAAATCCAAGCAGAGTGCCGCTCGCCATATCCAGCATCAATCCGCAGCACACGCCGAAAACTCCCGCAGCAAGCTCGCCCTCGTGCATTGCTACCGCCGTTGCCAGCGGAATTATCAGCAGCGGGCAAAAGCCGCGTATCAGCGGGGCGCATTCTCCAACATAAAACACAAGCAAGACTGCCGCATAAAGCAGCCAGCGCAGAAACGCGCGCAGCATGACCTTACGCGAACGCGCCTTGCTCCGCGATATCCTTTTGACCATAGCTCTCCTTATTCGCTTTCAAACGAAAGACCCTTGCCATTGAAATCCGTAACCACAAATACAGATGTTACATCAAAGCAGTCCTCCGTGGGCTCGATAAGCGCGTGCTTTGAAAGCCCGTTTGCATCGTCAAATACCTCTTTAACCGTGCCTACAATTATCCCCGAAGGAAACAATCCGCTCTGACCCGAGGTTACTATTACATCGCCCACCGCAATATCCGCGTCCTTAAGTATATTGCTCATAAGGCACATACCGTTTTCGGCGCTCTCCAGGTCGTTTTCGATAACGCCCGTTGTCTTGGTGCGTACAGTGGTTACTCCGACATTCATCTGCGGTGAAAGTATCGTGGAAACCGTCGCGTAGCCCGCACCAAGCTCCGAGACCCTGCCGACAAGTCCCACAGTGGAAATAACGGTATCGTTTATCGAGATACCGTCGCGGCTGCCGCGGTTTATGGTAAAGCTGCCGTATATATCGCCCGCTGTGCGCGAGGTGATATCGCACGGCTCGGTGAAAATAAACGACGGATTACGCTCTTTTATGCCCAGCATTTCGCGCAGACGCGCATTCTCCGCAGCTACCTCGTCATAATCCATTGTTCTGCCGTACATCTCACTTAATTTCTCGCGCAGCTCATCATTCTGCGCTTTATATGTGTCGGCATTCAAAAGCTTGTCAAAAAAGCCGCTCACACTGTCCGATATAGTATTTGCCGCAGCCGTAAAAGGATAGGTTATCGTGCTGATTATCTGCTCGGGCAGGGTTTCTATCCCCGCCGATACCGCAACGTACGCCATAAGTCCCAGCAGCAGCGCGGCAATACATATCAGTATTCTGAATTTTACACTATGAAAAAATTCTTTCATCTATTCATCAATAGATTGTATCGTCCTCGCTGAGAACATCCTCAAGCTTGTCGATATTCTCCAGCACCTTGCCCGTGCCGTCCGCAACGCAGTCCAGAGGGCGCTCCGCGCGCTTTACGGGCATACCCGTTTCGTGCTCTATAAGCTCCTTCAGACCCTTAAGCAGCGCGCCGCCGCCCGCAAGCATGATTCCTGTTTCGATTATATCCGCAGCAAGCTCGGGCGGAGCCTGCTCAAGCGTGTTCTTGATTGCCTCGATTACCTGCTCCAGCGGCGCAGAGATAGCTTCTCTGATTTCCTCGCTGGTTACGGTGATATTCTCCGGCAGACCGGTAAGCAGATTTCTGCCCTTAATATCCATTGTGGGCTCGTTTTCTTCGGTCTTGAAAGCCGAGCCGATATTCATTTTGACATCCTCCGACGTGCGCTCACCGATAAGCAGGCTGTACTTCTTCTTGATATAATCAATGATTGCCTGGTCGAACGCGTCGCCCGCAACTCTTACCGAGCGCGCCGTAACAATGCCGCCCAGTGAAATAATCGCAACCTCGCTTGTTCCGCCGCCGATATCCACTATCATGCTGCCGATAGGCTCTGCAACAGGCAGACCTGCGCCGATTGCCGCAGCCATGGGCTCCTCTATTATAGAAACGCGCTTTGCGCCCGCATTCTGTGCTGCTTCTTTAACTGCGCGGCGCTCTACCGCAGTAACGCCCGAGGGTATGCAGATAATTACACGCGCCTTGCCTCTGCCCTTAAGCGCCTTTTTGATGAACTGCTCCAGCATACTTGAGGTCATGTCGAAATCGGCAATAACGCCGTCTTTCAGCGGTCTTACAGCTGTAATAGAACCCGGTGTTCTGCCTATTACATCCTTTGCCTCCTGACCAACATAGCGAACGCACTGCATTTTTCTGTCAACCGCAACAACAGAAGGCTCGCGTATGATAATACCCTTGCCTCTCATATAAACCAGCGTATTTGCCGTACCCAAATCAATTCCGATATCTTTGTTAAAACCGAACATCGCCAAATTCCTCCGTAGTAAAATGTAGAATAATATGTTTATCTCAATCTGTAATGAACAGACATAATGACACAAATAAATTATAGCATTATTTTTCCCGCTAGGCAATATATTATTTATCTTAATTTTTCATCAATATAATACTTTTTTTTGGCTATTTGGTATATGCCTGTTTTTACATCATAATTATTCCGCAATTATATCCTCAAAAACCGCATTGCAAGCCAGCGCCAAATCCTTTGGCGAAAGCATCAGCTGCGCGCCAAGCTTGCCGCCGCTTACTATGATTTCATCAAAATCCAGTGCGGAGGAATGTATCACGGTTTTGTACTGCTTTTTCATTCCGATTGGCGTACACCCGCCGCGAATGTACCCCGTGACAGCGTTTATATCCTTGACATGAACCATTTCCAGCGATTTCTCGCCCACTGCACGCGCGCACTTTTTCATATCAAGCTCCTTGTGAATCGGCAGGACAAAAACATAGTACGCCTTGCTCTTTCCAACCGTCACAAGAGTCTTAAATGAGCATTCATAGCTCTGCCCCAGTTTGTCCGCAATATGCACTCCGTCGATAAACTCGTCGCACTCGTACAGATTTACCCTGTAATTGATTTTCAGCTTATCCAGCATACGCATTGCGTTGGTTTTAATCTCTTTTTCCTTTGACATTTCAGTACCTCTCATAAAAAAGCCGCACAAAGGCAAAGCCCGTGTGCGGCATATTTATTTTGCGCCGTCAGATTCAGATTTCGTCATCCTCATCAAAATCCAGCTCTTCCATGATATCTGTCTTTCTTGTGAGGAAATACGCAACCGCCGCAGCTGCAAGAGCTGCTATTGTAATGATTCCGGCAATGATTACAAGCTTCTTTGTCATGGTGATTACCTCCCGTTATCTCTGATATCTCGCTGCCATCTCGCTGATGGAATTATCGTTTGTGGGCTCGCCTATTGCACTGAACTTCCACTCGCCGTTATAGTTGTAAATCTCACCGAAAATCATCGCTGTTCTGCCGTCATAGTTTTCGGAAAGATTGTAGCGGCACAGCTCAACGTTCTTATCAGCGTCTACAAGTCTGATAAATGCATTCTTTATCATGCCGAAATGCTGCTTGCGCTGCATAGCCTGATAGATGTTTACAACAAATACTATCTTGGAATATGTCGAGCCGAGCTTGGGAAGCTCTACAAGAATCTGCTCGTCGTCGCCATCGCCCGCACCGGTAAGATTATCGCCCATGTGACGTACAGCGCCGGTTTCGTGCGCAAGGTTGCCGAAATATACAACATCTTTCGGTCCCATAAGCAAGCCCGTCTGCGCATTGATAAGAATTGCCGAAGCGTCGCAGTCGATATCCTCGTGCTTGGAAAACAGCGAGAAACCGCGCGGTGCCTCATCCCAGCCCAGACCTACCATTATCGAGCGAAGACCTGCGTTACCCTTGGTAAGGTCAACCTTCTGACCTTTCTGAAGATTTACTGCCATCTTAAATACCTCCATCTCTGTTAGGAATATGCACTATATATGCCTTACCGCTTATATCATACCACATTTTTCCGCAAAAATCAAGGGCTTTTTTCATTTAGACCAGCATCCCGTTAAGGTGGTCTATCTCATGCTGAATAATCTGCGCGGTAAAGCCCGAATATCTTTTGCGGGAGCGTTTCTTGCCCGCCGACGCAAACTCCACTTCAATGCTGCGGTGACGCGTTACGGGCTTTGTTCCCTCATGGCACAGACAGCCCTCCTCGGCGTTGTAGGTTTCGGGCGAAGCCCACACTATCACGGGATTTATCATCACAAGCGTACGCTGTTCGGCTTCCACGATTATTATGCGCTTGAGTGCGCCAATCATATTCGCTGCCATTCCCACGCACTCATGCCTGTGAGCCTTCAGCGTATCCTGAAGGTCTGTGACAATGCCGCTGTCGTTCTTGTCCGCTTCGCTGCTTTTCTGTGAAAGCAGGAATTTATCCTTTACTATCGGCTTTATCACGGCTGTTCCTCTCCCAGATATTCCATTCTTATGCTGTGCATCTTTATTCCACTCTGCGCAAAATACAGACGCAGCGCCTCAAAGCGGGAGAATATCGGGAACTCACGCGACATTGATACAGGCTCGCCGTTTGTGCCGTTCCATGTCATTGTGCCTATCGGAATACCAAGAGCAAACAGCGATACCGGAATCTGTGCAAGCTCGCTCTGCTCGGAGCTTGCGGTAAGGGTAGCGCGGTAGAATCCCGGCTTCTCCATATCCAGAACAAACGCATAGCTTGTGCCCTTGTCGGTGCATATCTTGCTTAAATCAATGGTAGTATCCTCGCCCACCTTGAAGTACTCAACATTTGTGCTGTCAATCTCTCCGTCAGCGGGGCGGTTGATAATCTCGGTTTCGTCGTCAATGCCCATAAGACGCTTCATTGCGTGAGTTTCAAGCAGGAATCCAAGCACATTCTTTGCATTGCGCTGAAGCTCCGCTCTGCGCAGCTCGCCCTTTTCCAGTGATTCGATTGTGTTGCCGTACTCGGGGGATTCGTCGGGGCAGGTCATGTACACGTCGTTCTGTGCCATTGCCATTGCCGCAAAATCGCTCTTGTCGGGCTGCTTGCCACGGCGATTGATATTTGCCCACCAGTCGGTCATTGCAAAGCCCTTAAAGCCCCATTCCTCACGCAGAACGGTTGTGGTCAGGTCGTAGCTGCCCGCTGTCCACACACCGTTAAGCGAGCCGTAGGTGGTCATTATTGTCTGCGCTCCGCCGCGCCTGATTGCTATTTCAAAGCCGCGAAGATATATCTCACGCAGCGCACGCTCGGACACGACCGAATCAAGGAAATGTCTGTTTGTTTCCTGATTGTTGCCGCAGAAATGCTTGATAGTTCCCGTAACTCCTGCCGCCTGCAAGCCCTTAAGCTCCGCAGACGCAGTCATTCCCGTAAGATACGGGTCCTCCGAGAAATACTCAAAGTTTCTGCCGTTAAGCGGATGACGGTGTATGTTCATGCCAGGTCCCAGCAGGCAGTCAACCTTGTTGGCGTGCATTTCAAGTCCCATATAGGTAAACAGCTCGGTAAGCAGCTCGCTGTTAAAGGTAGAAGCAAGCATTGTTCCGTTGGGCAGGCTGAATGCCTTTGTGCCGCAGTCCAGACGCATACCCGAGGGTCCGTCGGAGCAGCAGCCTGCGGGTATTCCAAACGCCGCAAGGCTGTCGGAAACACCGCCGAATGCTGCGGCAGTACCTGCTGTTACTCTGGGGCTGCCCATGCCCTCTCCGCGGATAATGTAAGAAAGGTCGGTATCGGAAAGCTGCGCTACAAACTCATCCAGAGTATTCTTGCCGTTGTAAACATCGGCAAGCTTGATTCCCTTATCGCCGGTGTACGGTATTTCCTCGGGGATTGCTTCAATTCTGCGCAGGCTCTCGTTTACATCCGAAAGCGGAACACGCTCGAAGGTAAGCATTCCGTTGCTGTTTTTCATTCTTCTGAACGGAAGCACGGGCGCAAGCGCAGTCTTGCAGCGCTTGGTTACTCTGCCCTTATCAAGAGTGAATGCGAAGCGCTGTTTTGCCGTGCGGACATCAGTACCAAAGTAGAATTTGTAATCGCCCTTTTCAAGCACAAAGCAGGCTTTTCTGCCGGTCACTCCGCCATCGTCATAAGAAGCAAGCGAGGCGGTGACTATTCTGAATTTTAGCGTCTGGCTCTCGCCCGGCGCAAGCTCCTTGGTTTTGCCGTAAGCGCACAGCACGCGTGCAGGCTTGCCAAGCTTTCCCTGCGGAGCCTCGCAGTAAACCTGAACAACCTCCTTGCCGCTGTATTCACCGATATTCTTAACCCTTACCTGTGCGTTAACCGAGCGCATTCCGTCGCATATCTCCGCCTTGACAAATGTCAGCTCAAAATCGGTGTAGGACATTCCGAATCCGAACGGATACAGCACTGCGTCTTTCGCAAAGGTTTCAAAATAGCGGTAGCCGACATAAATATCCTCTTCGTAGAAATCACGGTTCGGGTCGCCGAAATTATCTGCCGAGGGATAATCCGAAACGTTCTTTGCAATAGTATCGGGGAGCTTACCCGAGGGACTTACCGTACCCAGCAGCACATCAGCCGTACCAAGTCCGCCGACCATACCGCCCTGCCATACATACATCACGGCATCGGGGCTGTATTTTTCAACAAAGCTCATGTCGATAATTGAGCCTACATTAAGCAGCACAACCACCTTGCTGAAATACTCGCGGGTAATTCGCAGCATATCCTCCTCAAGCGCCGAAAGCAAATACGAGCCCTCGGACACAGAATTATCCTGCTCCTCGCCTGCCGTTCTGCCGATAATTACAACTGCCGTATCAGAGGTCTGCGCCGCACGGCTTACAAGCTCGTCATCCAGCGGCATTTCTGCCTGTGACCACGGCTCTGCGCCCCAGCCCATGCCCTGCTCGTACGGGTTCTCGCTGTCCCACTTTTTGTAAACCTCCAGCAGCTCCTCGTTGAGCTTTGCTCCGCGCCTTTTCAGTCCCTCGGTTATGCCGATAACCTCGGAAACATTCACCATGCCGCCCGAGCCTGTGCCGCTCTTGTAATAGTGAAGCTGAATCCTGCCGAAAACAGCAACCTCACTGTCCTTTTTCAGCGGCAGCGCGCCGTTTTGATTGCACAGCAGAACACAGCCCTCGGATACTGCCTTTGCCGATACCCTAAGATATTCGTTCCAATCTAATGTCCTTTTCATTGTTTCGCTCCTTTTCGGTGTTTAATCAAGAAAACCCATACCTTGATTATACTATATTCCTTTCCATAAATCAAGCGGAAAAAGAATTTTTTCGGAAATCTCTAAAATGTCCTTGCAAAGGAACAGTAAATGTGATATAATTGTGCTATAATAGGGACAGCAAAAAAACATTCCCAATAATACGCCGAATAAAGCGCAGCGTATCCGTTCCGAACCCGATTTATTCAGCGTTTCCCTAACGGCGATACTCCAACACTACTATACACAAGGAGGAATCTCACATGGATAAAAAAACAACAGGCAGCGAAGATAAGGATATGATGATGCAGCGTCTGCGCATTCTGTATCTGTTCCAGTATCTGCTGGAAAACACAGACAGCGACCACATGGTTACAATGCCGCAGATTATTGATTACCTTGACGAATGCGGCTGCAGCGCTGCGCGAAAGGCAATTTACAGCGACCTTAAGGCGCTCAAGGACTGCGCGGGCGTTGAGCTTGAGGTTGACCACGGCAGAAACTCGGGATACAGAATCACCGACCATAACCAATGGCTGTTCAGCCCCGAGGGTACCTCCGAGGGTTCAAGCGGTTTTACCATGCCCGAGCTGCAAATGCTGGCGAATGCAATCAGTTCATCTATCTTCCTTACAAAGGAAACCGCCCAGAGCCTGCTGACAAAGCTCACACGTCTTTGCAGCAAGTATCAGGCTGAAAAGCTGCGCCACGACGTATATGTTACCTCGCGACCCAAATCCGTAAACGAGAAGGTATTTTTCAGCGTCAACGAAATACAGTTTGCTATTGATACTCACAAACAGATTTCGTTCAAGTATTTCGATTACGACGTTAAAAAGCGCAAAAAGTTCCGCGACGGTCTGCGCGTATGCTCGCCGTATGCCATTGTATGGGACAGAGACGCTTATTATCTTGTGGCTTACTACGAAAAGCACCCCGAGGCGCTGACCAATTTCCGCATTGACCGTATGGAAAGCGTTACGGTGCTGGATGAGGATATTACGGTAAAAGCCGACCGCAAGGAGCTTGCAGACCACCTCAGTTCATGCTTCTCCATGTTTACGGGCAAGATTGAGGAGGTTAAGCTGCGCTTTACAAATAATCTGGTAAATCCTGTGCTGGACCGTTTCGGGCATGACGTCAGAATCATTCCCGAGGACAGCGAGCATTTTATTATCCGACCGCGCGTTAAGCCGACAATGCCGTTCTTCAGCTGGATGTTCCAGTTCGGCGGCAAGGCGGAAATTCTGGAGCCCGCTTATGTTCGCGAGGAATACAAAAAAGCGCTGCAAAACACGATTGATATGATGTAACGAGGTGTAAAATGGAAATTGACAAGCTGATTGGTCTGGGTTTCAGCGAGGAATTTGCAAAAGACCTGCTGACACAAATCGACGAAGATTTTTATGCAGCCATTACGGACAGCGCGCTGTACGAAATATATGCCAAAGCCTTCGGAGTGCTGAGGGAGCTTGGCTTCGACGAGGATATGATGATTGAGCTTTGGTGCGATTACGAGAGCGCTTTCACGATAGGCGCGGATTTACTTCGCCGCCGCCTTGAAGAGCTGCGCGACGCAGTCGGAGAATACTGGCTGGATGTTCTCACCGAAGAGTATGAGGATTTTGGCGAATCCCGCTGCTTTGACCTGCTTACAACGCTTCCGAGCGACAAGCAATGGAGCAAATACATTCAGCAGCTGTAAAATCACAAAAGATTGCCCCCTCTCAGGAGCGTATGCCAATGAGAGGGGGCATTTTTTTATTCAGCCGAGAAATCAACAGAGCTTATCAGCAGCCACAGCCACAGTTGTTATCGCAGCCACAACCACAGTTGTTATCTCTGTTGCCGCAGAAGCCGCAGCCATTGCCGCAGAACAGGATGATGAGCAGGATAATGATAATCCAGCAGCAGCAGTTGTTGTTACCGAAATTGAAGCCTGACATAATAATGTCCTCCTTAATAAGCATTATGAAATCCGGCTTCCCAGCGAAGCCTTCGTTTCATGGTACATATTATGCGGCTGATATTTTTTGGTTACTGAAATTATTCCGCATATTATGCAAAAAATAAAATTTCCGCAGCGCAAATAATTTCCTGTATTTGGTCTATAATTATGATTGTAAGCCGCAAAAACCGCGGCAATTATCTGAAAGGACTGTTAGCATGATTTCATTCAACGGATTTACCGATTTGGGAACTCGCGCGCTGAACGCCGCCGTTGCAGCCGCTATGGGCTTTGGTCATACCTATGTCGGCACGGAACACATTCTTTACGGGCTTACCGCAGATGACAGCTTCCCCTCGGCGCTGTGTCTGCGTAAGCACGGCGTTACCAGACGCGAGGTTCTTGCCAAGCTGGAATCGCTGATTGGCAAGGGCGTACCTACAAGGCTGGGAGCCTCCGACCTTACGCCGCGCAGCAAAAGGATAATGGAAGACGCAATCAGTCTCGCCGCAGGCGAGGGCTGCAAAAGTGCGGGAACAGAGCATCTGCTGAAAGCGCTTCTTCTCGACAAGGACTGCTACGCCTGCGCTATTCTGACAGACCTCGGCGCGAATATGGCAAAACTCTCGGGCGAGGTTACTGCGCGAAGATTTGTTGAGCCGAGCTTTGAGGAATCCGACAAGGAACGCCGCGCCAAAACGCCCGCTCTGACAAAATACGGGCGCGACCTTACCGAGCTTGCCGCGGCAGGAAAGCTCGACCCCGTAATCGGGCGCGACAACGAGATTTCGCGCATTGTGCAGGTGCTTTTACGTCGCTACAAGAACAACCCCTGCCTTATCGGCGAGGCGGGAGTAGGAAAAACCGCCGTTGTTGAAGGCTTTGCGCAGCTTGTCGCAGAAAAGCGTGTTCCCGCCGAGCTTTGCGGCAAGCGCATTTACTCGCTGGACTTAACGGCTATGCTGGCGGGTGCAAAATACCGCGGCGATTTTGAGGAACGCATAAAGACGGTAATCGACGAAGCAGCAAACAGCAAGAACATCATTCTGTTTATCGACGAGCTGCATGGGATAGTCGGAACAGGCGCGGCAGAGGGCGCAATTGACGCGGCAAATATACTCAAGCCGCAGCTGGCGCGTGGCGAAATCTGTCTTATCGGCGCAACCACAACCGAGGAATATCGTCGGTTTATTGAGAAAGACCCCGCGCTGGAGCGGCGTTTTCAGCCAATAACCGTTGAACAGCCCACAGAGCAGGCAACACTGGAGATTCTGAAAGGGATACGGCTGAAATATGAAACTCACCACAATGTAGTCATCACCGACGACGCGCTTGAAGCGGCAGTACGGCTTTCTGCGCGGTATATTACCGACAGAAATCTGCCCGACAAGGCAATTGACCTTGTGGATGAAACCGCTGCGGGAGTACGTCTGCGCGAATACGGCGCAGTAACAGCAGACGAGATTGCTCAACTGAACAGCGGCATTTCCGCGGCTGTTTCGCGCAGACAGCTGGGAACCGCCGCAAAGCTGCGCTCGGCGCAAAGCGAGCTGATGTCCGCTGTGTGCCGCTCGGCGGGAAAATATATGGTTGACAGCGACGATATTGCACTGACCGCCTCGGCGCTTACAGGAATACCCGTTTCGCGGCTTAACACCGACGAATGCAGGCGGCTCTCGGATATGGAAACGCTGCTGAAAAAGCGCGTTATCGGGCAGGATAAGGCGGTTGAACTGGTTGCGGGGGCAATCAGACGCGGCAGAGCCGGGCTTCGCGACCCGCACCGTCCGGTATGCTCATTTTTGTTTCTGGGGCAGACGGGCGTTGGAAAAACAGAGCTTTCCCGCGCAGTGGCAGAGGCGGTTTTCGGTGATGAACACCGCTTGATTCGTTTCGATATGTCCGAGTTTATGGAGAGGCATTCGGTTTCAAAGCTTATCGGCTCGCCTCCGGGCTATGTAGGCTACGAGGAGGAGGGGCAGCTGATAAGCAGAATCCGCAAAACGCCGTATTCCGTTGTGCTGTTCGACGAAATTGAAAAGGCGCATCCCGATGTTCTGAATCTGCTGCTGCAAATTCTGGAGGACGGCGCGCTGACCTCCTCAAACGGGCGCAAGGCGGATTTTACCAACTCAATCGTAATAATGACGGGCAATATCGGCGCTGAAGAAATGACGCGCAGCAAGGTTGGCTTTGGCGGCGCACCGACCGACAAGGCGGATGTTATGGGAGCGCTGAAAAAGCAGCTTCGACCCGAGTTTATCAATCGAATTGACAGCGTTGTGGTATTTGAGCGTCTGGGTGAAGAGCAGCTTGAGCAAATCTGCGGGCTTATGCTGAATACTCTTGCCGAGCGCGCAGGCAAATGCGGAATTGAGCTTCTCTTTGCCGAAAACACTGTAAAAAAGCTATGCGCGGACGCTCACTGCTCGGATATGGGTGCAAGACCGCTGCGCCGCGTAATCGTCTCTGAAATTGAGGATATGCTCTCCGCAAAAATGATTAGCGGCGAGCTCAAGCACGGCTCTCGCGCCGAAATCTGTGCTGTTGAAAACGGATTTGCGGTCCGCGAGGTAACAAGGCAATAAAAATCGGCTCTTCGAGTAACGCTCGGAGAGCCGTTGCACTTATGAGGAACATCTCATATATACTTTGCGCAATTAAAGTCATTTCATTTTTGAGTTATTTTCCTTCCAGCTCATTTTGCAGCTTTTGAAAATAATCTCTTCTATCTGTGTTTTTCTTAATTTCTTCTGTATAAAACTTATTCAATCTTCTGCACAGCTCAAGCATCCAATCGGCGCGGGTATTATTCCTGTTTATATTTATTTTATTGGAATTTGCTATTTGAATCTGTCCCCAGCCCAATGCTCCCAGAGTCAGACAAGACCACTCCAGATGCTCGATAGGAACAAAGCACACTCCCGTAAATACCAGCTTATCATTCTCCACCTTGTATTCAACCAAAAGGATTGCAAAATAGTTTGTGCTCTCCTTATAGAATTTCGCCAAGCGCTGCACGGATGTCAGATTGGGCATATTAAACGCCGTTGATACATTGTGCGTTTTTATATCAACCGCAAAATAATTCCCGTCAGCGTCATTAAACGATACATCCGCCATTGCCCGCCTTGAAAAATCACTGCTGAATTCGCTGATTGTATCTGGCGGAAAACAGCGCGGAAGCACTTCTCCGATTACTCCCTGAACAGTATCTCCGACCGCTCTGGGGCTGCTGTTTATTCTCTTATTCTGAAAATCAGGAACCTTTGAAAGCTCTTCAATAAGCCTATTCTCCAAATAATCCAAAGTGGATTTGCTCAATATCATGCTCACCTGTAGAATCCTCCTTTTTAACAGCCGAATTTTGCTGCGACAGCGAGTTTCTTTCCCAGAACACTCCGTTTGTATAGCCCTGAATTGATTTATCGGAATCCGCCATTTCCAGACGCTTTTCAGCCCATACGCAATACTGCTCGTTCGCTTCTATTCCTATGTAGCTTCTGCCCAGCTTTTTGGCTACAACGCTTGTCGTACCCGACCCGAGG